>JAJFUV010000340.1 GCA_021372245.1 Terriglobales bacterium
TTGCCACCGGTGAACGCGCCGAATCGCACCGGTTCGCTCTTCGGCGCCACACGCTGCACCAGGTAGCTGAGCACGCTGAGGAAGCCCACGAAGGTCGGGATGCCCAGCCAGAGCACCATACGCGGCCGGCGGGAGGCCCCCTCGCGCCCCGCGTTGAGCAGCATGATCACGAATACGAACAGCACCATGATGGCGCCGGCGTAAACGATGATCTGTGCGGCGGCAATGAACTCGCCGCCGAGGATCAGATAGAGCATGGCGAGCGAACCCATCACGCCGATCAGCGAGATGGCGCCGTGGATGGGGTGCGTCTGCACCACCATGCTGATTGCGCTGCCTACCGCGGCCAGCGCGAACACCAGAAACAGGAAGACGTCCATAAGATCACTAGCCGTACAATGCTACCAGCAACCCCGTCGCCAGCAGGTTCAGCATGGCGACCGGGAAGAGAAACTTCCAGGTGAAGCTCATCAGTTGGTCGTAACGGAAGCGCGGAGAAGTCCCGCGCACCCAAATAAACGTGAACAACAGCAGCGCCGTCTTGATGCTGAACCAGAATATGGGTGTCAGCGTAGCCTGCACAGTGGGGATCAGGAGTACGGCCGCCAGCGCGAAGAACACCATGGCGAATACCGGCAGGCTGTAGCGGTCCCTCGCGCGGGCCGGGTTCAGGCCGTGGTAGAGCGTCACGAGAGCCACAGCCAGGAACAGCAGCGCAGGCACGAAGTTCGATCCCATGGAGACCGGAAACGGCGGATGCCAGCCGCCCAGGAACAGCAGCGTACCCATGGACGTGACCGTGATCATGTTCGCGTACTCGGCCATGAAGAACGACGCGAACTTCATGCTGCTGTATTCGGTGTGGAAGCCGGCCACCAACTCGTTTTCGGCCTCCGGCAAATCGAAAGGAATGCGATTGGTTTCGGCGAAACTGGAAATCATGAACAGGATAAAGCCGATAGCCTGCGGAGAGGGAAATTGGAAGATGTGCCAGCGCGGGAGAAAGCCGAAGTAATAGCCGTCCTGGTGCATCACGATGTCGTGCAGGCTCATGGTGTTGGTCACCAGCAGCACGCTCGCGACGGTGAGGCCCATGGGTAGCTCGTAGCTGATCATCTGCGCCGCGGCCCGCAGCCCCCCGAGCAATGCGTACTTATTGTTTGACGACCAGCCGGCCAGCGCGATGCTGTAAACACTCAGCGACGAGACCGCCAGGATGAAGAGCACGCCCACGTTGAGGTCGGTGAGCTGCCAGCGCGTTTCGACGCCGAACAGATGCAGTTCGGGACCGAACGGCATCACGACGACGGGAATCAGCGCGAGCGTTACTGCCAGGAAGGGCGCCAGGATGAAGAAGGGCCTGTCGGCCGCGGGCGGCAGCAGGTCTTCCTTGGTGAAGAGTTTGATCACGTCCGCGAGCGGCTGAAGAAGTCCGTGCGGGCCGACGCGGTAAGGCCCCGGGCGGCGCTGGATGTGCCCCAGAACCTTGCGCTCGACGAGTTGCAGGTAGGCAAGCGTGGTCAGCAGAATCGCTGCGAACACAGCCGTCTTGATGGTGCTCAACAGGAGGAAGTTCACGGTTGGTACAGTCTCCTGCTGCGCTCGGTAGCCGAGTTGAGCATCTTCGAGTATCGTCCCAGAGTACCGGAACTGAACAGTGTATCCTCGCTGGACCACACTTCGCCCGCACGCGGAAGGCTTGCACCAGGAGTCACCGGCGTGCCGTTATAACCGGGCACCTCGCGCCGGATCTCCGCGAGTACGGCTGCGGGCGTTGCCGGTCCCAGGTCTGCCTCCATGGCGTGCCCGAGCAGGCCGAAGATCTCCAGGTCGCTCTTGGCGCCCATGGTCACGGCGCCGCGCGCGAGCGGCTGCTGCTCGCCGCAGACGTTCGTCATAGTGCCGGTCTTCTCGTAGGCCGAAAGCGCCGGCAGAACAACGTCGGCGCGGGCGGCGGTTTCGGTCAGGAACAGATCCTGCACGACAACGAATGCCTTCGAGGATGCCATTGACTGACGCGACAACGGATTCGCGCCCACCACCCAGAGGGCATCCAGTTCCTTCCCGTCCAGCATCTCCTTGAGGCTTAATCCAGGTTGGGACGCGGGTACGTAACCGGGCTCAAACTCCGGCGCCAGCCCCATGTCGATGGCACCGCGGGAATTCGCGTAGTCCACCAGGCAGACGTACTTCACCGGAATGCCCAGCGAATCGCCGAAGCTCACCAGGGCGCGCACCTTGTCGTCCTGGATCGCGTCACCGAAGACAATCACCAGTTCCGGCTCCGTCTGGAGTTTGTCGCGGAGGCTTTCAATGCCTTCGAGTTCTTTGCCCTTCTCCGTGCGCACGATCGAGGTTGCATAGCCGTCCTCGCGTACCGGCCCCCGCGTGACTGCATAGACGTGTGCTTGATGATGCCGCCAGTTGGCGCGGATCTGGTAGGAGAGAAACGGGTGCTGCTGGGCAAGATCGTTGGCCGCCACCAAAACGGCGCGGCTCGTGTACAGGTCCGCCGTGCTCGCAAAAGCATCCGCGCGCCCGCCCACCGCCGCCATCAAGGCCGGAACGTCGCCTGTACGGTGATGGTCAATGTTGGAGGTCTCCAGCACCCGGCGCGCGAATTTCTGCAGGTAATAGTCTTCTTCGTTGGTCGTGCGATTGGAGCCGATCACACCGAATCCGCCCCGCCGCGAAACGGTTTCCCGGAATTTAGCCGCCACCGCCTCAATAGCCCGCGCCCAGCTTACGGGCTCGAGCTTGCCGTTCACCTTCATGAGCGGCGATTGCAGGCGTTCGGCGTGCGAGTTGTAATCGAAGGCGAAACGCCCTTTCACGCAGAGGAACTCACCGTTCGCGCCCGAACGGTCGCGGTTGTTGGCGCGGATGATCGCGCCGTTGCGCACGCCGAGTGTCGTCTTGCAGCCGTCGGCGCAGTGCGCACAAACCGTGCCGATGTGCTGCATCTCCCAGGGCCGCGTGTGATACCGATATGTCTCGCTGGTGAGAGCGCCGACCGGGCATATGTCGATGCACATGCCGCACTCGTCGCACTCGAGATGATCGCCCTGGTTGGGCGCGATCTCACTCACCGCGCCTCGATTCACGATGCTCAGCGCGTTGACGCCCATGCCTTCGTTGCAGATGCGCACGCAGCGGTAGCAGAGGATGCAGCGAGGAGCGTCGTAGTAAATGAACGGCGAGAAGCGCGTTTCAGGTGTGTGGACCTTCTCTTCGTGGAAACGGCTGGTGCCCGCGCCGTACTCATAGGTCATGTCCTGCAGCTCGCACTCTCCGCCCTTGTCGCACACAGGACAGTCCAGGGGGTGATTGGTGAGCAGGAACTCCAGCATGGACTTGCGCGCCTCGACTACCTGCGGCGTCGAGGTCCGTACCACCATGCCTTCCGCCACCGGCAACGTGCAACTCGTCTGGAGCTTGGGAGCTTTCTCCACCTCTACCAGGCACATGCGGCAGGCCGCCTGCAGCGTCAGGCCGGGGTAATAGCAGAACGCCGGAATGCGGATGCCCACGGTTTTGGCCGCTTCGATCACCAGCGTGCCGGCCGGGACTTCCACGGCCTTATCGTCAATGGTCAGGTGAACCAGATTCGCCATTACGCCGTCACCAGCCGCTTCTTCTTTTCGAACGGACAGGGGCGCCCGTCCAGGTGCGCTTCGAATTCGTCGCGGAACTTCTTCACAAAAGCTATGGTCGGCATGGCTGCCGCATCGCCCAGCGGGCAGAAGGTGCGGCCAAGCATGTTTCGCGCCAGCTCGCCGATCAGGTCGATCTCCTGCCGTTCGCCCGCGCCAGAGTGGAACCGCGCGAGCAGCTTACTCAACCAGATGGTGCCTTCGCGGCACGGAATGCACCAGCCGCAACTTTCGTGGCTATAGAAGCGCATGATGCGCGCGGCCGCTTCCACCATACAGGTGTCTTCATCCATCACCACCACGCCGCCCGAACCGAGCATGCTGCCGGCTTTGGCCAGCGTGTCGTAATCCATCGCCAGGTCGCACTCCTCAGCTTTGAGTACCGGACATGACGAACCGCCGGGAATGACAGCCTTCAACTTCTTGCCGCCACGGACTCCGCCGGCCACCTCGTTGATCATGCGCAGGAGGTTGAAGCCCATCGGCAGTTCATAAACGCCGGGGCGGTTGACGTGTCCCGAGACGCAAAACAGCCGCGTTCCGCCGTTTTTCGGCGCGCCGAGATCGGCGAACCACGCGCCGCCCCGCCGCAGAATAACCGGAACCGCGCAATACGTTTCCACGTTGTTGAGCACCGTGGGACAACCGAACGCGCCCGCGACGGCCGGGAATGGCGGGCGTATGCGCGGCACGCCGCGCTTGCCCTCGAGCGATTCAAGCAGCGCCGATTCCTCGCCGCACTCGTACGAACCCGCGCCGGTATGCGTGTAAACTTCGAAGTCGAAACCGCTGCCCAGGATGTTGCGGCCGAGATACCCGCGCGCCCTGGCCTCCTCGATGGCGCGGTCCATGATCCCGATCAGATAACGGTACTCACCGCGGATGTAGATATAACCGGCGTGCGCGTCCACCACCAGCCCGGCGATCAGCATGCCCTCGAGGAGTTGGTGCGGATCGCTCTCCATCAGCACACGATCCTTGCAAGTGCCCGGCTCGCCTTCGTCCGCATTGACCACGATGTATTTCGGCTTTGGTGAGTTGCGCGGGACAAAACCCCACTTCATGCCCGTAGGGAAGCCCGCACCGCCACGGCCGCGCAGGTTGGATACTTTCAACTCGCCCAGGATCTCCTCGGGCTTCATCGACAACGCTTTCCGGAAGCCCTCATAGCCTTCGTGAGCCACGTATGTGTCGACCGAAGCCGAGTCTGGCCAGGCGAAGCGGCTCGTGAGAACCTTTACTTCCAGCGGACTGGGTTCGTTGTGCAGCATCGCGTCAGTGGATTCTCCGCAGGCTCTCGATCAGCCGGTCGAACTTCTCGATGGTCATGTGATGATGGAACTCGTAGCCCACTTGCAAGGCCGGCGCCCAGGAGCAGGCGCCGATGCACTCAACCTCCTCCAACGAGAATTCGCCGTCGGGGGTGACCTCCTTATCGCCGATGCCGAGCTCGCGGGTGGCGTGTTCCCAAAGTTCCTCGGCGCCGTTCAGCATGCAACTGATGTTGGTGCAGATCTGTATGTGATGGCGTCCCGCCGGCTTGCGCCGCAGCATGGTGTAATAGCTGACCACCTCTTCGATCTGGGCGGGTTGGAGCGAGAGCCGCGAAGCGATTTCAGCGACCAGTTCGGGGGTGACGGATCCTACCTCGTCCTGCGCGAACATCAGCATGGGGATGAGGGCGGCGCGCTGCCGGCCCGGCGGATAGCAGCCAATCAATTTGGCGAACTTTGCTTCCAGCTCCGCTGAGAATGTCATCTAGCGATCCACGTCTCCCAAAACGATGTCCAGGCTCCCCAGCGTGGTGATGATGTCGGCGAGCAGCCTTCCTTCGATTCCCCTGGGCAGCGCCTGCAGGTTCCCGTAGGACGGCGTGCGCATGTGTACACGCCAGGGCTTCGCGCTCCCGTCGCTGACGACGTAATAGCCCAGCTCGCCGCGCGGCGACTCGACCGCCTGATAGACTTCGCCTGCCGGCACTCGAAAGCCTTCGGTGACGATCTTGAAGTGATGGATCAGCGCCTCCATCTCGGTCTTCATCTTCTCGCGGTCGGGCAACACCACCTTCGGCGCGTTAGCGACCACCGGCCCCTCCGGCATGCCCTCCAGGGCCTGCTGGGCGATGCGGGTCGACTCGCGGAATTCCTCCATGCGCACCTGGTATCGTGCGTAGACGTCGCCCGCGGTGCGGCTGGGAATCTTGAAACTGAACTTCTCGTAGCCCGAGTACGGTTCGGACTTGCGGATGTCCCAGGCCAGGCCGGCGGCGCGAATCATCGGTCCGGTGACTCCCGCCTCCAGCATGTCCTCCAGCGGCATGCACCCCACGCCCTGCGTGCGCTGCAGCCAGATGGGATTGCTGCTCAGCAGCATTTCGTATTCGTCCAACTTGGAGGGGAACGCATCCAGGAACTTCTTCACCGGCTCGCGCCATCCGCGCGGAGCTTCCAGCGCCAGCCCGCCGATGCGGAAGTAGCTGGTCATCATGCGCTGACCGGAGAACATTTCGAAAATCCGCAGAATGTCCTCGCGCTCGCGGAAGCAATAGAGAAACACGCTCATGGCACCGATATCCATGGCGTGCGTTCCCAGCCACACCAGGTGACTGTTGATCCGCGTCAGTTCCGTGAGCATCACACGCATCCACTGCGCCCGCGGCGGCACCTCCAGGCCCAGCAGCTTTTCCACAGCCAGGCAATAGCAGAGGTTGTTGCTCAAGTTCGCTAGGTAATCCACCCGGTCGGTGAGCGGCACCACCTGTTGGTATGTTTTTACCTCGCACTCCTTTTCGATGCCCGTATGCAGGTATCCGATGTCGGATTCCGCGCGTACCACGCTCTCGCCGTCGAGTTCGAGCTTCAGGCGAAGCACGCCGTGGGTGGACGGGTGCTGCGGTCCCATATTCAGGACCATGCGCCGCGATTCAACCGCGCCCTTGCCTTCTGCCGGGATCCCAGCGTTGCTCACTCGTTGCCCCCTACTTGCCGGCGTAATCGTACCGGCCGCCATGAAGCGGATAATCCTTGCGCAGCGGATACCCCTGCCAATCTTCGGGCATCATGATGCGCCTCAAGTCCGGATGATTGCGGAATCGAATGCCGAACAGATCGAATACCTCGCGTTCGTACCAGTTGGCGCCGCTCCAGACGCTCACCACCGAATCGATTTCCGGGGCGTCTCCACCCACGCGGCACTTCAAGCGCAGCCGCTCGTTGCGAGCGATCGAATGCAGGTGATAAACGACGTCGAAGCGCGGGTCGCGTTCGGGCCAGTCCACCGCGGTCAACGTTGAAAGACGCTCGAACTGCCACTCATCCTTCAACCATTGGCAGACTTGCGCGATTTTCTCCGGCGCGACCTCGGCGGTCCATTCTCCCAGACGCTGCTCCAGATCGATGAAAGCCGATGGATCGCGTTCAGATATAGCCTGCGCCAGCGGCATAGACTGCCCCTTCCCGTTATTCATAAATATCGATTATTTACCGCAGCCCGTCGTCTCAGCGCCGGTCCAGTCCAGCGCTCCCTTTTTCACTATGTAGAAAAAACCCGAGAGGATGAGAACGATGAAGACGAACATCTCGATGAATCCGAACAATCTCAACTCGCGGTACACGACGGCCCAGGGGTATAAAAAGACGGTCTCGATGTCGAACAGGATGAAGATCATTGCGACCAGGTAGAACTTGACGCTGAAGCGTTCGCGCGCGCTACCGACTGGCACGATGCCGCACTCGTACGGCGTGTCCTTAACGCGATTCCGCACCCGCTTGCCCAGGATGGCCGAGGCGCCTAGCATCGCGGTTGCCACCGCCGCCGCAAAGATCACTTGCAGAAAAACCGGCCAGTAAATTTGTGGAAACGAGGTCGGCATGAGTCCCTTCGGGAAAGGATCTTCTCTTTGAATATAATGAGGCTCTGAACGGGGTGTCAAACTTCACAGTGTGATCGGTGGAGCGGGGAGAGTAAATCCTGGGCGCGCGCTACGGCAGGTAGTCGAGCGGGACGCACCGGTAAGGCATTGATCGCAGGTTGGCCGAACTCACACCGGGCGTGTCCACTACCAGCATCTTGGCCGCGAACGGCCCGTATTCCGCGCGGAAGGCGGTAGCCGATTTCACGATCACAATCTTGTAGTCGCGCGGTTCGATGCCCTGGCTGCGGTAAAGCTCGGGGTCGATGTTGTTGGCCGACTCGCTCGACACGAGCACCGTCACCTTCCCCACCTGGAGCACCGCGGCGGGGCCCATGGTCGTCTCCAGGCCGGTGTATTGCGACCCGCGTATGGTAAACCGGCCGTCGGACAGGCGAAGCACTCCGGCCTCGACTTCGATTCGCCGTCGATTCACCTTGTCGTGCAGGCCGCCCAATTGTACGCGGATGTGCGCGCCCACGCCCGCGACACGCGCCTGCTCCACTGCCTTCTCATCCCGGAGCCACAAGACCGCGTTGGCGTCCGGAGCATATTCGGCCAGCGCGGCCAGCATCTCCGCGCTGTCGCCCGGCGAGCCCGCCGTGGGGCTATCCGAGGATTCGGAGATCACCACTGGCGCGCCGTCGGTGGCCAACGCTTCACGGATCGCCGTTTCCGGAGCGAGCAGGCCGACGTCGAAGGCGTGCCGCAGTTCCTCGAAGCGCCGCGCGACTGTCTCGCAGAACTCGCGCGCCTCGGCTTCCGCGCCAACGGTCACGGCCGCCACCGCACACCCCATTTCCTCAATGTCGAGCCACGCCTGCACACCGAACACGGAGAAGCTCTGCACGGCGGCCGGGCGCGTCTCTTCGCCCCGGCGCCAAACCTCGGCCATCGGTCCCTGCGCGGTCTGCATGTTCTCAGCCGGCACCACCATGGGCAGCTTCCGGAATACGGTCCGCGGTTTCGGCTCGCTGCCGAGAATCCCGAGGAGCATGCGCGCCGCCGCCGTGCCCGTCTCGTGCATATCGATGTGCGGGTAAGTGCGGTATCCTATGACGGCGTCGGCCAGCGCGCAGATGCGCCGCGTCAGGTTCGCGTGCAGGTCCAGGGTGAGAATGAGCGGCAGTTGCGGTCCCAACGCTTCGCGCAGACAGGCGAGCAGCGCTCCGGTGGCGTCGTCGACTCCTTCGGCGCAGGTGGCGCCATGCAAAGCCACCAGCAGCCCGTCCAGTGGGCCGGCCGTCCGCGCGGTCGTCCGGGCAATCTTCTTCATGCGCTCGAACTCGCTCCGCAGAATGCGGCCCTTGGTGATGGCCCAGCCGGCGAACAGCGGGACAGTCTCGATTTCCGGTTGAACCAGCGCGTCGATAAATCCGCCGATTTCCGTGCGCGTTCCCTGCCAGCGCTCGACAGCCTCGGCGCCCAGCGTGATACCGAAATCGTCCAGCGATGTGGCCAGGGGCGAAAACGTGTTGGACTCCTGGATCAGGTAAGCGATACCTACGCGCTTCATTGCATCCTCCCGAACAACACGATGGCCGCGATCCGTACTATGGTGCAGGCCGCCACCGTAGTCATCTCAGTACATCACCCAACCGCCGTCCACGTTGACGGTCTGGCCCGTCATCCCGTCGCTCAACTCCGAGGCCAGAAACACGCACACACGGGCCACGTCCAACGGGACGATGCGGCGTCTCAGGCACTGCAACGCGACCACCGCGTCAACCTGCTCCTGCGTGGCGACCTTCTTCTCCGCCTCGGTCTCGATGGCGCCCGGCGTGACTGCGTTCACGTGAATGTTCGAGCCGCCCACTTCCCGGGCCAGCGCGCGCGTGAAACCGATGATGCCGCCTTTCGAGGAAACGTAGTGGGTCAGGTCCTTCATCCCAATGTGGAAAGTGACTGAAGAGATGTTCACGATCTTGCCCGAACCCTGGGCCACCATGTGCGGCAAAGACAGGCGCGTGCACTGAAACACGCCCTTCAGGTTCGTGGAGAGAATTTCGTCCCACTGCGCTTCGGTCATCTCCAGCAGGCTATGGCGCGGGTAGATGCCGGCGTTGTTCACGAGGATGTCGAGGCGCCCGAAGTCGGATAGTGCGCGCTCGATGGCGGCTCCGGCCTCTCCGGCGTCCCGCACGTCCCCGCGGCAGGCTACGGCCGCCCCGCCATTGGCCCGGATATCCGCGGCGACTTCCTTCGCGCCCGTGCCGTCACGATCAAAAACCACGACACGCGCACCTTCATTGGCAAACGTTCGCGCGATCGACTCTCCAATACCCGTCGCCGCGCCGGTGATGACTGCGACTTTCCTGTTCAGAAGAGCCATGGCGTCCTGGATGAATTGAACCAGTGTATGACAGCGAACGGTCAACCGGAAGGGCGTCTCTGCCGGGCTGACGGCACTGCGTTTGGCACTGCGTTTGACTTCCCCTCCGTCTGGACGATAATTGAAGATTCACTCTATTCCCGGAACCGCGTGAGGCAATCCAAGTGAATCGCAAACCGATCCGGCACCTGCGATGGTGGATCGCAGGGCTGCTGTTCACGTCCACGATCATCAACTACGTCGACCGTCAGACGCTGAGCGTACTGGCGCCCTTCCTGAAAGAAGAGTACCAGTGGACGAATACCGATTTCGCCACCATCCTGATTGCCTTTCGTATCGCATACACCATCGGTCAGGGTGTCTGCGGCCGCCTTCTCGACTGGATGGGCACACGCCGCGGCCTGACGCGCACCGTTTTGTTCTACTCGATAGTGGCGTCGCTCACGGCCCTGGCGCAAGGCTTGTGGAGCTTCCGTGTGTTTCGCTTCCTGCTGGGCGCGGGCGAGTCCGCCAATTGGCCTGGCGCGACCAAAGCGACTTCGGAATGGTTTCCAGCAAAGGAGCGCGCCTGGGCCGTGGCCATGTTCGACAGCGGTTCTTCAATCGGCGGAGCCGTTGCGCCATTCCTCGTCCTTTGGCTGCATTACACGTTCGGTAGCTGGCGTCCCGCGTTCCTGATCACGGGATCCTTGGGATTGCTTTGGCTGCTCGCCTGGCGCGCGCTCTATCACACGCCGCGCGAGCACCCGCGTCTTTCGGCCGAAGAGCTGCGCATCATCGAACAGGGTCGTGAACCGGCAGAGTCGAGCAGTGCGGATCTCCCCAAAGTGGGTTGGGGTAAACTGCTGCGCTATCGCCAGACCTGGGGCATCATGCTGGGCCGCTTCCTGTTGGATCCTTACTGGTTCCTTATTTCCGAGTGGTTCGCCCTCTACCTGATGAGCAAAGGTTTCCAGATCGAGCAGAGCATCCTGGGTTTCTGGGCGCCGTTCCTGGGCGCGGACCTGGGCAACTTCTTCGGCGGCGCGCTGTCGAGTTGGTGGATTTCGCGGGGCTGGCCGGTGGGCAAGAGCAGGCGAACCGTGATCTTGATTTTCGGGCCCAGCATGCTTTTGCTGCTGCTGTCGGTGAGCGTCAAAAGTTACGTGCTCCTCATCCTGCTGTTTGCCTGGGCCTCGTTTGCTTACGCCGCTGCCTCGACCATGTTCCTGTCGCTGCCGGCAGACGTTTTCCACACGCGCGCGGTAGCCTCGGTGAGCGGCTTGAGCGGCTCCGCTGCCGGCGTCGGCACGCTGATCTCGACCTACCTGATCGGCCGCATCACGGACAGGTTCTCGTTCGAGCCGATCATCATCGCGGCTTCCGTGATCCCGTGCATCGCCACCGCCGTGTTCGTCTCCATGGTACGCGCGCGCAAGAGTCCGGACCCCCAGGGCGTCGTGCAGAACTTCTAGCTGTGGCAAGAGGCTAATTGCGGCTATGCGGCCGATCCGCTAGATTGGGAATTGACGCGCGGAGGAATGGCCGAGTGGTTGAAGGCGGCGGTCTTGAAAACCGTTAGCGGGGTGACTCGCTCGGGGGTTCGAATCCCTCTTCCTCCGCCAGTTCCCACGCGAGTCTCCCCCCGGAAACGCCATCGCTAACTCATTCATCTCTATCACCTTGGTTGTCTCCGGCCATGCGACGGAAAGCTCCCTGGCCGCTTTACTTTCAAAGCTGAACTAACTCGCCCCGATAATGTGCCTGTCATCATTGACCGGGCGCGCCGCAGGGGTATATAAGAGGTACGAGAAGGTGGGTGGAGTGTCCAGCAACGGACGCTAAATGCAGTCTCAAGAATTGGCAGTCGAGAGGTCTTGTTTATGTTATACGGAAAGGTATTCCCGCTATTCGCACTTGCGGTGGCGGTTCTCCTGCTCACGCCTGTTGGACTCTGCGCGCAGGATGCGCGCGGAAACATCGTGGGCCGCGTTACAGATTCCACAGACGCGGTAGTTGCGGGCGCTGAAGTGCGCGCCACGAACACCGCGACGAATGTCTCGGCAGTATCCAGAAGCAATGAAGCCGGCAACTTCGTCCTTGCCTATCTGTTGCCAGGCACATATACGATAGAAGCTGAGTTCAAAGGCTTCAAGAAGTTCGTGCGCCAAGGCATCCAGGTGCGCATCGGCGATCAGGTGAGGGTGGATATCCCCCTGGAAGTCGGCAACCAAACGGAAACGGTCCAGGTAACCGCGGAGACGCCGCTGCTCGACACCGTCGATGCCAGTCTGGGCCAAGTGATCAACGAACGTCAAGTCGCGGAACTGCCGTCGTTCGGCGGGGCGCCGTATAACCTGGCCTTGTTGTCGCCCGGCATGATCAACACAACCAATCTTCGCACGCGCTATGTAGGCACGCCTGGCGCGCAGTCCGACTTCGCAGTGGACGGCACGGGCCAAAGGAACAGCGATTTCACCATTGACGGCGTCCCCAACAGCTTGGACAAAGGCATTGTCTTCGTCCCGCCGCAGATGTCGGTGAGTGAATTCAAGGTGCAAAGCCTGTCGTACGACTCCTCCATCGGCCACACCGCGGGGGCGTTGGTGAACGTCAGTCTGAAGAGCGGCACCAACGATCTGCACGGCGAAGGGCACTTCTTCTATCGCAACAAGGTGTTCGATACGCCGACAATCTTCCAGAATCGCGCAGGACAGAAAGTAGCACCATTCAAGGACAACCGTTACGGAGCCAGCGCGGGCGGCCCGGTGTACATCCCGAAGGTCTACAACGGCAAGAACAAGACCTTCTGGTTCTACTTGTGGGAAGAGAACTATGTCACGTACAGCTACGACTACACGAACACGGTTCCCACGGCAGCCATGAAGCAGGGCGACCTTTCCCCGCTTCTGGCTTTGGGCGGCACGTATCAGGTGTATGATCCGTTTTCGACCAAAGCCCTTACGGATGGCCGTTTTCAGAGGACCCCGTTGGCGGGAAACATGATTCCCAAGAACCTCATCAGCCCGGTGACGCAGAACCTTCTCAAGTTCTGGCCGGAGCCGAACCAGACCGGCACCAAGGAATTCAAGAACAATCATTTCGTCAGCTACGCGGGCCCGTTCCCGGTGTGGACGCACCTGGCTCGCCTGGATCATGCTTTCAATCCCAACCACCGCATGTACTTCCGCCTGATGCGGGAGGGCTTCTACAGCAAGTCCAACCGCCGGTTCCTGGATGACAACGACGGTCTGGATTACCGGCAGGACAAGTGGGGATTCGCTCTTGACGACGTATACGTGTTCAATCCCAACTTCTTTATGGACGTCCGCTACGGTATGGCCTACCGCTGGGGATGGCAGGGAAGTTTCCGGAAGGGCTACGATCTGAGTCAACTCGGATTCTCGTCCAATTTTCTGTCGCAGCTCCCTGAGAAGGACGTCTTGAACTTCCCCCGCGTGGCGGTGTCCCCGTTCACATCGCTGCAGGGCAATGCCGGAGTCGGCAATTGGGGTGGTCTGATCCACTCACTGGACGCCAGCTTTACCAAACTCCAGGGCAAGCACAGCATCAAGTTCGGCTTTGGGGGACGTCTGACGCGCGAGTCCTCGAACATCAACACGTTCGATGTGATGCCGTATTTCACCTTCGCCAGCACATACACCAACGGCCCGTACAACACTTCGTCGGCGCCTACCATGGGCGGCGAAATCGCGTCGTTCCTGTACGGCCTGCCGTCCACGTCAAGTTATGTATCGAAGACGGCCAGCTATGCCGACCAGGAGATCTACACCGGGCTCTACGTGCAGGACGACATCAACCTGACCCGCAAGCTCACCCTCAACCTCGGTGTGCGGTGGGAGTATGAGACGCCGGTCACGGAACGCTACAACCGGTCGGTGGCCGGTTTCGCCTACGACCAGGCAAGCCCGATCGCTGCGCAGGCCCAGGCCAATTACGCCGCGGGCACTCAGATACCGGAACTGCCGGCCAGCGCCTTCAAGGTGATGGGTGGTCCGACGTTCGCGGGCATCGCCCCCAATTCTCGCGGGATCTGGAACGGTGAGAAGAACAACTTCATGCCGCGCATTGGCTTGGCTTACCAGATCCGGCCGACCACGATCCTGCGCACCGGCTACGGCATTTTCTATGACTCCATCGGGATCAACGGCTACAACTCGATCCAGACCGGCTTCAGCACCACCACGCCGGTGCAAGTTTCGATGGACAGCGGCGTGACTTATGTCGCCTCCCTGACAAATCCATTCCCCAACGGATTGATCCAGCCCCAGGGCGCCGCCGGCGGATTGACCACGAACTTGGGGCAGTCACTCACCCTTTACGGGCGAGACCGCAAGAATCCTTACAACCAGCGGTGGTCCTTGGGGATCCAGCATTTGCTCCCGGGCCAACTCAAGGCCGAGGTCACGTACGTTGGCAACCGCGGCACGCGTCTCCAGGTCGCCCGGAACATGAATACGCTTCCGCAGCAGTACCTGAGCAAGTCGCTGGTTCGCGATCAGGCTACCATCACCTACCTGGGCGCGAGTTTCCCGAGCCCGTTCTATGGCATCAATTCGATCTACGGCAAGAATATCTCGCGGCAAGGGTTGCTATATCCGTATCCGCAGTTCGGCGGCATCACGATCTATGAGCCCGTCGGGTACTCCTGGTATCACGCCCTGCAAGCCTCGGCGGAAAGGCGTTTCTCGAAGGGTTTCATGTTCATGTTCAACTACACCTACTCGCGTTCGATGGACGCCTCTGGCTACTTGAACGCAAGCGATGCCAGGCCATACGAGTCGCTGTCGGCCAACGACCGGCCGCACCGCGTGGTTATCAGCGGTATTTATGAGTTACCCTTCGGGCGCAAGCGGCGGATAGGCGCGAATATGCCTGCGGCGTTGAACTTCTTCGCCGGCGGCTGGCAACTCAACGGCGTGATGCAGCGCCAGAGCGGTCAGGCGCTGGTGTGGGGCGACGTCTGGACGCTGTTCACGGGCGATTCCACCAAAGTGGGTCTGTCCAAGAACGAGCGCAACGTGGACCGGTGGTTCAACACCGGCGCCGGCTTCAACAAGATCAGCTCGCAGCAGCTCGGATCCAACGTACGCTACTCGCCATGGCGGTTCAGCAACCTGCGGGCCGACGGCCAGGCGCGGTGGGACTTCTCCATTTTCAAGAATTTCCTGATACAGGAGAAGTTGACCGTGCAGTACCGCGCTGAAATCATCAATGCCTGGAACCATCCCAACCTGCTGACTCCAGATATGACCCCGACCAGCAGCACGTTCGGCATGGTTACCACCCAGGACGCCACGCGTACGTGGGTCATGTCGTTGAAGCTGTCTTTCTAATCCGCCGGATCGGAGAGGTTTAGTCAGCCGATCCCCTGAAGTAGAGGTACTGGGCGGTCACCCGCGCAGGTGACCGCCCAACGCACTATCCCCTATAAAACCAACATGTTCAAACACACTGCCAGGGTGGTTATCTTCCTGGCCGCCGTCGCGGCCTTCGCGCAATCTGATTGGAAAGTGGGCGCGGCAAAGCTCGTGATTACGCCCAAGGAGCCGATCTGGATGGCTGGTTTCGGCTTCCGTGACAGGCCGTCGGAGGGCGTCCGCCAGGACATTTACGTACGCGCCCTGGCGTTGCAGGACGCGAGCGCGAAGACCTCTGTGCTGGTCACGCTTGACTTGGCCGGCGTCGAGCGCCAGATGTCGGACGAAATGGCGGCGCGATGCCTGCAGCGCTATGGGCTCGTGCGGGACCGCCTGGTACTGAACGTTTCGCACACGCATAGCGGCCCAGTGGCCGGCCTTGTACCCATGCCGCTTTACGACCTCACACCCGCGCAACGCGACGTCGTTCGCCGCTACACTACGGAGTTGATCGAAAAGACAGTTGACGTCGTGGGCATGGCGATCCAGGACATGGCGCCAGCGAACCTGAGTTTCGAGCAGGGGCTGGCCGGTATCGCCGTGAATCGCCGGCGAGTCGGTCGGAGGTCATTGCCCGGCCCGGTGGATCACGACGTGCCGGTGCTGGCCGTGCGCGACCCGGCGGGCAAGTTGCGCGTCGTCGTGGTAGGGTACGCCTGCCACGCTACCATGCTAAGCGACTACAAGATCAGCAACGACTATCCCGGCTACGCCAGGGAAGCGATCGAGAAAACTCATCCCGGCGCGCTAGCCATGTTCGTGCAGGGCTGCGGCGCGGATTCCAACGCGTTCCCGCGCGCGGGCGAAGAGTTGTGTCAACGGCGCGGCGAGATGCTCGCTGCCGCCGTCGAGCTGGTGTTGAAAGGCAAAATGAAGCCGGTATCTGGCCCGCTGCGCGGAGCCTTCGATCGCGTGGACCTGCCGTATCACGAGATGCTCACGCGCGAGCAACTGCAAAAGCGGCTGGAGCACAAAACAAAGATTTACCGGACCACGGCTCGGTACCTGCTGGACCAACTCGACCGCGACGGCAAGTTCCCGAATAGCTGCTCCTGCCCGATCCAGGTCTGGCGGTTCGGCGAGAGTCTGAAATTCATCATCCTGGGCGGCGAAGATGTGGTGGACTACTCACTGCGGCTCAAGAATCAATTTGGATTTGACAACACCTGGGTGGCGGGTTACTCGAACGACGTTCCCGCCTACATTCCCTCCAAGCGTGTGGTTCAGGAGGGCGGATACGAGGGGGGCGAGGCGCTGGTGTTTTTCGGCCGTCCCGGCAAGTTCAGTGCGGCCGTGGAAGAGATCATCGTCGAGAAGGTAGGCGATTTAATGGAGCGCACGGCCCATTGAAAGCCGGGCGGGCGCAATTATATGGAAGGTGCCAGGAGGCGCCATAATGCACAAGAAAATCGGAATTCTGGGCGGCTTGAGTCCGGAATCGACTGTGGCCTACTACGAGTACATCACGCGATCATATGTGGCCCGTTTCGGGGATTGCGGTTATCCGGAGGTCCTCGTTTATAGCGTCAATTTCCAGCAATACATGGATTGGCAGCGCGGGAACCAGTGGGCCGAGGCGGCCCAGGCAATGGCGGACTCGCTGAACGCGCTGCACGCCGCGGGAGCCGACTTCGGCCTTATTTCAACGAACACGATGCACCTGGTTTTCGACCAGGTGCAGGCGAAAGTCGATATGCCGCTGCTGAGCATCGTGGAGACCACCGCGCAGGCGGTTGGGGCAGCCAACATCAAGACCGTCGGGCTGCTTGGGTCCGTGTTCACCATGCGGGAGAACTTCTACCGCGACGGACTCAAGCGGGCCGGCATCGAGACACTGGTGCCCGAACCGGCCGATCACGAGCGCATCAACGAAATCATTTTCGGGGAACTCTGCCGCGGCGTGCGCCGCCCGGAATCCCGCCGCTTCTTCCAGACCGTAATGGAAGGGTTATGCCGCCGGGGTGCCGGGGGCGTGATCCTTGGATGCACTGAAATCCCCTTGCTGGTCACCCAGAAGGATTGCCGCGTCCCGCTTTTCGACACCACGGCGCTACACGCGCAGCGCGCCCTTGACTACGCGATCTCAAGAGGCGGCAACGGACGCTAGAACCACTCCGATAGGCGCAAGAGATCGAGGTTCCAACCGGTGTTGCGCCGGTGTAAAATAACCCTATCGGGTCTTTGGCATTGCGCGTATCCACGCGTCTAATACCTGCGAAACAATCGTGTTCGACAGAATTGCGGCGCCTTGAGGCGTCGTGGATTGTACTTTGATTTGAGACATTTTATGGGGAAATCTTATGCTAACTCAATGTAAATGTTTGAAGGCCGCGATTATGGTCGCGGCCTTCCTGCTGATGAGTTGTGGTCTGCGTGCCCAAGATGCGCGCGGAACAATCCTGGGCCGTGTCGCGGATTCCAGCGGCGCGGTTATCACCGGCGCGGATGTGCGCGCCACCAACACGGAAACGGGCGTTTCGGCCGTCTCCAAAAGCAATGAAGCCGGCAATTTCGTCCTCGCCTACCTTCTGCCGGGTACCTACAAGGTAGAAGCTGAGTTCAAAGGCTTCAAGAAGTTCATGCGCCAGGGCATCCAGGTGCGCGTCGGCGACCAGGTACGGGTGGATATCCCGCTGGAAATCGGCAATCAAACGGAAACCGTCCAGGTCACGGCGGAGACGCCGCTGCTCGACACGGTGGATGCCAGTCTGGGCCAAGTGATCAACCAACGCCAAATCGCGGAACTACCGTCGTTCGGCGGAGCGCCGTATAATCTGGCCTTGTTGTCGCCCGGCATGATCAACACGACCAGTCTTCGCGTGCGCTATGTGGGCACGCCTGGCGCGCAGTCCGACTTCGCGGTGGATGGCACGGGGCAGAGGAACAGCGACTTCACCATTGACGGCGTCCCCAACAGCATGGACAAGGGCATTGTCTTTGTTCCGCCGCAGATGTCGGTGAGCGAATTCAAGGTGCAAAGCCTGTCCTATGACGCCTCCATCGGCCACACTGCAGCAGCGTTGGTGAATGTCAGTCTGAAGAGCGGCACCAACGATCTGCATGGCGAAGGGCACCTTTTCTATCGCAATAAGATCTTCGATACGCCGACAATCTTCCAGAATCGCGCAGGACAGGAAGTAGCCCCATTCAAGGACAACCGTTACGGAGCCAGCGCGGGCGGCCCGGTGTACATCCCGAAGGTCTACAACGGCAAGAACAAGACCTTCTGGTTCTACCTGTGGGAAGAGAACTATGTTACGTACAGCTACGATTACACAAACACAGTTCCCACGGCGGCCATGAAGCAGGGCGACCTTTCTCCGCTTCTGGCTCTGGGCGGCACATACCAGGTTTACGATCCCTTCAGCACCCAAGCCGTCTCGGGTGGTAAATTCCAGCGAACTCCGCTGGCGGGAAACATCATTCCCAAGAACCTCATCAGCCCGGTGACGCAGAACCTTCTCAAGTTCTGGCCGGAGCCGAACCAGACCGGCACCAAGGAATTCAAGAACAATCATTTCGTCAGTTACGCGGGTCCGTTCCCGGTATGGACACATCTGACTCGAGTGGACCATGCTTTCAATCCCAACCACCGCATGTATTTCCGCCTGATGCGCGAAGGCTTCTACAGCAAGTCCAACCGGAAATTCCTGGATGACAACGACGGTCTGGATTACCGGCAGGACAAGTGGGGATTCGCTCTTGACGACGTGTACGTGTTCAATCCCAACTTCTTCATGGACGTCCGCTATGGCACGGCCTACCGCTGGGGCGATCAGGGAAGTTTCCGGAAGGGCTACGACCTGAGCCAACTCGGCTTCTCATCCAGTTTTCTTTCGCAGCTGCCGGAAGCCAGTAACCTGAACTTCCCGCGCATTGCGGTATCCCCGCTCACGTCGTTGCAGGGTAATGCCGCAGTCGGCAATTGGGGTAGCGTGATCCACTCACTGGACGCCAGCTTCACCAAACTCCAGGGCAAGCACAGCATCAAGTTCGGCTTCGGAGGACGTTTGTCGCGCGAGTCCTCGAACATCAACACGTT
The DNA here is from genome assembly GCA_021372245.1 of Terriglobales bacterium. Classification (GTDB taxonomy): domain Bacteria; phylum Acidobacteriota; class Terriglobia; order Bryobacterales; family Bryobacteraceae; genus JAJFUV01. The sequence goes on from JAJFUV010000340.1 coordinate 19,358, forward strand.
CGATGTGATGCCGTATTTCACCTTCGCCAGCACATACACCAACGGTCCGTACAATACTTCGTCGGCGCCTACCATGGGCGGCGAAATCGCATCATTCCTGTTCGGTCTCCCGTCTACATCGAGCTATGTATCGAAGACGGCCAGCTATGCTGACCAGGAGATCTACACCGGGCTTTATGTGCAGGACGACATCAACCTGACCCGCAAGCTCACCCTCAACCTCGGCGTGCGGTGGGAGTATGAGACCCCCGTGACGGAACGCTACAACCGGTCGGTGGCAGGATTCGCCTATGACCAGGTGAGTCCGATCGCGGCGCAGGCCCAGGCCAACTACGCCGCGGGCACCCAGATTCCGGAATTGCCGGCCAGTGCTTTCAAGGTGATGGGCGGTCTGACATTCGCGGGATTGGACGGCAATCCCCGCGGAAAGTGGATTGGAGAGAAGAACAATTTCATGCCGCGCATTGGACTGGCCTACCAGCTTCGGCCGACTACGATCCTTCGCACTGGATATGGGATTTTCTATGACTCAATTGGCATCAACGGCTACAACTCGATCCAGACCGGCTTCAGCAGCACTACGCCGGTGCAGGTTTCGATGGACAGCGGCGTGACTTATGTCGCCTCTCTGACAAATCCATTCCCCAACGGGTTGATCCAGCCCCGGGGCGCCGCCGGCGGTTTGTCCACGAACCTCGGCCAGGCAGTCAGCTTCTATGCCAGGAACCGCAAGAATCCGTATAACCAACGGTGGTCCCTCGGGATCCAGCACTTGCTGCCCGGCCAACTGAAAGCAGAGGTTACCTATGCGGGCAACCGCGGCACGCGGCTCCAGATGGGGCGGAGTCTTAATACTCTTCCCCAGCAGTATCTAAGTAAGTCCCTGGTCCGCGACCAGAATACCATCACCTACCTGAGCCAGGTCTTTCCGAATCCCTTCTATGGCACCAATTCGATCTACGGCAAGAACATCTCGCGCCAAGGGCTGCTTCTGCCTTACCCGCAGTTCGGCAGCGTATCTGTGACCGAGCCGATCGGTTACTCCTGGTATCATGCCCTGCAAGCCAGCGTCGAGAGGCGCTTCTCGAAGGGCTTCATGTTCATGATGAACTACACGTTCTCGCGGTCCATGGACGCCACGGCGTTCCTGAACCCCAGCGACCCCATGCCGTACGAGTCGCTGTCGACCCAGGACCGGCCGCACCGTGTCGTCATCAGCGGCATCTATGAACTGCCCTTCGGACGCAAGCGGCATTTCGGTGCGAACATGCCTTCGGCGCTGAATTTCTTCGCCGGCGGCTGGCAACTCAACGGCGTGGTGCAGCGCCAGAGCGGCCCCGCGCTGGAGTGGGGCGACGTCTGGACGCTGTTCACGGGCGATTCCACCAAGGTGGGTCTGTCCAAGAACGAGCGCAACGTGGACCGGTGGTTCAATACCGGCGCCGGCTTCAACAAGGTCAGTTCGCAGCAACTCGGATCCAACGTCCGCTATTCGCCGTGGCGGTTCAGCAACATGAGGGCCGACGGCCAGGCGCGGTGGGACTTCTCCATTTTCAAGAACTTCCTGATTATGGAAAAGGTGACCGCACAGTTCCGGGCTGAAGTTATCAACGCCTGGAACCACCCCAACTTGATGACTCCGGTGATGACCCCGACCAGCAGCACCTTCGGGATGATCACCAACCAGGAAGCCACGCGCACCTGGGTGATGTCACTCAAGCTGTCCTTCTGAGCTTGATGCAGTCCTGCGAGGGCGCCGGGGATTCCTGCGAAGGAAGCCATCCGGCGCCCTCGCTATTGTGAGGTAATCATGTTCAAACACAGCGCCAGGGCGGTTCTCTTTCTGGCCGCCGTCGCAGCCTTCGCGCAAGCGGATTGGAAAGCCGGCGCAGCAAAGCTTACGATCACCCCCAATGAGCCGATCCGGATGGCCGGCTTCGGCTTCCGCGAGCGGCCCTCGGAAGGCATCCGCCAGGACATTTACGTTCGCGCGCTGGCGTTACAGGACGCGAACGCGAAGACCTCGGTGCTGGTCACACTGGATCTGACTACCGTCGAGCGCCAGATGGCGGATGAGATTTCCGCGCAGTGCGGACAACGCTATGGGCTGACACGGGACCGCCTGGTGCTGAATGTGTCGCACACTCATAGCTCCCCCCTCGCTGGGCTGGTGTTAATGCCGCTCTACGACCTCACACCCGCGGAGCGGGACGTCGTGCGGCGCTACACCGCCGGTCTGATAGCCAAGACAGTTGACGTCGTGGGCGTGGCGATTCAGAATCTGGCCCCGGCGAGCCTGAGTTTTGAACAGGGGTTGGCTGGCATCGCCGTGAATCGCCGGCGTGTGAACCAGCGGTCATTGCCTGGGCCGGTGGATCAGGATGTGCCGGTGCTGGCGGTGCGCGATGGAGCCGGAAAGCTGCGGGCTCTAGTTGTGGGTTACGCTTGCCATCCGACTACATTGAATGATTACCGCATCAGCAACGACTATCCGGGATATGCTTTGGAAGCGCTTGAGAAGGCGCACCCCGGCGCCCTTGCGATGTTCGTACAAGGTTGCGGAGCGGATGCCAACGCTCTCCCACGCAGCGGTGAGGAGTTGTGCCGTATACGGGGTGCGATTCTCGCCGCGGCTGTGGAGCAGGTACTGAATGGGGAAATGAAGCCGGTATCAGGGCCATTGCGGGTCGCCTTTGAAACCGTAGACTTGCCCTTCCATCAATTCGTGTCACGGGAACAGTTGCAGAAGCAATTGGAGAGCGGGACGAAGATGTACCGGGCCACGGCGCGCTATATATTGGGCACGCTTGACCGCGACGGGAAGTTCCCTGGCCATTGTTCCTGGCCGGTTCAGGTCTGGCAATTCGGGAACAGCTTGAAGTTCATCGCCCTGGGTGGTGATGTTGTGGTCGATTATTCGCTTCGCTTCAAGAGCCAGTACGGCTTCGACAACACCTGGGTGGCCGGCTACTCAAATGACATGCCGGCTTACATCCCCTCGAAGCGTGTGTTGCAGGAAGGCGGCTACGAGGGCGGTGAGTCCTTGATCTTCTTCGGCCACGCGGGTAAATTCAGTGCAGCCGTGGAAGAGATCGTCGCCGAGAAGGTCGACGAATTGGTGGAGCGTGCGGCCAGATAGAGCGAGCCGGCACTACGGCGCTCGATGCGCAGCGGCAACAGATAATAACGAGAGAGGATACATGCAACGCAGACATTTCCTGACGGGTTCGCTGGCGACAGCATGGACGAGGCTCGGCGCAACTATCCCCACCAGGCCCGGACTTCCCGCCCTGATTCCCTACCCTCAGAAGGTCCAATGGACCAGTGAAGCATTCGCTTGCTCCACGTTCGCGGTAGAAGCTCCGGCAGAGGCTGGCTTTGCTGCAGCCGAACTGGTCAGCGCATTGGGCACCACGGGAGCGAAGCAGCGCGCCGGCGCGCCGAAGATCGTGCTGCGCTTCTCCGATGTGAGTGGAGCCGGCAAGATCGGCGCCGGCGAGGCATACGAATTGGATGTGGCGGCGAAGCGCATCGCGATCACGGCGCCGAATCCCTCCGGACTGCTATACGGCGTTGCCACGCTACGCCAGCTAATCTTCCGCGGGGCGCACGGCCCCGCCGTCGCCGGCTGTCGCATCACAGACTGGCCCGCATTCGCCTGGCGGGGCTTCATGCACGATGTCGGCCGCAATTATCAGGACATGGCGCTGCTGCGGCGGTTCATCGACGTAATGGCGCGCTACAAGATGAATGTGTTCCACTTCCATCTCGCCGACGGACCCGGTTACCGGATCGAATGCCGTGTGCATCCCGAATTGAATGCTCCATCGAGCTATCAGGCCACGCGACACCCGGGCAAGTTTTACACCTACGCTGAGATCAACGAGTTTATCGCTTACTGCCGCCAGCGCAACATCATGATCGTGCCGGAGATCGACATGCCCGGCCACAGCGAGTATTTCAATCGCGCCTTCGGCTTCGACATGCAAGACGAGCGTGGAGTGAAGATCGTCGCGGATGTGCTGAACGAATTCATGGACCACGTGGACACGCCGTTCCTGCACCTCGGCTCCGACGAAGTGGACGTGCGCAATCCGCATTTCATGGACCGCATGGCCGGCCTGGTCCGCGCTCGTGGAAGGCAGGTGATGGCGTGGCGGCCGGGCAATCCGCCATCGGACAAATTTGTCTCGCAGATCTGGTCCTATGGCCCGGAACTCGACGCGCTTCCCGGGATTCCAATCGTGGATTCGCGCAACAACTACATCAATCACGTGGACCCGTTCCAGGCCCCGGTGCGCTTGCTCAACATGGCTACAGCGGGTCAGGCGGAAGGGAACGGCGTCGCCTGGGGCGGCATCCTCTGCCACTGGCCGGATCTCAATGTGAGCGAGGTGATGAACATCTACCGCCAGAGCCCCGTGTTTCCTTCCCTCCTGGCGGCGGCGGAGAATTACTGGCGCGGGCACATGCCTCACAATCCGCAATACTGGGCCAAGCTGCCGGAGACGGGCACCTCCGAGCACGCCCGCTACGCCGAATTCGAGGCGCGGATGCTGTCGCATCGCGACAAGTTCTTCAATGACTGGCCTTTCCCGTATCTCAAGCAGACCGGCATTCCGTGGAAGCTCATCGGCCCCTTCGATCACAAGGGCGACCTTGCGGCGCAGTTTTCGCCTGAACTGGAAATTCTGCCAAGCTACGTGATGGACGGCAAGACTTACCGCTGGACGGACGCCGTAGGCGCCACCATCGCCGTCAATCACTTCAAGTACGAGGGCTGGCGGCCCGGAACCCAGCGGGGAACCGTCTATGCCCTGACCTACGTCCGTGCGCCCCGCGAGATGACGGTGGGCTTTTGGATCGGATTCAATGGTCCTTCACGATCCAACCGCCGCCAGCAGCCCAACCCCCAACAAGGTGAATGGAGCACTGTAGGTTCGAAGATCTGGGTCAACGACCGAGCTATCGCGCCGCCCGTATGGAAGCAGCCGGGCCCCGTGGCAGACTTCGTCGAGACGCCGCTGGTGGATGAGGATTACTTCTACCGGCCTCCAACTCAGGTCACCTTGAAGGCCGGCTGGAACAAGATCCTCATCAAAGCGCCGAAAGCGGACGACACCTGGACCTGGCAGTTCACCTGTGTTCCCGTGCGGGTGGACGGCGACCGCGTACGCGAAGTGAAGGAACTGCGTTTCTCGGCGAACCCCGGCGCGTAAGCGCCACCGGAATCTACTGGTCGGCGGGCAGGCCTAGCCAGCGCACGGCGTTCTGTGAGCGGATCTTCTCTTTCACCGCGGCGCTTGCTTCGAGCATATCGAGCTTCGCCAGTGCGGGGCCTGGATACTGGAACGGCATCCCCGTGCCGAACAGAATCCGGTCCTCGCCCAAGAGCGAAATCAGTTGGCCGAGTTCGTTGCCGAACTCCACGCTCACACGGGAGATGTCCACAGCGTAGTTGCCGGGTATGTCCTTGCCGCCGCGGCCCAAAGCCGAGCCTGCGATTCCACTGCCGTTCGCCACGATGAAGCGCGCCTTCGGACAAGCGCGGACCAGTCGTGCCACCTCGTCGAGATTGAGATCCGGAACATCGATCAACCATCCCTGCTGGCGCGGATCCTCCACGCGAACTGGAATCGAGATCACCATACCCATGTCTGCGGCGGCGTTCACAAAGGCGCGGCAGCGCGGATCCGTCAGCGTGTAATTGTGCCACTTGGGGTATAGGCGCACGCCTTTCATGCCGAACTGGTCGTGGCAAATCTTGAGATCGTCCTGCCAGCCCGCGTACACGGGGCTGAGAACGGCGAACGGAATCAGCCGGGAACGGTGCGCGGCGACCTCCGCGGCCACTTCCTCGTTGCCCGCCTGCGGATTGCGGTACGTGATGGCGGCAGCGCTCGAGACCACGGCGCGCTGGATGCCGAAGCGGTCCATGTATTGAACCAGACCCGCGCCGGTATTGTGCCGCAGTTGCCGGTAGGCAAAATGTCCTAGATACGCGCTTACGTCGATCATTACACCCTCCGCCGCGCCAGAAGGCGCTGCATGTTGCCGCTCAGAATCTTGGCCCTATCCGCATCGCTCACCGCGGCGGAACGGATGCGTCCCACGCTGGCCGTCATGGACATGTCGCAGCCGAACAGGACGCGGTCGGCGCCCATGATCTTCACGGCCATTTCAACAGTGCCCTCGTCGATCACGCTGCCGCTGGTATCGATGCAGACGCTGGGCGCGTTCCGCAGCGATTTCGCGGTCCACTCCCAGTCGCCGCCGCCGGCGATGTGGGCACAAATGATCATGGCTTCCGGGTAACGCTTGGCGAGTTCGGCGAAGGTGCCGCCGTCGCTGATGCGCGGCTGCGGAGGAATCAACGAATAGCAGTGCCCGGCGTGATGGAGGATGGGAACGCCCAACTGGATGACCCGCTCCACCAGCGGCCACACGACCGGTTCCGTGGCCACGTAATCGTTGTAGAGCTTCACCCCGATGAAACCCATCTTCTCGACGCAGCGGCTGACTTCGTCGCACGCTTCCTTGATGTAGCCGGGGTTGACGTAGCAGTAACAGAGGATCCGGCCCGGATAGCGCTTCGCGGCCTCCGCCGCCCAATCGTTGCACCGGCGGAATTCCTCGGGATCCGTGGGGTGCCGAGGGCTCAGCAGGGAACAGCAAAGCTGGTCTATCCCCAACCGGTCCGCCGCGTCGATGAGCTGGCGGTCTCTTTCGAGATAATCGCGGCTGCCGTGATGGCTCAAGTGCGCGTGCGCGTCGATTACCTTGACCTTGCCGGCGCTGCCTGCGGTGCCCGCGCGAGCCAAGCCCGCGGTTCCGGCAAGGCCCAGCCCGGCGCCGAAAGCGCGCCGCGACATCAAACCGAAGCCCGATTCGTCCATGCGAGTTCCTCCCTGGCACAGCGGACGGACGAGTGCACCCTAATTCCCATCCGGATGAGGATGCGCGGTTGTCGAAGCACGCCGCCGTTTCCGCGAGCCTTGCTGTAACTTATCGCCGCCACGGGCCCGGAGTCAAACCGGACCACGCAGTTTTTTTCAAAGTGCAATCAAAGAATGACGGGTCATTGCGTGTCCGGGGCTTCGGCCTTCATGGCTCTGTGAGGATGCGGCGTTGTAGCATCAGAATTGGAGATGTATCCCAGCATAGTTTTCATCCCTTCTTTCCTGTTAGCCCCGGGCGAAGAGCCGGCGGGCTTGCTTCTCCAGATGCTTCTCGTGTTCACCTCGGCGAAACTGCTGGCCGAAGTAGCCGAGCAACTGAAGCAGCCCTCGGTAGTCGGACAGTTGGTGGCCGGTATTCTGATCGGCCCGAGCGTGCTGGGCTGGGTGCACCCCACTGAATTCCTGGCTGTGCTTTCCGAACTCGGCGTCATGTTCCTGTTGTTCCACGTCGGTCTGGAGCTGCGGGGCTTTCAACTCACCAGGATCGGCCTCGAGGCGCTGCTACCCGCCACCCTGGGCGTGATTCTGCCTTTCATGGGCGGCATCGCCGTCATGATGGCGATCGGGCATCCCACCGTCGAAGCCATCTTCGTGGGCGCGGCGCTGGTGGCCACCAGTGTGGGAATCACGGCACATGTCCTGGCCTCGAAAGGTCTGCTCGAAGAAAGAGCCAGCAAGGTGATCCTGGCGGCGGCGGTCATCGACGATGTACTCGGACTGCTTGTGCTCGCCGTGGTGAGCGGCCTCGCCAAGGGCCGCATCAATTTCGTCGAACTGGGTCTCACCACGGGGTTGGCCGTCGGATTCACGGTCCTGGTCGCCACCTGGGGCAAGAAGGCCATGGCGCAGATCGTGCCCCGCGTCGAAAAACGCACGCTGTCGGTCGACGGCGAATTCACGTTGTCGATCATCCTGTTGTTCGGGCTCTCGCTGCTCGCCATACACGCCGGCGTGGCCGCCATCATCGGCGCATTTCTGGCTGGAATGGCGCTGGCCGGCAACGTGGGAGATCGTGTGCACCAGATGACCAGCGGGGTCACCGAATTCCTGGTGCCATTCTTCCTGGTGGGCATCGGCCTGCACCTGGACCTGTCGGTTTTCCGGCACGGAAGCACCATCCTTCTGGCCGCCATCATCCTGGTCGTCGCGTGCGTAACGAAGTTCCTTGGCTGCGGCCTGGGCTCAATGCACCTGGGATGGGCCGACGCCACGCGCATAGGAGCCGGCATGATTCCTCGCGGAGAGGTGGGCATGGTGGTGGCTCAGATAGGCCTTGGACTGCGCATCATCCCGCAGGACGTATACGGCACCGTCGTGTTCATGTCGATCGCCACGACAATCCTTGCTCCACCGCTGGTGACACTCAGCTATCGTAGTTTGATGCGGCGTGAACCCGCCGGCACAGTTTCCGAATGACAACTTCTCAACGAATCGCCATCGCCGCACTTTGCGCCGCCGCGGCTTGGTGTCAACAATCCTCGCCGGCGCTGGTCTTCAGCGGCCGCGTACACGGACGGGGCGGCACGCTCTACCGGCAATTATGGCGCCTGACCAGCCCGGGCGACCGGCGTTTGCAACTTTCGCGCTCGATTCGCCACCACGACCTGCCCGCGTGCGGCACCGGCGGGCACACCTTGCTGTTCCTCTCCGGCGGCGATCAGCATGCGCACGAACTTTGGACCCTCGACACGAAGACCCGTGTAGAGAAGATGCTGCTGAAGACGGACGAAGACCAACCCATTTCGCGCGTGCTCGGCTGGTCGCGCGGCGGCCGTGAAATCGTGCTTGCGCTCGACATCGAGGGAGGTCATCACCTGGCCAAACTTCTTTTACCGGGCAACACGCTGGTGGGCCTGCCGCGCGCCGAAAACCCGGCGCTATCTCCCGATGGAACGCGGATCGCTTACGACACGTCGTATCTGGGCGGCGGAAGCCTGGCGCAGTCGCAATTGCTGGTGGTTGACCTGGACGGCAAACCGATCGCGCACCTGGGCCGGGGCGCCAGACCGGCATGGTCGCCGGACTCGGAGAAGCTGGTAGCGCTGGTGGCGAACGGGACGGATCTGCAAATCGTCGAGGTACGCTCGCGCGCGATCCAGCGCACAATCGCACTGCCAGCGAAGTCGGACCGGTGGACGTCGCCCGGAGCTCTGGCCTGGTCGCCGGACGGCAAATGGATTCTGGCGTCTTCGCCGGTCGAAGGCGCGGAGGAATATTGGCTGCTGAACATGGAAACCCGCGCATGGACTTACCTGGACCGCGGGCGTGGCGCACGCTGGTCGCCGGATGGCACACGATTGGTGTATGCGACGCCCTGGCGGACGGTAAAGGTGGAACGCAAAGAAGTCCCCGCGTCCACCCTCAGGATGGCCGAGGCGCCGGATTTCCAGGCACGGGACTTGGCATCCCCGCCGGCCGCTTTCGATTCACCTGTATGGTGCGCGCTCGATCTTCGGCAGCCAAGATAAAATCCTTTGCAGAGGCCCTTTCATTCCACGTGAAAGTTTCGTATATATATAGCTGCGACGTGGCAAGGAGGAGAGCAGATGGTTAAATGCCCGATGTGCGATGGCCCCATTGACGTCGAAGAAGAGGAACTCGACGAAGGCGACATCCTCACGTGCGAGGAGTGCGGCGCTGAAATACAGGTCGCTGGGGTGAACCCCCTCGATCTTGAATCTGCCGAAGAAGAGGATCTGGATGATGAGGAAGGCGACCTCGATGAGGAGGATGAGGACGAAGACGAGGAGGAGTGGCGTTAGCATCGGGCTCGCCCGTGTTCTTATCCGGGCCTGCATCCTGTTAGGCGTGGCGGGGATGGCGATGTTTCCGGCCGCAGCCGGGAAGCGGGACAAGCAGGAATCATTCGCATTGATCGCAGGAACGGTGTTTCGCGATACGGGTTTTGCACTGCCGGGGGCCGAGGTGTCGCTTAAGCCCACGCCCGAGGGGCCATCCGCTGTCAAGGTCAAGAGCGCAAAGATGGTATCCACCCCCCGCGGCGAGTTCGTGTTTCGGGTCCCTGCCGCGCCCGTGCGATATACTGTGAGTGTCAAAGCCAAGGGCTTCCGCGAGCAGTCAAAGCCCGTTTCCATAACGGGGGATGAGCGCGTGGATGTCTTTTTCCGGCTGGAAGCGGAATCGAAAAAGTAGGATGAAAACCTTTCAGTTCATTGCTCTTTCGCTCGTGTTGCTGGCTCTAACCGCCCTTCCCGCGTCCTCTCAGTGGAAGAGGGACAAGGATAAGGAAGATCCCAACACCCGCTCCCTGCAGGGATTCGTCCTGGACGAGCAGGAGAGACCGGCCAAAACCGCCATCGTGCAACTGAAGAACGCCAAGACCCTCCAGGTTCGCTCTTATATTACGCAAGAGGATGGGCGCTACCAGTTTCATGGGTTGAGCACCAACACCGACTATGAGGTGCGGGCAGAACGGGGCGACTTGGCCAGCGCGGTCCGGCGTCTCAGCGTGTTCGATACCCGGCCCAAGCCGGTCATCAACCTGAAGCTCGAGCCCAAGAAAAAGTAGCGCCGTCTTTGGCCCGCTCTATTGGGAGGGGACATGAGACGAATACTGAATCTGGTGGTTTGTTTGGGTTGGGCAACTGCGGTCTGGGCTCAGAGTGGAATTGTTGGCGCCAAACCTGGTGAGTTCACGCTGCAGGATTTGAAGGGCTCCAGCGTTTCCGCTTCGGCGTTGAGCGGCAATGTCACGGCGCTCCTCTTCATTGCGACCAAATGCCCAGTGTCGAACGCTTACAACGAACGCATGGTCGCGCTATATCGCGACTACGAGCCTAAGGGCGTGAAGTTCATCTTCGTGAATTCCAACTACAACGAGCCGGCGGCGGAAGTGGAGCAACATAGGAAGGGCAATGCGTTCCCGTTCGCAGTGTACAAGGATGCCGGCAACGTGGTGGCGGACCTGTTCCACGCGAACGCGACGCCCGAAGCCTTCGTGCTCGACTCGAGCGGCACGGTGCGCTATCACGGCTATATTGACGACTCGCAGAACCCCGTGCGCGTCACCAAACAGGGGTTACGACTGGCCTTGGATGCCGTGCTGGGCGCCGGAAGCGTCAATCCGGCGGAGACCAAGGCGTTTGGATGTTCCATTAAACGGATAAAACGATGATCTTGAATGTGCGGCTTCTTATTGCGGCGGCACTGCTGGCCGCTCCGTTGTGCGCTCAACCGGCGCTTCAACCGATGGATGAGACGGGTTACCAGGGACTGCTGGCGGCGAACAAAGGGAAAGTTGTGCTCGTGAACTTCTGGGCCACATGGTGTCAGCCCTGCCGGGCCGAGATGCCGCAGCTCGTAAAGATGGAGGCATCGTTGCGCGTGCGCGGATTCAAGCTCATCACCATCTCCGCCGACGAGCCTGAGCAGGAGGCCTTCGCCCGCAAGTTTCTCACTCAGACAAAAGTGCCTGGCACGTGGTATGTGAAGAGGCCCAAAAGCGACAGCGCCTTCATCGAAGCCGTCGATCGCCGTTGGAGCGGCGCGCTGCCGGCGTCGTATCTATACGACCGCACTGGGCGCAAGCGACAGATGTTCGTCGGCGAAACCGCCATCGCGACCATCGAGGCGGCCATCCGCAAGCTGCTTTAGTTACTCGCCTCGGACGAGGTCATCGTAACTTTCGCGCGTGCGGATGACGCTGTAGTTGTCGCCGTCGATCAGCACTTCGACCGGCCGCGGACGCGCGTTGTAGTTTGAAGCCTGCGCAAACCCGTATGCTCCTGCCGTGCAAACGGCCAGCAAATCGCCGGGCAGCACATTGTCGATCTCGCGGCCGCGCGCGAGAAAATCACCCGTCTCGCACACCGGCCCCACCACATCGGCGCGGATGACTCCCCGGTGGGCGCGTCTGAGCGGCAGAATCCCGTGATACGCGCCATAAAGCGCGGGCCGGATCAGATCCGTCATGGACGCGTCGACAATGACGAATTCCTTCTTGCCGTTGCGCTTGCGATAAAGCACCCTCGTGAGGAGCATGCCCGCCTCCGCCACCAGCGAGCGGCCGGGTTCGAGCAGGACGCGCAGGCCGCTGCCTTCCGCGAGTGCGCAAAGCGCCGTCACGAACTCAGTGATCGAAGGCGAGGATTCGCCCGGCCGGTACGGCACTCCCACACCGCCGCCGAGATCCAGATGCCGGATATCGAAGCCCTTCTCCCGCAGACGTTGAGCCAGCGCCACCAGGCGGCCGGCGGCTTCGAGCATCGGCGCCGGGTCCAGGATCTGCGACCCGATGTGGCAGCTTACCCCTTCCATAGACAAGTGCTTGAGCGCCCGCGCGCGCTCATACACCGCCTCCACCTCGGCGATGTCGATACCGAACTTGTGCTCGCGCAGGCCGGTGGAAATGTAAGGATGCGTCGCGGCATCGACGTCTGGATTTACACGCACGGCCACGCGCGCCGTCACGCCCCGGCGCTCGGCCAGCGTGTCGATCAGCGCCAATTCCCCTTCGGATTCGCAGTTGAACCCGTAGATCCCCTGATCGAGCGCGTAGGCGATCTCATCGGCGGTCTTTCCGACTCCGGAGAACACGACGCTCGACGCTTTTCCGCCGGCCTTCAGCACGCGGAACAGTTCTCCGCCGGAAACGATGTCGAACCCGGCGCCCTCTTCCGCAAGCAGCCTCAACAGACTCAGGTTGCCGTTCGCCTTCACTGCGTAACAGATCGCGTGCGGCGTGCTGCCGAAGGCCTCCTGGTAAGCTCGCAGACGGCGCAGGATGGCGCTTTTCGAGTAAACGTAACAGGGCGTCCCCTCGCGCGAGGCCACATCCGCCAGCGCGACTTGCTCGCAATAGAGCGTGTCTTGTTCGTAACGGTAGGCAGAATCCATCACAGGACTTTCATCACGATCATCGTCTGGTCGTCCCCCAGCGGCAGTTCACCGCGAAACGCATCGAGATCCTTCCAGATAGCGTCCAGAATCCCGGCGGGAGCTTGTGTATGAATGCCGGTGAGGAGCCGGATCAACGGTCCCCGGCCGTACTCCTCCTTCCCAGCGTTTTGCTGATCCTGCACCCCGTCGGAGTAAAGCAGGACCAGGTCGCCGGGCTCGGCCTGGAAGCGGACTTCTTCGTACTCCCTGTCATCCAGCAGGCCCAGCGGCACCCCTTCCACACGCGGACGGATGATCTTGCCGCCGCGCACGATGAGAGGCGGCACCGCGCCGGCATTGGCCATGTTCAGTGTCCGCGATTGCGCGTTCCAATCCAGCATCAGAAGGGAGACGTACTGTGCATCCACACGCCGTTCGAGCAGGGCCGCGTTCAACGCCCGCATGAGTTGCGCCGGACTGCGTCCGCGCCGCCCCAGGCTGCGCAGCAACCCGCCCACCATTGCTCCAAACAATGCCGCTGCCGCGCCGTGCCCGCTCGAGTCGCCGAACGCCACCAGGGCCTGATTGTTCGGGCTGTCGAAGAAGTCGAACAAGTCGCCGCTGATTTCGCCCGACGGGCGGAATCCGATGGCGATTTCCAGCCCGGCAATATCGGGCGGCTGTTGCGGAAGCAGGACCTCCTGCAGCTCACGGGCGGCTTCCAGATCCTTATCCAGCCGCCGTTCGCGTTGGGCCACTTCCTCATAGAGCCGCGCATTCTCGACGCTGCTGGCAATCTGCGGCGCGAGCAGCGACAGCGTCCGCACGTGGTCCTCGATAAAATGCCCCAGCCGCTCGCTTTCCAGGTCCATCACACCCACTACACGGTCTTTCACCACCAGCGGGATGGCCACTTCCGAACGGATATCCGGATGCGAGGGGATGTAGCGCGGGTCGGCCAGCGTGTTGTCCACGCGCACAGCTTCGCCAGATTCCGCCGCCGCGCCCGTGATGCCTTTGCCGAAAGGAATGTTGTCCAGATCCACGCGCTTGTCGTAGCGCAGGCTGAAGCGGTTGTGTAGAAACTTCCGCTCTTCGTCCAGCAGCAGAATGCTGAAGCCGTGGTAGTCGATAATCTGGCGCACGCTTTCGGCGATGCGCTTGAGCAGGACATCAACATCCAGGATCGACGCGAATTCCTGCGACAGGTGCGCCAGCGCTCGCAGCGTCCGGTTCTGGCGCTCGACGCGGCGGTATAAGCGCGCGTTGTCGATGGCCACCGCCACGCGCGAGGCGATCAGGCGCAACAGCGACCGCTCGTACTCGTCATAGGCGTTGACCCGCGTCGATTGAATATCGATTACGCCCACCAGCCTGCCGCGCGCCTCCATGGGCACGGCCAGTTCCGTGCGCACCGCGTCGACGGTATTCAGATACCGCGAATCCGTGCGCACGTCGGGAACCAGAATGGGCTTCCGCTCGCGAGCCACGGCGCCCGTGATCCCCTCACCCAGCGGGATCACCAGGTTGCGGACCACCTCCTCACGATGGCCGATGGCGTGGCGGATACGCAGCCCCCCGCGCTTCTCGCTGTAAAGCAGGATGGCGAAAAGCTCGTAAGGGATCACCTGCGCGACGATGTTGGCGACGTTGGCAAGCAGCCGGTCCAGCTCGAGAGTCTCCGAAGTGGCTGCGGCGACTTCCAGCAGGAAATCCAGCAGTTCGGCGCGTTCCCGGAAGCGTACGGATGATTTTCGATGTCCCGGCATCGGAACGAGCGGCTAGGCTGCGGCGGCCTCGACGATCTTGACGCTGGCGCTGGCGCCAATGCGCGTGGCGCCCGCAGCCGTCATCTTTTTCAGGTCCTCCAGCGTGCGGATACCGCCCGCTGCTTTCACGCCCATCTCCGGACCTACCACCTTGCGCATGAGCGCCACGTCTTCCGCGGTCGCTCCCGCCGGTCCGAACCCCGTGGACGTCTTGACGAAATCGGCGTTCGCCATCTTGGCCAGCGTACAGGCCACGGCTTTCTGCATGTTGTCCAGCAGCGCCGTTTCGAGAATGACCTTCAGGATGGCTCCATGACGGTGGCAGGCCTCGGCCACCACCTGGATATCGTCCTTCACGGTATTGAGGTCGCCCGAGCGCAGTGCGCCGACGTTGATCACCATGTCGACTTCCTGCGCGCCGTCGCGCACGGCTTGTTCGGCTTCGGCCACCTTCACGCTGGTAGCGCAGGCTCCCAGCGGGAACCCGGCCACTGTGCACACCTTAACGCCGGTTCCAGCGAGTTCCCTGGCCGCAAGCGGCACCCAATAGGAGTTCAGGCAAACGCTGGCGAAACCGTACGTGCGCGCTTCGGCGCAGAGCCTGCGGATGTCGTCGCGCGTCGCGTCCGGCTTGAGCAGCGTGTGATCGATCAACTTTGCGATGCCCGGCTCGAGCTTTCGCACGCCATGGCACGATGACACGCGGTCGGCGCCCGCGGCCACGATCTCGCGCGTCTTGTGGACACAGGAATGAGCGTTCGAGCCGCAACAGGAGCCGCAGGTCTTTCCGCCGCCTCCACCGCAGCCACCGGACGCCGCTCCGGATCCCAAGCGCGCCAGAAACGCCTCTCCAATGCCGGCTACGATTTGTTCGAGTTCGCTTGTGACCACGATCTGTAACGCCGCTCCAATTCGGAGATCTTATCGACACGCGCCGTGTGGCGGCCGCCGGCGAAAGGCGTCTCCAACCACGTCCGCAACACCGATTCCGCTTGAGTCGGCGTCAGCAAACGCCCGCCCAAAGTGAGCACATTCGCGTTGTTGTGCTCGCGGCTGTTGCGCGCGGACGCCCTATCATAACATAGGGCCGCGCGAATGCCCGGAAGCTTGTTGGCGGCCATCGCCGAGCCGATTCCCGCGCCGTCGATGATCACGCCGCGAGCCGCCTTTCCCTCCACAACCAGCAGCGCCACTTTCTCGGCAATATCCGGATAATCCACCGGCTTTTCTTCCGCGACGCCCACGTCGCGCACCGCCAGGCCCATCTCTTCAATGACTGGTTTCAGGAATTCCTTGAGGGCGAAACCGCCGTGATCGGCTCCTAGAGCCACCGTCTTCTCGGGCGGCGCCAGCCCCGGAACCTCGCTGGCGGGAACCTCCACGATGCGCACGCCCCGTGCCGCCGCCATGTCGCGTGCCGAGGGTGTGAACAGCGTACCTTCCGCGACGCGCAGTTCGCCTTCGGCTGGAATATCGCCTTCGGTTACGACTTTGCGCCCCATCTTTTCCATTGTAGCGGAGGCCGCCGGTTACGCGCTCATTTTGCGCTTGCGAAGTTCATCTACCGTCACCGCAAGAATGATCACCGCGCCGATGATGGCCTGTTGCAGGTACGGCGAGATGCCCAGCAGGTCGCTGCCGTTCGACAGCAGCCCCATGATGAAGGCGCCGATCAGCGTTCCTATGACGCTGCCTTCCCCGCCCCGCAGGCTGCCGCCGCCGATGACCACAGCCGCGATGGCCTGCAATTCGTACCCCTGCCCGGCGGTGGGCTGCCCGGTCATCAGGCGCGAGGCCTCGATCATGCCGGCCAGTCCGGTAAGCACGCCGCAGATGGCATAGACTGCCGTGGTGTGAAACGCCACCGGAATCCCTGCGTAAAGTGCCGCGCTTTCGTTGCTGCCGATGGCGAACACGTAACGGCCCAACCGCGTGTGCTCCAGCACTACGTGCGTCGCCAGGGCGCAGATCACCAACAGCCACAACACGAAGGGTACGCCGAACAGAACCCCTTCGCCCAAAAACGAGAACGACTGCGGGATGCGATGCACCGGCAGGCCGTTGGAGACGATGAGCGTGGTGCCTCGGAAGATGCCCAGCGTGCCGAGCGTCACGATGAACGGATTGATCTTCAGCCGCGTGATCAGGGAGCCGTTCACGAGGCCGCAGGCCAACCCCGTAAGCACGCCTACTGCCACGCCCACCGGTATGGACGCGCCGCGCTCCATGGCCATGGCGCCGAACAAGCCGCTCATGGCGAGAATGGCGCCCACCGAGAGGTCTATCCCCCCGCTGATGATTACCAGCGTCATGCCCAGGCCCATGATGTTGAACACAGCCGTCTGACGGGCCACGCTCGCCAGGTTGGTCTGGGTCAGGAAATAAGGGCTGGCCAGCGCCAGGCCGGCGAACAGAACGATGAGAGTCAGAAACGGCAGCAGCCGTTGTATCATTCCACCTGCTCCTTAAGCCGCGTCGCCATCCAGCGCCGCGTAACGCATGATCTCTTCCTGTGTGGTCCGCCCGGGCAATTCCGCTGTGATGCGCCCCTGTCGCATGACCAGGATCCGGTCCGCCACCTGTAGCAGTTCAGGCAATTCGGAACTCACCATAAGGATGGCTGCGCCCGCGCGCGCCAGTTCGTCCATAAGCTGGAACACTTCCCCCTTCGCGCCCACGTCGATGCCGCGCGCCGGCTCGTCGAACAGGAAAATACCCGCCTCGCGCAGCAGCCACTTGGCGATGACCACCTTCTGCTGATTGCCTCCGCTGAGCCGCCCGGCAAGCTGCTTCGCCGAATCCGCGCGAATCCGCAGGCGGGAACTGAACTCCGCAACCGCCTTGCCCTCCGCGGCGTGATTGAGAAAACCGAACCCGCTGTACTTCTCCAGGCCCGCCAGGCTCATGTTGCAGCCCAAGGAGAGCCCCATCGCCAGGCCGTACTTCTGGCGGTCCTCCGGAATCAGCGCGATGCCGGCGCGCACGGCCGCACGCGGGGAATCCACGCTGGCTTGCTTCCCATCGACCAGTACTCGTCCGCCATCGATGCGATCCAGGCCGAACAGCGCGCGGCACAACTCCGTCCGCCCCGCGCCCACTAATCCCGCCACGCCGACGATCTCGCCCGAGTGCAGCGTGAAACTAAGGTCCTTGAGCAGCGGCGCGCGGCTCAGATGCTCGACCGTAAGCCTTGCCCTACCCGGCGGCAGGGCTTCCCGCTCGTAGATCGCGGTCACTTCCCGGCCCACCATGTAATGGATGATGTGCTCGGTCGTGAGCGAGGCCAGTTCGCCGGTATGCACCCTCTCGCCGTCGCGCAGGATCGTTACCCGATCGCCCACGGCGCGCAGTTCCTCCAACCGGTGCGTGATGTAGATGACCCCCATGCCGCGCTCGCGCAGCGCGCGCACGATGCGGAAGACCTCCGCTGTCTCCGATTCCGACAACGCCGAAGTCGGCTCGTCGAAAATCAGCAGACTCGATCCGTGCTGGATGGCGCGGCAAATCTCCACCAGTTGCTTGCCAGCGGGACTGAGTTTGTCGACCCGCCAGTCGGCTTGTAGCGGGAAGCCGTGCTCCTCGATGAGCCTGGCTGCCTGCTCCTGCATGCGGCGGCGGTTCACCCAACCTAGCGGCAGGCGAGGCTCGCGCCCCAGAAAGATGTTCTCGGCTACAGTCATGTGCGGCGCCAACTGCGACTCCTGGTGCACCATGGCGATGCCCACCGCAGCCGCTTCCACGGGCCGCCGGAAGTCCGCCGGGCGGCCTTTGAAGAGCATCTCGCCGGCGTCGCGCTGCAGCATGCCGGCGACGATCTTCATCATCGTGGACTTGCCCGCGCCGTTCTCGCCGAGCAGGAGATGCACTTCGCCCGCCTCGACCACCAGGTTGGCCGCCCGCAGCGCCGCCACGCCGCCGAACCGCTTTTGGATACCCTTCAGCTCGAGAAGCACGATAAACGTACCAGTCTAATGGAAAACACGGCCGGAGGGCGGCTTCAAAGCCGCGCGTGTGTCAAACCGTAATCCGTCCGTAATGTGATGGGCGGGGGCGGTTAGCGCGTGGCGAGTCCAAACCTGACGGAGACTTGACCTCAGCTTGCGGCTCGGCACGCGCCAAGTTCACCACCTCAGCGCAAGAGGAGTGGTCATGGCCGATCC
>JAJFUV010000352.1 GCA_021372245.1 Terriglobales bacterium
GCGGTATCTCTCGGTGGTGAGGTTCGATGGATCCAGCAGATAGTCGCGCAGGCACAAACCTGCCAAATAGATGCCGGACCGGATCTCGGTCAGCGCCTGCTGGCTCCGCCGGTGGCTGTCGTTGACGGCCTGCATCTCGGCGTAGATGCGGCTCCCTCTCCTCACCGCAACATAACCGTACAGGCCCATCAGAACCATGAGCGCACCGAAAGCAACGACCAGGACAGGCCAACTCCGGGATCTCATCGTACACCTCGCAACCTATAGACATTATGCGCAGGCTTGACGCGAGGACGAGGCTCGGAAGAGCTTGCCAACGCGGATCAGGCGGCCAGAAGATCCAGCACCGCGGTGTTCCAGCCATGCGGACCGGGCGCGTCGGTCACGCGGCAGCGCGGCTCGGCGCGCTTGATGGCCGTATCAAAGCGCGAGCGCACCAACACGGGAACATCCACGCTGGAGAGGAAGCGAACGTCGTTCCACCCATCACCGACGCCGATAGTCAAGATATCGCCATGCGCCTTCCGATAGAGCTCGACCAACCGTGCGACGGCGCTGGCTTTGTCGTTGCTACCCATGATGTGATAGAAGCGGTCGCCGCGGGTCCACTTCAAGCCTCTCCGTTCGATGGCTTCCAGCAGCCGGTAGGAGCCTGAAGAGAGTATCTCGAAGGCCTCGTCATACTCCCTACGTTTGGCCAGTTCGGCCTGCTGGATCGGCAGAAGCGAGCGCAAGGACAGCTCGGCCACGCTCATGCTGGAGAAGCCCAGCGTTTCGCACCCAGTTTCGCGGGACAACTGTTTCAGCGCGGCCACCAGTTGCTCGTAGGGCGTCCCGAACTCCAGCAACAGACAGTTGTTACGCTGGATCGCGTTCGGGATCTTGAAGGGGAAGTACCCTTTCGGGATGTATACCGCACCACCGTTTTCCACGATGAACGGATGGTCGATCCCCAGCCGGGTTCGCCACAGTTCCACCTCGGCGCGCGTCTTGCTGGTGCAAATCACGAGCGGAACGCCCTTTTGACGAAGCGTGTCCAAAGCCGGCCGGGCCGCTTCGAAGGAGTATGTCCGTGCATCGAGCAGGGTTCCGTCCAAGTCCGTGAACAAGACTTTCATGGCACTTCCAGCATAAGCGTAACACGGGCAAGGTTCGATCCCGTGGACGCGGTAGCAGCGCACCCGAAATCATGGTAGCGGCACCCCGTCAGGCGGGAAGCACTATGGAGAATTCCGCTCCGCCGGCCTGGGCGCGCCCCGCCGTGACCTGTCCGCCATTGCGCTCGACGATGGTACGCACAATATGCAGGCCGAGCCCGCGGCGCTTGCCCTTGCTGCTCACCTCGTGATCGAAGATTCGCGGCAGCAGCTCGGGGGCGATGCCGGGGCCGTCGTCGCTTACGCGGATCAGGCTGCGGTCCGCCTCGCGCGTGGCGGCGATTTCAATCGTTCCCCTGGACGTCATCATCTCGGCCGCATTGAGAAACAGGTTCACGAAGACTCTTTCCCACAGCACGGGGATACCGCGCATCATGACGCCCGCGTCCACGTCGCGATGAAACTCGATCCGGGGCCCGTGCACCAGATCCAGGAAATCCCGCGTGGCGTCGATGGCCGAATCCAGCAGTTCGTTCAACGAAGTGGCGCCGCCGGCCGTCTCGCAGAACCCGTCTACCAGGCGCTTGCCGCGGTCCACGCTCCGATGAAGAGCGGCGGCGATCGAACTCCAGCGCGCATCGCCCGCCAGCAGATCCGCAGCCTCGTTGATGGTGGTGAACACGTTGTTCAGATCGTGTGCCAAGCAGCGGAATGCGAGCGACGGGTCTTGTTCGATGGGCATAGATCAACAGGCCGCTTGCCGCAGTGTAGCGAAAAACTCGGGGTAAGAGACAGCCGCCGCCTCGGCGCCTTGGATCACCGTCTCGCCGTCGGCGGCCAGTCCGGCCACGGCAAACGCCATGGCGATGCGGTGGTCGCCGAACGAATCCACCTCGGCGCCGTGGAAACGCTGCCGTCCGGGCACCCGGAAGCCGTCAGGCGCAAGCTCCGCATTCACGCCCATGCGGCGGAGATTCTCGCCCACCGTCGCGATGCGGTCGGTTTCCTTCAGCCGCAGCTCGGCGGCGTCGCGAACTACCAAGCCTTCCTCACTCACCGCGCCCAGCACCGCCAAGACAGGAATCTCGTCGATCAGCGCGGCCGTGTGGGCCTTCTGGATGGTTCCGCCACGAATTGGAGAGTAGCAAACCTGGATATCACCTACTAGCTCACCGGCGCGCCGCTCCTGATTGAGCACCTTCACGTCCGCGCCCATGGAGAGCAGGAAGTCCAACAACGAAGACCGCGTCGGGTTCAGCCCCACGCGCTCGATGACCAGATTCGAGCCCGGCGCCATCAGCGCGGCGGCCAGGAAGAACGCCGCCGAGCTGAGATCGCCCGGCACATCCAGGTCGCGAGCCGTCAGGTGTGACCCACCACGCACGCTGATCGCGCCGGCGCCGACGCGAATGGCGGCACCGAATTCCCGCAGCGCCACTTCGGTGTGGTCTCGCGTGGGCACATTCTCACGCACCACGGTTTCGCCTTCCGCGTTCAGCCCGGCCAGCAGTACACAGGTTTTCACTTGGGCGCTCGCCACGGGCAGCGTGTAGTCAATGCCGTGCAACCTGGCTGCGTGGATTGTGAGTGGAGGATAGCGCCCGTCGCGAGCGTCAATGGATGCGCCCATCCCGGCAAGCGGATTCATGATGCGATCCATGGGCCTGCGCGCGAGCGATTCGTCGCCGGCGATGCGGGTCTCAAACGGCAATCCCGCCAGAACTCCGCTCAGCATGCGGATCGTCGAGCCGGAGTTGCCCGCGTTGAGCATCGCCTGCGGCGCGCGGAATCCTTCGACGCCCGAACCCTGGATGTGGATTTCGCTTTCGCGCCTCTCGACCCGCACGCCCAACGCGCTCAAGCAGCCCAGTGTGGAAGCGCAATCGGCGCCACTTGAGTAGTGCCGTATGCGCGTTTCGCCGTGCGCCAAAGCGCCCAGAATGGCGTACCGATGCGAGATGGACTTATCGCCGGGAAGCCGGATGCGGCCCCGCAAAGGGCCCGACCGGAGGATTCGTTCCTGCATGGGAGTTTTCCCATTCTAGCAAGGCGC
Organism: Terriglobales bacterium; assembly: GCA_021372245.1. Taxonomy (GTDB): domain Bacteria; phylum Acidobacteriota; class Terriglobia; order Bryobacterales; family Bryobacteraceae; genus JAJFUV01. The sequence continues at coordinate 3,151 of JAJFUV010000352.1, forward strand.
GCCCGCAACGCGAATCTGAAGCAAATGCAGTACAATGAGGCTCGATTTCACCTTAATCCGATGGCGCGGCCGGGCCCGTGAACTATAATCGAGGGCATGGTTCGACTCCTTGCCTTGCTGGCCCTGGCCGCCTCCTTCGCGATGGCCGCCGACCCGACCGTGGACGAAATCGCCGCGAAGCATGCCGCCGCCAGGGGCGGGATCGAGCGCATGGCGGCCATCCGGAGCCTTAAGGTCACCGGCAAGATGATCATGATGCAGGCTCAGGCCGAGGCGCCGCTCACGTTGCTCATCAAGCGCCCGAATTCGGTCCGGTTCGAGATCGTGGTCAGTGGCAACAAAGTGGTCCGCGCCTTCGACGGCTCCACCGCATGGGACCTCAATCCGGCTCGCGGCCCCAACGCCCGGAAATCCGATGAACAGGAGACGCGCCGCACCAGCGAGACGGCCGACTTCGACGGTCCGCTGGTGAACGCGAAAGGGAAAGGCATCACCCTTGAACTTCTGGGCAAGGAAGACATCGAAGGCTCGCCAGCCTATAAGGTCAAAGCCATCCGCCAGGGCGGTGATGTCGACTATCACTGGGTGGACGCCAAAAGCTATCTGGAGGTGAAGAGCGCGAGCCGCCGCACCGTCATGGGGCGCGAAATGGAGATAGAGGCGTTCCCGGGCAACTACAAATCCGTCCACGGCGTGCTGATCCCCACCTCCATGGAGCAGCGCATTGAAGGGCGGCCCTTGGCCCGCATCGTCTGGGAGACCATTGAGGCCAACGCCCCCATCGACGATGCGGTCTTCAAGATGCCGGGCAATTGAAGCTGTTGCACTTTAGCGCGAAGCCCGAATCCCGCGGGCGGCGTGCGGCTATTGCCAATGCGGGAACGGGTTGACGCGGCCCTTGCGGCAGTCACCCACCAGTTCCGCTACACGCTTTCGGCGTTGCAGTAGCCGTTCGAGGAGTCTTTCCAGGTTCTCTTCGTCCCCTTCGAGCCAGGCCGGCGGGATTTGCCGCGCGGCTTCGTCGACGACCTCTTCCGGAAAGTACCGCACCTGGTCCAGCCACGGCTGGAAATCGTCCAGCGACCGCACGCTTTCGTACACCAATGGACGAAAGTACAGGCCCTGGATGGGCGAATCGGCAAATTCCCAATGCGGACCGTCGAACAAGTAGCCGTGGTCGATCATGAGGGCGGCAAAGCCCACCCGCAAGGGGTGCGTCGCCGCATTAGGAACCCACTCGCGCAGCCGGGCGCGCAAGAAAATGGACTGGCGGGAGTCGGCATTTGAGGTCCACTTGTCGAACACCAGCATCCCCAGGAATTCCGCCAGGTTCGCCACCTTCGCCAGCAGGGTGTCCGGCAGGAAGTCGTAAACGGCCACCCGCTCCGGATCGCCGGGGTACAGCGAACCGAAATGCCAGCCCGGCTCCACCGCCCTGCGGCCGGAACCCAGTTGGATGTAGACTTCGGGATTGGCATCCAGGAATTCCTGGGAAAGATGGATGATGGCGGTCTCCGGGGCGGCGATGCGCAGGTATTTCAGGAAGACGGAGGCAATCAATTCATTGACCAGGATGCGCCGGTGCTGCGGATTATTGCGGAACTTGACTACGTAGAAACGTCCGTCCTCAGCCTCGACGAGATGCGCTTGCGCCCCACCGCGCATTTTGCGGACCAGTCTTCGGGCATCTAGAGGCATTCGGCAGGATCAGAGGACCAACACTGAGAGTACATGGGGGCGTCCTTGGTCCGGACGCCCCGGAGAGCCACTCTAGGCAGATGATGGCTACTTTTTCTTTGCAGCCTTCTTAGCTGGCTTCTTGGCCGCCTTGACCGCCTTCTTGGGCTTTGCCTTCACCGCCGCCTTCTTGGCGGCTTTCTTGGGCTTCGCCTTTACCGCCGCCTTCTTGGCCGCCTTCGGCGCCGCTTTTTTCACAGCGGCCTTCTTCGCGGCAGGTTTCTTGGCAGCTGGCTTCTTCGCGGCAGGTTTCTTGGCGACCGGCTTCGCGGCGGCCTTCTTCACCGGCTTCTTCACGGGCGCAGGAGCCTCAGGCGCCGGTGCTGGCGCGGCTTCTACAACGGGAGCGGGTACCGGCTCGGGAACAGGCTCCGGCACATTGACAGTTTCGGTGATAATGGTTTCCTCTATCAAGTCCTCTTCCTCCTCCGGGCCGTATTCCCCCAGCTCGGATGCTAACTCCACGTGCTCTTCGTCAAAATCGATATCATCCATGTCTTCGTCGAGAGCGAACCAACGGCCATCGAGCATGTACATTGCCTCCTAACAGGCTTGGACACCAAATAGAATAACTCGTTTTTGATTGAAGGCAACCCCAGGCGGCAAAAAATCCGCTCAATTCGCCGTGGTACGGCGCGAGCGTCGAGCGGACGCCACCTGACCGGAGGAGGACGGTGAGATGCGTCTGGTCCGGGTTACACTGCGCTTCGTTGAGGCTCTGCGCGCAACTTTGACAGTCTTTCCGTGCGCGCTGCTGGCGATGACCGTAGTTTTGCCTGACCTGTGCCCGCGCTTTCGCGCCGAGTGACCGGCGGCGCTGGTATGTTTCTTGCGGAGTTGCCGCGGTTCCTTGTAAACGGCGGGGACCACAAGGATCGTCCCTGGCTCTGGACCGGTCAGGAGTTCGGGCGAGTTGGCCGCGAAGAGGGCCGCCGGCGATACCGAATACCGCCGCGCGATTGTGGTGGGAGTATCTCCTTCGACCACCTTGTGCAGGCGAAAGGACAGCCGGTTGGAGGCAGGCACCAGGTTCAGGCCCGAAACGACCTGCGAACCCGTGCCCTTGGGCACGCGCATCGCATAGCCGGCCGGTGCAACGCTCTTCAGCAGGGCCGGGTTCATCTCGCGAATCTCGGTAACGGAGCGTTCCGCTGCGTCCGCCACCAGGGCGATGTTCGTGGGAGAAGCCATCTGCACCGTGTCATAGACCAGCGGCGCATCTTCCTCCAGGTCACCAAGACCGTAATCCTTGGCGTTCTTGGCCACGATGATCATGGCCAGGATGGCGGGCACATAGTTGTTCGTGTCCCGAGGCAGGACGTTGCGCCTGCGAAGCTCCCAGAAGTCGGCGTAGCCGGTGCGCTCAATGGCCCTGGATACATTCATCGGCCCGCAGTTGTAAGCCGCCATGGCCAGATACCAGTCACCGAACTCGTTGTACAGGTCCTTTAGATGCCGTGCGGCCGCCCGCGTGGCTTTTTCGGGATCCAGCCTGTCGTCGTGGTAGGCGCTGCGCATCAAACCGTATTCAGTACCCCGGCTCGCCATGAACTGCCACATTCCCGTCGCACTCGCCCGCGAGACGGCGCGCGGCATAAATCCGGACTCGGCTTGCGCCAACTGGATAAGCTCGAGGGGGACGCCTTCGGCCGACAGGATACGGTTGATCATCGGGCGGTAACGGGCCGCACGGCGCAAACCGTATGCCATGATGCGGCGGCCGCGCTCGCTGGAGAAGTAGTTCACATAACTGACTACGGCGTCGTTGAGTTCCAATGGCAACTGGGAAACCGTGGCCGCAAGTTCTTCTTTGACCTTATCCTTGAGCTTGGGATCGATCGGGAAGGTCATTTCGAGGATTTCCTCGAGCGGGGACTCATCGAAGCCGGGGTCGTCGGGATCCACGCCGGCGCCCATGCCCTCCACGTCGTAGTGATGGATGGCTTCGACCATCTGCTCCAGACGGCGTTCCACGCTTGCCCGCGATTGCGGACAATCCAGGGCGGCCATCAGCTTGTCTACCGCCAGATCGAACTCCCGCCGGGCCGCATCCATCTCCCCGTTGTGATAGAAGCCCTTCCCCTTCTGGAAATGTGATTCGGCGAAGCTCACCGCCTCCTGCGCCTCCATGAGGGATCTCGTCGAGTCCACAGCGGCAGATTCGCGCACAGGCACACTGCTACGAACCTCGGGCGCCACAGGGGGAGGGACGGGGATAGAAGGCTCCAAGAGGAACCGGTCGGCCAGAGGAGCCCCGACTGCGAAGGCGACTGGCTGACAGTTGCCGGGCCTCACTAAAATAGCCGCTAGCGCGGCCAAGCCCAGGCCGAACCATCGATTCGGGCGGTTTCCGTGATCAGGCATTCCAACACGCTTACATTGGTGTTACAAGCTCACTTCCGAAACTAGACTTTATAACACAGTTTGGGCGGCGGTCAAGCCAAAGTTATGCAGGAAGTTGCGAGAGATCTTGACCACTTCACCCGTAACCAGCTCCCTGTCCATTTCGTCTGAAGAAATAACCGGATGCGATCTACATTTCTGCTTCTTCTTTCTGCGACACTAGCCGCGTCCCTGGGTGCCCAGACCGCCTACGTCCGCCCCGCGGCGGAGACTTCGTACCCAGCGCCAACGGTGGACGGGAACAGCCCCGGCGTGTGGGTGGGCGGAAACCTCCGCGTGTACACCTCGACGGGTTCCCCCATGGCCATGTCTGGCGGCAGCGTGTACAACCTGAACATGGATCGGGAGCCGGTGGTGGAACCTCGCGATCACTATCCCGTCTGGATCGAGGCCGCCTGGGCCGACAGCGACGGCACCGTGTACGCCTGGTATCATCATGAACCGGAAGGAGTTTGTCCCGGATCCAACCTCACCGCACCCGTGATCGGCGCCTTGGTAAGCCAGGACGGCGGAACGACGTTCCGCGATCTGGGAGTGGTGCTGTCCAGCGGTTACTCGGTGAACTGTGCCGCCCAGAACAAGTACTTTGCCGGCGGGCACGGCGATTTCTCGGTGATCCTGGACCGGCACAGCCAGTACTTCTATTTCCTGTTCGGCAACTATAGCGGTCCGGCTGCGACGCAGGGCGTCGGCTTAGCACGCATGGCCTTCGGCGATCGAGCCAATCCAATAGGGGCCGTCCATAAGTACTTCCACGGCCAGTGGCTGGAACCTGGAGTGGGGGGCCAACTCACGCCCATTTTTCCAGTGACTACGCCCTGGGAGCGGTCCAATACGGACGCGTTTTGGGGCCCAGCCGTCCAGTGGAACAAGCATTTGAGACGGTATGTCGTCGTGATGAACCACTCCTGCTGTGAACCGGGTTGGCCTCAGGAGGGGATTTACATCACCTGGAACAGGGACCTGGCCAATCCAAAGGGATGGGCGCAACCCGCCCGCCTGCTCACGAGCGAGCAACTGCACGACACCGACGGCGGTTACTATCCGCAACTGGTGGGCGTAAGCTACGGTGAATCCGACACGCTGGCGGGACAGATTGCGCGCCTTTACGTGAAAGGTATTTCGAAGTGGGACGTCCTCTTCCTTACCAGAAGGGAACTCTCCAATTCCTCAACAACGATGGATTCGGGGGACGAGGCAGATCCTCACGCGCACGTGTCGAACGATGGGCGCTAGGACGCCGTTCGAAGGATCGCGATAGCCTCGATTTCCACCAGCAGTTCCGGCCTGCAGAGCGTGGCCTGAATGCCGGTGGAGGCGGGCAGCGGATCGAGCCGCTCAGCTTTGTAGAAAGCCGTCCGTTCTTCATTGAACGCGGCGTAGTCGCGTTCCATGTCCTTCAGGTAGCAGGTGGTCCGGACCACGTCTTTCCACGTGGCACCCTCACTCTCAAGCAGCTTTTTGATGTTCAGGAAAGTGCGCCGGGTCTGGGCGCGAAGGTCGCCGGCATGGACGCTCCGGCCATGCTCGTCGATGCTGGCGGTGCCAGAGATCAGCAGGATTGCCAACCCGCAAAGGTCGATGCGCATCCCGCGCGAGAAGGAACTGGGGCGTTCGTAGTCGTACGCCTCGTTGAGCGTCTCGGGACAAGAGATAGCACGCTTGGCGATCGGCAAGGCCGCGAGCTGTTTGAGCGTTTCAGGATCGATCATGACTGGTCCGCAAACACCTCGCGGCCCCGCCGGCGGCTATTCTTCTTCCTCTTCCTCGCCGGCCTTGGCTGCCTTGGCGGCGGAGACGATCTTCTCAGCCTGGAGTTGCGGCACGTAATCGTAGTGGCTGAACTCCATGGTGAAGGTGGCGCGCCCTTGCGTCATCGAGATCAGGTCGTTCTGGTAATTCAGCATCTCGGACATGGGGACCTGCGCCTTGACGATCTGCGTGTTGCCGTGGGTGTCCATGCCGGAAATGCGGCCTCGCCGGCCGTTCATGTCACCCATGAGGTCTCCGGCGTACTCCACCGGGGCCTGCACTTCGACGTTCATGATGGGCTCGAGCAGGGCGGGCTTCGCCGTTTCCATGGCAGCCTTAAACGCCTTGCGCGCGGCCAGCTTGAACGACAGTTCCGAGGAATCGACGTCGTGGTAAGAACCGTCGTACAGGCTGGCCTTGAAGTCCACCATCGGGTAGCCCGCGAGATACCCCTTCGCAGCGGTTTCCACCAGGCCCTTTTCGACGGCCGGGATGAAGTTCTTCGGAATGGCACCGCCGAAAATATCGTTCACGAACTCGAATCCGCCGCCCCGCGGCAGGGGCTCAAACTTGACCCAGCAATCCCCGAACTGACCATGGCCGCCGGTTTGCTTCTTGTGGCGGCCCTGTACGTCGGCGGTACCGCGGATAGTTTCGCGGTAGGGGATCTTGGGGGCCTTCAGCGCGACATCCACCCCGTAGCGCTTCTTCAGCCGGCTGACGATTACCTCGACGTGCTGCTGGCCGCTGCCGGCGAGCAGGAATTCCTTGGTCTGCGGATCACGGTAGAAGCGCAGCGATTGATCCTCTTCCAGGATGCGCTGCACGGCATTACCCAAGCGGTCCTCGTCCTGGCGGGACTTGGTTTCGATGGCGTAGGCGATGGAAGGTTCAGGCAGCTTTACCGACGCGTAGCTGATCTGCGAGCCTTTCTCTCCGAGTGTGTCACCAGTGAGGGTTTCCTTCAGTTTGGCCACGCCGCCGATGTCGCCGGCGCAAAGCTCGGTCACCGGCGTGATCGTCTTCCCCATCAGGCAGCCGAGGTGCGCCAGACGCTCGACGGCGACGTTGCGCACGTTGCACAGATTGGCGTCGTTCTTGAGCACGCCAGACATCACCTTGAAGTACGACACGCGGCCGGCAAAGGGATCGGCGATGGTCTTGAACACGAACACAGACAAAGGATCGGTGGTCGAGATCGGGCGTTCGACGTCCCGGTCGCCTTGCTTCGCCGCAACGGCAGGCCGTTCACACGGAGCCGGGAAGTGATCGAGGATGAAGTCCAGAACCAGGTCCGTGCCGATGTTCTTGAGAGCCGAGGCGGCCATCACCGGGAACAGCTTCAGCTCCCGGATGCCGGTCTTTAAGCCCTCCAGGATGTGCTCCGGCGAGAGGGTGCCCTGCTCGAAGAACTCTTCCATGAGCGAATCGTTGCCTTCGGCCACCATCTCCACCAGGGTATCGTGAGCCTTCTGGGCATCGTCGGCGAGCGAATCCGGAACGGGCACTTCCTTGCCCTTGCCGTTGCCGTCGGCCTCGTACGTGTAGGCCTTCATGTTGATCAGGTCCACCACGCCGGAGAAGTCTTTCTCCGCGCCGATGGGGAGCTCGACGGGAACGGCGGCACGGCCGAAGTTCTCCTGCACGCTTTCCAGCGCGCGCTCGAAGCTGGAGCGTTCGCGGTCAAGCTTGTTGATGACGATGGCGCGCGGCAGCTTGAACGTGTCCGCGAAGCCCCACACCTTTTCGGTTTGGACTTCGACACCTGCCACGCCGTCCACCACCACCAGCGCGGCGTCTGCCGCCGAGAGCGCGGCGTGCGTGTCATTGATGAAGATGTTGAACCCGGGCGTATCCAGGAAGTTGATCTTCTGTTTCTTCCATTCGACGTAAGCCGCCGCGGTGGAGATACTGATCTTGCGTTGGACTTCGTCGTCGTCGAAGTCGGTGATGGTGTTACCCTCATCGACGCGGGTCAGGCGGTTGGTCGCCCCCGCGGCGAACAGGCTGGCGGCGGCCAGCGTGGTCTTGCCGCAATTGCCGTGTCCAACCAGCCCTACATTGCGAATCTCGTTGCTCTGGTAAACTCTCACGATTTATCACTCCGCTCGGGCTCACACGGTCCCCGCGCGAGCCATTCCGGCATCCGTGCCGGAACCTAAACCTTATGACAGTTTCCTATATTTTGGCTGGCTGTGCATCGTCCCCGGCCTGTGGGACCGGAGCGTTGTTCTCTTCAGCCACAACCGGCGGGTTGTAGTAGACGATGCAGTGGCAGCACTCGCAGGTCAGAACCTGGTCGCCCTTCTTGAGATCCTGATAGAACTGCGGACGCATGGTCATGTTGCAGGCGCTGCAGCGGTCTTCGACCGCCTCGGCCACCGCCGGGCCCCTGCGGCGCTTCCGCAAGCGCTCGTAAGTGGAGAAGACTTTCGGGTTCAGGCGCTCCACCATGGCGCGACGCTGCTTCTTGAGATCGTCCAGTTGCTTCTGGTTGACTTCCGTACTAGCACGGACGCGTTGTTTTTCCGCTTCGACGTGCTTGCGTTCTTCGGCCAGCGCGCCCTCCGCCTGCTTCACGTTGCGACTGAGTGGCTCTGACTCGGTCATCAACTCCAGGGTTCGGTCTTCGGCCTTGTGTATCTCCTTCTCACAGAAGTCGATTTCGCCTTGAAAGGCTCGGTACTGTTCGTTGGTTTTGGCCTCCAACATCTGAGTCTTCAATTTGGAAATCTTGGTCTCCTGTGCCTGAATGTCGCCCTCGATCTTCTTGCGCTCCTTTTGATTCGCGGTGAGGGCGGCACGATCGGCCTCCAGCTTGCGCACACGTGCGTCAAGCGCCTTTTCCGTGCGTGCAAGGTTCTTGGGGAGGGCCGATACTTCCTGCTGGGTGTGGGAGATCCGTTGGTCCAGACTCTGTAGTTGGATGACCAGTTGTAGGTCCGGGATCATCAATTAACTGATTCTAGCACGCCGAGCCCCCAGCCACCGGCCCAGCGGTCCCCTGGCGGCCTGCGAAGCGAGCTCAAGTTCCTGAATCTTCAACAGGCGGGCCGCCGTGTAATAGACGGCAAGTCCCAGCGGAATGGATACAGCCAGGTCGGTCAACCGGGCCAGACGCCCGATCCCCAACCACGCCGCGATTGAATGGCTGGAAAAGAACACGACCACGCCCATCACGGAACTGGCCATCACGATCTTAATGAAACTGGAAAGAAGATCCCGGCCGTAGAGACCGTAAACGCGCCGCCGCAAGATCCACAACAGGGCGAGGAAGTTGAACAGCGCGACCAGCGAAGTGGAAAGCGCCAGTCCCGCATGACGCAAGCCGCCCAGTTGGATCATGCTGGACGCAGCCAGGTAGTTGATCAGAATCGAACACAGGCTGATGATCATCGGGGTGCGCGAATCCCGCAGTGCATAGAAGGCTGGGGTGAGCACCTTCAACGCCGAATAACCCGCCAGGCCGATGGCGTAAAAAGACAGTGCCAACGCGGTCTGTTGCGTGTCATAGAGCTGAAACTTGCCGTGCTGATAAATGGCACCGATGATGGATTGCCCCAAAACCACCAATCCCACCGAACTCGGCACGGTGAGCAGAAACACGGTTCCGAGCGAGCGGGACAGCGTGCGGCGGAATTCGTCCAGCTTCTCCGGCGCCGTGTTGCGGGAAATAGACGGCAGCGTCGCCGAAGCGATCGCCACGCCGAAAAGGCCCAGGGGAAGCTGCATCAGGCGGAAGGCGTAAGCCAGCCAGCTCACCGGGCCGTCGGCGCCTCGCACGGGGTCGGCGATCCCGGACGCGAAATTCGTGTTCACCATTACGTTGATCTGCACTGCCGCGCCGCCCAGGATAGCCGGCCCCATCATCTTGATGATGTGGCGCAGTCCCGGATCGGACCAATCGATGAGCGGGTGGAACTTGAAGCCGCGGTGGTGCATGCTGGGCACCTGGTAGAACAGCTGCAGCGCGCCGCCCAGCACCACGCCGTAAGCCATGCCTTCGATCTGCGAGATACCCAGCCACGGCCCGCACCAGAAGCCTAGCGTCAGGCCAAAACACAACGACCCGATATTGAAGAAGGTCGAAGCCATGGCCGGCACGCCGAACTGGTTCGAAGCGTTCAACACGCCCATGGCCTGGGCCGCCAGCGCCACCAGCAGCAGGAACGGGAACATGATGCGCGTCATGGTGACGGCCAGTCCCAACTTACCCGGCACGACGGCGAATCCCGGCGCCAGAAGTTGTACCAGCGCCGGACTGAAGATGACACCCAGCAGACAGAACGCGCCTACGAACAGGATCACGGCGGTTGCGACAAGGTTCGCCAACCGCGCGGCATCGGCCTTTCCCCTGGTGGCCAGGTATTCGGTGAATGTGGGAACGAATGCCGCGCTCAGCGCGCCTTCGGCAAACAGGTCGCGCGCCAGGTTCGGAATGCGGAAACCCAGCAGGAACGCGTCGTAAGCCGCACCGGCGCCGAACAACCGAGCCATGACCATCTCGCGGACAAGACCCGTTATCCGGCTCAGGAAGACCGCGGCCGAAACAATGCCGGCCGAACGGACCACCCTCACGGACTCGGCCACGTCGGACGTCCTGGCGGGTGGAGACGCCACTACCGGCTCGAAATGACTTTCGTCTTGACTCAAGATATTGGACGCAGACCCAGACTCCAGTGTAATCGTTCGCCCGCCTGCCGTTGTCTATCGGTACGGCGGCACATTCGGCGGCCTTTTCTTCTCACCCTAATCCCAAGACAAAAGGTTTGTGGCACAATCAGCAACATGAATTCTCTTTCCCGCCGGTCTCTGGTCGCCGCCGGCATGGCGCCGGCTCTGGTTCGCGCGGGCGGCGGGCCCGCCGTGCGCCTTCCGAAGAAAGTCCGCGTCGGCCTGCTCGGCCTGGACGGACATATCTCCGAAATCCTGTCTCCCCTGCCCCAGTTGCCGGACGTCGAACTCGTGGCGGTATCCGATCCCGACGCCGCGGCCCGCGCGCACCTGGCGCGAAACCCGTTGCTGGCGCGCACCCGCTTCTATAGCAGCCATCGCGAACTGCTCGATCGCGAGCAGATCGACATCGCCGCCATCTGCAATACCAACGGCGAACGCGCCGCTTTGATCCTCGACTGCCTGGCCCGGAAGCTGCACGTGGTAGCCGAGAAACCGCTGGCTATCGAGCGTGCCGGCCTCGAAAAGATCAAGCAGCGCAAAAACGAATCCGGCGTCCGGCTGTCTATGCTTCTTCCCATGCGCTTCGATCCGATGTACCTGGCGCTCAAGGAAATCGTCGATTCAGGGGAGATCGGTGAAGTAGCGCTGATCGACGCGCAAAAATCCTACAAGGGCGGCTCGCGCGCGCCTTGGTACACCAAGCATTCCACCTACGGCGGCACCATCCCCTGGATCGGCATACACATGGTCGACCTCATGCGCTGGACCAGCGGACGTGAATTTACAGACGCAATGTCCTTCCAGACTCATATCGCCTATCCCGAACTCGGCGACATGGAGAATGTCACGGCGACGCTTTTCCGTATGGACAATGGAGGCGCTGCGACATTGCACATGGATTACCTGCGCCCGGAATCCTGCCCTACCCACGGAGACGACCGGTTACGGCTGGCGGGAACCAAGGGGATAGCCGAGTACATGGCCGCAACGGGCGTCACGGTTCTGAGTGCGGGGCGCAAACCGCGCGTGGTTGAGCAACTTCCCGCGCGCCGTTGGCTGTTCGCCGAGTTCCTCGATTCGGTTTACAGCGGCAAGCCGGAATCTCTCACGCTGGCCGATATCTACCGGGTGAACGATATCGTCCTCAGCGCCCGTGAAGCGGCCGAGAAGCGGCAAATCATGCACCTCTGAGCGCGAAATTGCCATTCTCGCGTTTGCCAAAAATATATTACGCTTCATTTCAACGTATTAGAAATACTCCCGGCGCCTGAATCGATTCTTACCCCTTATCCTTAGGCCGTGATAGTCAACCGGCGGTTGACAGCACGTTCAAAGACATGGGATCCGATCCGATCATCATCATTATCGGCGAATTGTGGTAGATTCTGTTTTCGAGTAGTCTAGTCAAATGCGCGCCACAGGCGCATAACCCAACCTAAGAAGCCACAAAATGGCTTGCCGCATACAGCGGAAATTCTGGTATGATTCCTAGGAGTACTACTGGATAGAGTACTCCTAGGAACGCCGGATCTGCCGTTCCTCATTCTTACTTAATCCAGGATTCATCAATGAATGGCAAGGCCCTAACGGCCTTCGCAACCGCACTCATCTTTCTCCCGCCTCCAGGCATTCCGCGGATTAACGGCGCAAGTCCGCGGAGATTCGCATCAGTGTCGTCACCGGGTCCAACTGATCGGAGTTCGTCCGATTCCGGGAGCGGGGCTGGCGTCCGATTGTTCCAGGCAGGCCGCTACATGGAAGCAGCGCAGTCGTTCCGGGCCGCCCATCGCGAAGCCCTAGGCCTGAAGGACTACTCCAAGGCCGTCTCGTCCATGAACGACCTGGCGGGTTGTTATTTTGCGACCTTCCAGTACCGCGAGGCGATGCGTTGCTACCTGGAGGGGAAGCGCATAGCACAAACTACGAATACACGCGGACATCTGCCGGGAATCCTGGCGAACATCTCTTCCCTATATCTGCAACTTGGCGACGTAACCGCGGCGGAGCATGCGGCGGAAGAGTCGCTCCTCAGCCTCGCCGCGGGAGCGGCACCGCAATATCGGCCGCTGGTACTCTTCCAAATCGGTCAAGTCTATTTTCGCGCGGGCAAGCCGGATCGCGGCGCACGGATGTACAGGGAAGGAATCGAAGAGGCCGCGCAACGCGGCGACGTCGAAGCACAGGCACGCGGTTGGGATCGCTATGGTTGGGAGCTGTTGTTTGTCCGGGACCTTGACGGCGCGGAATGGGCCCTATGCGAAGCGTTCCGGTTGCGCCGGCTGCAGCATAGCGCCAGCATCGCGCTCAGCTATCCGAAACTAGGCCTGCTGAGACTGGCGCAGGGCGATCTGGCATCCGCCGGAGTTTTCCTGGACCGGGCCCTCCGGGCAAGCCGCCTCGCGGCCAACACGATTCCGCCGTGGAGCGTGTATCACGCTCGCGGCCAACTGCGCATGGCGCAAGGGCGCACATCGGAAGCCCTGGAGGATTTCCGCATCGCGCTCGCCTTGGCCCGCCGCTGGAAACTGGAGGTGCTCCCCGCCAACGCCGCGCGCATTGCCGCGGGCGTGGGTATGGAGCAGATCTGCTCGTCCCTGGTCCGCGCTGGGAATCGCCTTTACACCGGGCATTCCAGCCGCGCCCTGGCCGTGGAAACACTGGTCGCGGCCGAGGAGAACCGCGCCTGGGCGCTACGCACCGTGCTCGCCTCCGGCTCACGGATGGAAACGGCCATGCCGCAGGAGTACTGGGAAACGCTGACGCGGCTGCAGCGCGCTGAGACGGCCTATCTGGCCACCAGCAGGCCGGAGGCGAACCGGCAAGCCGAGCATATGCGTGCGCGTCTGACCGAAATGGAGGCCAGCGCGGGACTTTCCGGTGTAACCAGCAAGCAACCAGCAGCGACCGCCGAGTCCTCTTTACTTACTCGCCTGCAGCGAGCGCTCTCCGGGAGCGACGCCTTGTTCATCTTCCACACGGATGAAACCGAGAGCTGGGCCTGGGTGACTACCAACTCCTACTTCGCGCTGTACAAGGTCCCGGGCCGCGACGCACTACGGCCGCTGGTTTTGCAGTTGCGTGAGGGAGTGCTCCGCAACAGTCCCGACGCGCCCGTCCTGGGCGGCAAGCTCTATCGCGCTTTGTTCGCGCGGGCTCCGAAGGCGGCGCTGGCTAAGCGCGACTGGATCGTAGTAGCCGACGACGTCCTGCACCATGCGCCGCTGGCCGCGCTAGCGACGGGGCGCGATGGACGGAATCCGCAATACCTCATCGAGAAGCACAGCTTGCGATCCGCGCCCGCGGCTGGCTTAATTGGACGAGCACCGACGGCGACGATCGGAAACCGGTTCGTGGGCATCGGCGACGCGGTGTTCAACACGGCGGATCCGCGCTGGCATGGGAGCTCGGAGGATTCGTCCGCCGGCGGGTGGTGGCGGGCCTGGCTCTCTTGGCTACCGCATTTCCATGCCCAGGCGAACGACGCTGAGGCACGAGCGGTACCGGCGCTTCAACTGGCTCGTCTGGCCGGCAGTCTGAACGAGATCCGCGCCTGCGCGCACGCCTGGGGCAAGCCGTACGATGATACCGTTCTGCTCACGGGGACGGACGCCTCCTCGGCCCGCTTACATCGCGAACTAATCCGGCAACCGGGCATTGTTCACATCGCTACGCACGTCGTCCGCGGTCGCAAATCGCCGGACCGCGTAGGCTTGGCCCTGAGCCTCACTTCCCAAGCACAAGTGGAACTGCTCACGCCCGAGACGATTGCGGCCTGGCGGTACCCGGTGGGCCTGGTGGTATTGAGCGCGTGCAGCTCCGGCAGCCAACCGGCCGGCGAGGATGCCGCCCGTTTGGTGCGCGCGACGGAGTATTCGGTGCATACCGGCACCGGCGCTCGCCTGGCGCTGCCCGGCGAGGGAATCGCCGGCTTGTCGCGGGCCTGGCTCGCGGCCGGCGCCAAGGCAACCGCAGCCAGCCTGTGGCCGACTCCGGACGACACGGGCCAACTCTTTCGTTCTTTTTACTCGGATTTGCGTGGGACGGCCGGCCCCGGTGTCAGTCTACAGGCCGCCCGCGCACTCAGAAAAGCCCAGCTCGAAATGCTTCATTCGGCGAGTTGGCGGGCCCAGCCGCGATACTGGGCGGCGTTCGTCATCACCGGCAAGGAATGAACCGGCATGTTCAGTCTGCATAAAGCGAAATCCAGCGAAACCGAAGGCCAGGAAGCCGATTCCAGCTCGATTTGGACCGATGCGACCACCCAGAAACCCGAAGCCGATACCCAGGATTGGGCCGCGCTGGTCAAGAGCATACAGACAGGTGACCCGCAGGGCATGGAGACGCTCTACAACGTGTTTGCGCGCGGAGTGCGGTTCTATCTTTGCCGCCAGTTAGGTCCTCAAGAACTCGACGACAAGGTTCATGACGTGTTCCTCATCGTGGTGAACGCCATACGGCGCGGGGAAGTCCGTGAACCGGAACGGCTTATGGGCTTTGTGCGGACGGTGGCCCGGCGCCAGGTCGCCGCCCACATCGACCGCGCCGTCCAGAGGCGGAAGGACCAGGTGGACGTCGAATCGGGCGTCCGTCTGGTGGACTGGCGTTTGAACCCCGAGCAGGACGCCATCGCGAAACAAAGGGAGGAACTCATGGAGAGGATCCTCCGGAGCGTCTCCCGGCGCGACCGCGAGATCCTGACCCGGTTCTACCTTCAGGAGCAGCCCCAGGAGCAGATTTGCCTGGAAATGCATCTGACGGAAACCCAGTTCCGGCTGCTGAAGTCCAGGGCCAAGAGCCGCTTCAGCGAGCTGGGAAGAAAGAAACTGCTCAAGAGACCAATCCCCGCAGTTTGTTTGAGAAAAGCAGCGGGCTCGGCACACTAAGTTGCTGTGGTGGTGTGGAGGCATAGCAACACAGCATTCAGACAATACATAATCGAGGAGACATCCGTACCATGCCTACCACATACGGTCAGCACGCGTCCGACGACGCGCTGGAAAGGTACCTACTCGGAGAATCGGACGAACCGGAGGTTGCCGCGGTGGAAGAGCACCTGCTGGTTTGCCGGACGTGCCAGACGCGCCTGGAAGAAACAGAGGCTTACATTACCGCCATTCGTTCCGCTGCCAAGAAGCTGCGCGCGGAACCTCCTACTGTGGGAGAAGAACTTCGAAGCCGATTTTCAAGACTGATGGCCATGCCGACGCCGGTCTGGGCCACCGTAGCGGCGGCAGCCCTGGTGATTTGTGCGGTGGCGCTGGCGCCTTCGCTGCTGACACGCCCTTCGGCAACTCCTGCGTTTGCAGTGACTTTGGAGACGCCCGCGGGCTGGACGGCCAAACTGAAAACCGCGTGCCCGCGAACGCGCCGCTGACGCTCACGATCGACTTAAGCGAACTGCCCCTACGCGATTCCTATAGGGTTGAAATCGTGGACGCGGCCGGCAGACCCGAATTCCAACAGACTTTGGTCCCGGACAAGGGGCGACTCGTGGCCAAGACTGGCCGGACACTTCCGGCCGGACGCCACTGGGTACGGTTGTACACTTCGAACGAGCCGGACAACCCGCTGCGCGAATATGGCGTCACGTCCGAGTGACGTGACCCCTCACTTCGGGAATTTCCAGATGCGTAAGGCGTTGAGACCCAGCAGCAGGTCGCGGTCGGCGTCCGAGTAGAAATCGCAGACCTTCTCCACGAACTCGATCTCTTTGTCCATGGCCAGTTCCCAGCGCGGCCGGGGGTAACTGGTACCCCAGATCAGTTGGCGGCCACCGAACTCCTCATAGATAGCTTTGTAGAAGGGGAGCGTATCCTCATAGGGCCAACGCTTCAGTTCGGACATTTCGTAAGGCTCGCTCGAGCTGATCCAGACGTGCGGGAAACGCTTCAACCGGAACATCTTGCGGAACTCCGGCCAACAGTCTTCGGCCTTCAGGTCCGGCTTTCCGGCGTGGTCGATGAGAATCTTGACGCCGGGGAAGCGTTCGGCCATGTCTTCGAGCATGGGCATCTGATGAGGCAGGATGTAGAAGTTGAAAACAACCCCGAGGCGCTCGGCTTCGCGCCACAGCGGGTAAGATTCCGGCGCGTTGAGCCACGTCGATTGGGGATGGTAGATGGGGCTGAAGCGCATGCCCTGGAAGCCATGCTCTTTGATCCAATAGCGAAGCCGGGCCGGAGCGTCCGGCGCCAGGGGATTCAGCAGGCCGTGCGCCACGAACAGATTTGGGTGCTTGTGGAGCGAGTAGCTGATGTAAGAGTTGTCCCAACCGTAATAGCGCGGGTTGATGAGCACGGCGTAGCGCAGGCCGAACTCGCGCATCATCTGGACCTGGTTCTCGATCGGCGCGGAAATGGCGGGACGCGTCTCGGGGCGCTCGGGATGCCGGAAGGGAAAGCGCTGCTCGAGCTCGATACTCCAGACTTCCAAGTGCGTGTCTATCAGCAGCCGCTTCGATGCGCCCCGGGCTGATCCACTGGCCGCCGCGGCACTGAACAGGAACCCACGCCGCGAGGTCCATCCCAGGTGAACCGGTGAACGCGCGCAGTTCATTCCATCCATTTAACCACTTGAGAATGGCCAGAACTTGTTAATTTGTTCCCCGGCACGGAACTCAGGCCTTTCACGTATTGCCGCCGGTAGCGAGTCGCCTTAGGCTATAGGCATGGGACCCCGTGGGGCCGTTGTCTTCGTGGTAGCGGCGGGTTGGCTGTTTGGACAGCAGGAATCCAGAGAGTCGACAAAATACGTGTACGACGGGATGGGGAACAGGGCTGTGGCCACGAGATCGTCCTCCACGCGAACAGGCACCGGTGCGCAGAGCAGCGAGCGCATAGAGTCGGTGAATGGGCGTGAGATTCCTCGGGAAACGGTTGAGGAGCGCGTGTTGAGCGAGGGCGATGGCGCCAAAATCACAGAGCGCGTTGTGCGCCGCTACGATGCCGATGGCCTCCCGGGGCCTCCTGAAAAGATACGGATCGAAGAGAGCAAGTCCCCCGACGGTTCGATATCGACCGTCACCAGCGTTTACCGCAGCGACCTGAGCGGCAATTACCAGCTATCCGAAAAAGCGACCGAACAAATTAGCAAGTCCGGCAATGTGACCACAGTGGAGAGGTCGGTTGAGAAGCCGACAATCAACGCCTCGTTTGGCGTCGTCGAGAAGAGTTCGCGCACGACCACGGAGACGGACGGTAGTTCGCACAGCGAAAGCGTCACGTACCGCCGAGAGACGGGCGGGAGTTTTTACGCAGCCGCGCAGGAAGTGGCCGACTGGAAAGAGACGAAGGGCGCAGAATCGGAGACCGTAACGGTGTTTGAAGGCGCGCCCGGCGGCAAGATGCGATTCTCCCGTCAGACGGTGACGGATGCGCGGATAGCGGCGGACGGCTCCGTACACGCCGTAACAGACGTTTACAACGTGGTGGTCCCGGGTCAGGTGAGTTCGGAAGAGGCCACGCCGCAGTTGCGGGAACGCCAGATTTTCGACCGCAAAGCCGGCCCGGGCGGCGAGGTGGTCGAGACAGTCAGCGTACGCCGGCCGAGTCTGGCCGATCCTGACCGTCTGGGCGAGGCGCACAGGATTTCCGAAGTGACCTGCCACGGCTGCGAGCTAAAGAAGAAACCGTAAGGTTGGGCGAAAGCCCCCATGTCTCCTACGATTTCACTTCCGCGTTGACTCGATCGCGAAGCGCCTTCAGGTATCCCAGTGTGTATTGCCAAAGGCCGCCGGGCGAGTGATCCGGCACAATGGAGCCGTTGAACCCGCTCTCGCGCAGCGCCTTCATCACGGCGTACATATCCAGGTAGCCGTCTTCGATCAGCGTCTCCTTGAATCTAGGGAGAGGGCGGTCGACATTGCGGAAGTGGATCTTGAAGAGCCTGTCCTGGGGCCCTAATTCGCGGATCATCTCGACGGGAGCCGCGCCGGTAGCCGCGCCGCCCTCGGCCCAGGTACCCACGCAGAGGCAGAGGCCGAGATTCCTGCTCTTCGCGAGCCGGATGGCCTTGCGGTAGGCCTCCACGTTGATGAAGAGCCGGGCGATGCCACCGAGGGTCGGGAGCGGAGGATCGTCGGGATGCAGTCCGATGCGGACGCCCGCCTCTTCGGCCATGGGCATCACCTCTCGTACGAAATGCGCAAAGGTTTCCCACAACTCATCGGCGGTGCAAACGCGGCCGTGCGACAGTGGCAACCGGGCTCCGGCTTCGGCGTCGAACTCGCGAGTGGCCACGTCGCCCCTGGTATAAGCGGTGCCGGTTTGGTAATAAGCCGGAATCGTGATGTTGGCATTGTGGGCGTATGTGATGTAGTGAATTCCCGCGGCGCCGCAATTGCGGAGGTGAGTTTTGAACATCTCGATGTACCGGTCCCGATCTGGCGTACCCAGAACGATGGGAACGCAATTGTGGAGTTCCTCGACCCGGAAATTGAACAGGCGAATACCGGCGGACTCGAACCTACGGCGCACATCCATCAGGCGCTCTGGAGTGGCGTCCTGCAACCGCGCGGCACCGGATGAGGCGTACTCGACGCCCAGCCGCGCCTGCGCGCGCAACTGTTCGTAGCTTGCGTCCGCTCCAATGCCGTTCCCTATCCGCAGCCCGGACGGCATCAGCGGCGGCAGAGGGAACGAACCCGGCCCTGGAGGTTCAGCCTTAGCGGACAAACTTGCCGCAGGCAGCGCACCGGCCGCCGCTCCAAACTCGCGGCGGCTTAGATCGTTTCCCCGATTGACGAATTCCCGGCGTGTCACAAGCACCCCTCCCTGCACTGTGAATCAAGAGATTCTATCGTTTTAGCCCCCCACCAAGTCAAAGCCTGGGCAAAGGCAATGCTGATACAATTCTGGAACCACTGGCCATCATGAACACCCGAAGCAGTATCATTGTCTGCGTTGTCGCTTCGCTCCTGGGCGCCGCATCCTTGCGGGCAGCGGACTTGGCGTACTGGAGAGCGGGCGAGCCCCCGAAATCGCAAGGGCTCAGGCTGCTCAAGGCCCCTGAGTCTGTCTGGAAGATCGAGCGCACGGGTGACGTTCTCGTCGCGACGTTGGGGCCAAGCAACAACTACTTCACTCGCGCCCCATACGTATTCGAAGTCTCCGCGCCCTTACCGCCCGACGTCTGGCTGGTAGTCGAATTCCTGGACCGGGGTTATGGCTTGATTGGCGTCTCGCCGGGCCGGCTGGAGCGGGACCTGTGGGGCGTCGCGCGCGTGAACAGCGGGCAGATCCGAAGCATGGTAGCTCGCTATGACAAAGCTGTCCTTCAGAAGTCCATTCGTATCGAAGGCTTGAATTACCTGCGCGCCGTCCGGTTGACCACCGATCAACCCAAGATCGAACCGGTGCCGTTGGTGAAGCCGGCCATCGATTTCAAGGTGCCGTCGCAGCGTGTGACCACGGCGGCGGGCGAAGAGCTCAGTCCCGATCACGTGGCCGACGCCCCGGCGCATCTGCGCAACCGGCTTCCCCTGGTGCGCGCTCTCGGCTTCAACGGCGTCGAGAGTTATGTGAAATGGGGACTAGTCGAGAAAACACCCGGCGTGTTCGACTGGAGCTTCTATGACACGGTGGTGGCGGAGCTAGAGAAATTCGACTTGAAATGGTTTCCGATGCTGGTGGCCGGGGCGGGCTACGCTCTTCCGAAATGGTTCTGGGAATCCAGGGACAATGTGCGGTTCAAGTGCCTGGAGCATGGACTGGAGGACGACACCCAGTCGATCTTCTATCCGGAACAGGCGAAGTACGCGCGCCGTTTCCTCGCCGAGTTCGGCCGGCACTACGGCGGGCGCAAAGCCCTGCTGGGAGTCCGATTGGGCCCCAGCGGCGACTACGGCGAGGCGCAGTATCCGGCACTTGGTCCTGGCTTCGGGTTCCGCCCGGCCCACAATCACAAGGGATACTGGGCTGGTGACGAATATGCCCAGAAGTCGTTCCGCAATCATCTCCGCACTCAGTACGGGGACATCGGAAGACTGAATCAGGCATGGGATTCGAACTATGTCTCCTTCGATGAGATCCGCACGTTCCTGCCCGACAGTACGCAGGTCCGCCGGAAACGGATCGACTTCGCCACCTGGTACATGGACGGGATGAGCAAGTGGTGCGGGGACTGGGCCATCTGGGCGCGGGAGGCGCTACCGAACAACGTCATCCATCAGTCTTCAGGCGGTTGGGGGCCGCTACAGATCGGCACCGACTACAGCTACCAGGCAAAGAGCATGGCGAAAGTGAGGGGCGGGATCCGGCTCACCAACGAGAGCGACAATTTTCAGGACAACTTCACCATCACGCGCATGGCTTCTTCGGCGGCCCGTTACTATGGCGCGCCCCTGGCGTACGAGCCTGGCGGTTACGCCAGCAAACGCGGGGTGATGGCACGCTTGTTCAACGCGGTCACCAACGGGGCCGAGCACCTGTTTTACTACCTGTTCAATTTCACCGACAACGATCACGCGGTGGACGCCTGGCTGCGCTACGGCAACCTGCTGGACGAGCGTGCGAAACCTGTCATCGAGGTCGCGTCGTTCTATCCCGACACTTCTGTTAAGTTGGGTGACGAACTGCTGTTCTACCGCTGGGGCTCACCGTACTTCACCATGGCGCGGGCGCTCCGCGCAGTGGTGGATTACGACTATTGCAGCGAGCAGATGATCCTGGACGGAGCCCTGGACCGCTACAAGGTGCTAGTGTTCCTTTTCGGACACGTGACCGAGAAGGCGGTTCTGGAGCGCATCGACCGTTGGGTGCGGAGCGGCGGCACGGTGATCATTCCGCGCCAGCCGAGGGGCTACGTTGCAACCGTTGAGGGCGACACCTCGCTCATGAGCAGGTGGATCTCCGGCCAGACCGGCAAGGGACGCGCAATCCTATACCACGGCGACGCCGTGCCCGGCGAGTTTTACGCCGAGTTCGTTGGGGATGAACTGAGAAAGATGGCCCACCTCAATCCCGCCATCCAGGCCGCCCTGCGTATGACCAGACCGCTGGACGTGTATTGGTGCGCGCTCCAGAGCGGCAAGCTGGCGTTGCTGAACTTCAGCAATCATCCTGCGATAGTGACGCTGTCCGACGGCAGTAAGGTCAGCATCCCACCGTACGAGATCGCCATGCGGTAGGCGGAATGGGGGAAACATGAGGGTCCGGTTCTTATTCCCGATGTTGCTGGCGGCGCTGGCTGCCTGGGCGCAGCAGTTGGATCATCGGTCTGCATTTCTGCGCGTGGCTCTCGCGCCGGACCAGCCGAGCATCCGCGAATTGTCGGTGGATTCACTGGGCAAGCACAAGCTGGAGATGAACCTGATGCTCCCGGCGGATGCCGCGATGTCGCGCTACGAGGTCAGCCGTAAAGGTATGGCGATCGAGTATCGCGTGGCGGGTTCCGAAGGCGACCCTGCGTGGTCCTTCGAATTGAGCGATCGCAGCATAGTCATCCGGTCCGCGTTTTCGGACAAGCACCGTCCCGATCCGCTGGTCTTGAACTTCGATCCGATACGCTGCCACGCCACGCTGCTCGGCCTGTTCAGCGACGACGGCAACATCCGCCTGCCGGCGTTGCTGCACTTCCCCGATCACGGGACATTCCGAATTACGTCGACGGTGTCGCCCGCGGCGTTGGGCTATGACGCCGCGCGCGGCCGGGAGAACTTTGCGCGCGTGACGTTTCCTCCGGCGACTTCGGCGCGGCCCAAGGTCGAATACCGGCTGGAGGTCACCACCGTCTACCCGGCGGATGCGCGGATTGAAGCGGACCCGCGCTACGACGGCTACCGGCGAAACTTCCTGAACATTCTCCAAATCAATCCCCGCTACCGTGTGCTGGCCAACCATGCCGCCAGCGATCCCGTAGCATTCACGGTCTTCAAGTACTCCATGATGGCCAAGCGGATGCCGCAACTCGCCGAAGGCGTAAGCGCGCTGGATATCCTGCGGCAATCGCTGGACCGCTACACCAGCGGAATGCGGGGTTACGGAATGCAGTTCTATGGGGATGAACCGGGCCGCAAGCACGACTACCTGGACACCAACCCCTCCCTGGTAATGGCCGCGGCCGATTACGCTCTTACTACCAAGGACCTTCCGTGGCTCGAACGGAACTACGTGGCTATCCGCAATTGGGCGGACAAGATGATCGAGTTCGACCGTGATCGGGACGGTCTGATGGAATACGCCTTCAGCGGAAATAGCTGGGTAGGCGCAGCCCGCGGCGCGCCTCCGTCCAACTGGTGGGACACCATCAACTTCGGCCACAAGGACGCCTATTCGAATGCGCTCGCCTACCCGGCTTTCCTGAGAATGGCGGAGCTTTCGCGGATGGCCGGCCGGACCGGCGACGCCAACAAGTACGCACAGCGCGCGGAAAAACTGAAGTCGGTCTATTACGAGACCTTCTACAATCCTGCGACAGGCGTGCTGGCGGGCTGGAAGAGCGCCGACGGCAAACTGCACGACTACTACTTCCTTTTCGTGAACGCAGTGGCAGTGACCTACGGCTTGGTCGATCGCGAGCGGGGCAACCGGATCTGGGACCGTCTGTTCGCCAAGATGAAAGAGGTCGGCTACACACGGTTCGAACTGGGCTTGCCCGGAAACCTCATTCCCATTCGCCGTGAAGATTATCTGCACCTGGACAAACGATGGGGAGGGCCTGAAAAGGAAGACGGCTCCGACGCATTTCAAGTTTACGAAAACGGGGGCGCCACGGCCTGCTACGCGTACTTCACCATCCGCGCGCTGCAGTTGCTCGGACGCGACAAGGAGGCGGATGCGATCCTATTCCCGATGCTCAAATCCTTCGAGGACGGCGCATTCCAGGGACGCGGTCCAAATGGAATGACCTACGACTGGAAGGATTGGAATGGTGAGCCGCACGGGTACGAAGGCCTGTTGGTGGACGGATATCTGACCCTGCTGGCGGTAATGCAGCGGAACAATTAGCGGTGGCCGAGGTACATTAGCCAGCCGAGGCCGAACAGCGCAACGATGAAGTAGCCGAAGCAGTAGAGCCCGTAGCGAAGGCGGTCGCGGTCGTTGCGCTTCGAAACCACGCCGAGCACGATGGACGCAAACAAGGCGAACAGCGCCGCGGCTTCTATATGGGAGAGCGCAATTTTGGGCATCAGTCTTTCCTCCCCACCGCGATTTCGAAGGCGTCCACCATGGCCAGCACGTTCAACAATCCGGCGCTGACCAGGAACTTAGTGCCGTAGTCGTGCATCATGCCCGGCATGTCAGGTTGAGCGTACCCCATCCAGACAGCCAGAAAATAAGGGAATCCGGAGAGCACGTCGCCCAGGAAGCCGCCGCAGTAAATGATGGTGGTCAGCAGATCGCCGGTCTGCGGCTGGAAGAAAGCTCCGCGCGAGGTCAAACCCAGCACGAACATCGATAGCACGGAAAACAGCAGCAGCAATCCGCGCCCGCGCTTGCCGAGGTACAAGTGCCCACCACCAGGCACCAGCCAGGCTATCGCGACGGCCGGCAACCAGGTATTGAGCGGCGGCGCCGGTTCCTTCTGCGTTTTCGCTTGTTCCGCCATGTTTCTCTTCAATTCTATCATGCGCAGTGATCGCATCACCCTCGTGGCACAATGATCAAGAGGTCTGTGTGCGACCTGATCTCGCCAACGCAGGCCACCTAGTGCATGGACGAACACCGGTGGATTTTGTTCCGCCGGAATCGATCGCCGAATCATGAAAAGACACATTGCCTCTCTGATGTTCGTTGCCTGTGCCGTGTTTGCGGCAGCTCCGGCGCGGTTTGAGCCACGCATAGTGACGAGCGATTTGAAGTACGGCTATCAGCTCACTGTCGTCGATGTGAATCACGACGGACGGCTGGACCTGATCGCGGTGGATGAGGCGGGCACCGAACTCGCCTGGTACGAGAATCCCGGCTGGCAGAGGCACGTCATCGCAACCGGCCTCAAGCGGATGCTCAACCTCGCCTGCAATGACATTGATGGCGACGGAGTGCCGGAGATTCTCCTGGGGCATCACTTCGAGACGCGCCCGGACAAGAGCCTGGGAATTCTTGCACTTCTTGAGCACCGTGGCGACCCGCGTGGGATGTGGTCGATGCGAGAGATCGACCGTATACCGACGCTGCATCGCGTACGATGGGCCGACATCGATGGCACGGGCAGGAAGGTGCTGGTCGCCGCACCCATGGCCGGCATGAAAGGCTACGCGCCGAACTTTGAGGACAATGTGCCGATCTACATCTACCGCCCGGGCGAGTGGAAACGGGAACTGGTCAGCGAGGACGCGCGCGGCATCCTGCACAGCATCTATCCGTTCGACTGGGACGGAAACGGCCGGCAGGAGCTGCTGACTGCCAGTTTCCGCGGCATACGCCTCCTCCGCCCCGCCGCCGGCGGCGTTTGGAACACCGAAGAAATCGCGAAGGGCGATCCCTCGTCCTGCCCCAAGTGCGGATCGAGCGAAATTGTGGTGGGCCGTCTGGGGAAGCGCAGAATCCTGGTGGCCATCGAGCCCTGGCACGGAAACCAAGTGGTGGTGTATCAACGCCGCGGTAAAACCTGGCAGCGTCAGGTGCTGGACGACACGCTGGTGAACGGCCACGCACTGGCGGTGGGCGATCTCAACGGTGATGGCCGCGACGAGATCGTCGCGGGCTTCCGCGGCAAAGGGTACAAGGTCTATATCTATTCTGCGACGGACAAGAACGGCAAACGATGGACTCGCGAAGTGCTTGACGACGGCGGGATGGCTGCCGCAGACTGCAAGATCGCGGACTTCACGGGCGATGCCCGGCCGGACGTCGCCTGTGTGGGCGCCGGCACGCACAACATCAAGATCTACGAGAGCCGATAAAAAAAGACGGGGCAGAACGATCTGTCCCGTCCTTCCGTGATTTGTTCAAACTGTTCAGGCCTTCGCGGCGGCGTGGAAGGCGGCGGCGATCTTGTCGATCGCTTCGTCGCTCAGCACCGGCGGAATTGAGAGCATGCTGGAACGCCAGATCAGGTCGTCCATCACGGGCAGCGTGCCCTTCGCGTAGCTGTAATCGGATGCGAACGCGTTGAGCGGATCATTCCACGGACGGCCCGCCGCGGAATTGGAGGTCTTCCCCACCAGGCTGCCGTTGTTGTAATACATGTGCATGCCCCAGTTGGTCATGGGGATGTTGTTCACGCCGATCGGGCCGGTCACGACACCCGCGGCGCGGGTCTTCTCCACCATGCTGAGGCAGGTTTCCCGATCCTTCCAGGTCATAATCAGGAACGGACCGCTGTCACCGGCGGGATCGAGGATGCGGCGGAACTTCATATCCGGGATGCCTTCGAGTTTGGCGCGCAACGCCCACTTGGCGCGGCGCATGTCGCCGGTGATGCGGCCCAGCTTCTTGTGCTGCGCGTAAAGAACCGCGGCGCTCAACTCAGAACAACGCGCGCCCTGGCCCCACAGGTGGAACTCGGGATCGCTGACATCCAGGCGGCCTTCATCGGTGCGGGGATAGCCGAGGTCATGGAAAGCCCAGGCCCGGCGGTTCAACTTCAGATCGTCGCAGACCACCATGCCGCCTTCGCCGGCGGTCATGTTCTTATTGAGCTGGAAGCTGAAGATGGCCATGTCGCCGAAGCTGCCCACAGGTTTGCCGTGGAAGCTCGCACCGTTGGCCTGAGCGCAGTCTTCCACCAGGAAGAGCTTGTTCTCCCGGCAGATCTCGGCGATCTTGTCGACCGCTCCGGGAGCCCCGCTCATGTGCACGAGCAGGACGGCGCGGGTGTGCGGACCGATCTTGCGCTTGAGGTCCTCGGGGTTCATGCAGAAGGTGTCGTCGATGTCCACCAGGCGCGGGATTGCTCCGGCGCGCACGATGGCGGCCACACAGGAGACCCACAAATAGCCGGGAAGAAGAACTTCATCGCCGGGGCCGACGCCGATGGCGCCCATGGCTATACCCAACGCGGCCGTGCCGCTGTTCACCGCCAGGGCGCACTTGCGTCCCAAGCGGGTGGCGAAATCCTGTTCGAGCCGCTTGGTATATTGCTGCAGATTCGGTCCATAGAAGCGGAACAGGCTGCGGGAATCGAGCACAGCCTTCACCGCCGCGTATTCTTCTTCACCGAAATAATAAGTCCCTGGCCATTCGTAAGGTATGAGTGGAGTCTGATCTGACATAAAAACCTCTTCCTTTAAGTTAACACCTAGCGTTCGCTGCGCATTTCGGCCAGCGGGGCCAGCGTGTCCAGATCGAAGTACTTGTAAAGGTCCCGGCAGAACATGTCGGGAGCCTCCTGAAATTTCACAGGGCGTTCGAGAAGTTCGCCTAGGCTGCGCAATCCATCGTGGACAGCAATTTCACTGAACAGCTTGGGCGCAAGCGCGCCGGCCACCAGGGCGATCAACTGCGATCGCATGCCAGTCGCGTCGATGCGGATCGTCTCAGCGCCAGTCACGCGCTTGAAGGACCGCGCTGCGGCAATGAGTTGCGCCGCTTCGATCCCCAAAGGCCGGTCACCGGCGGCCGCCAGCATCAGACCGTATAACCAGCGCCCATCGTCGCCGCCCGACCGTTGGCGGCGCGGCGCGGTGTCCCCCGTGAACAGCGGATCCAGGGCAACCACGGGCTCGCCGCGATTGGCGCGGTCGGCGACAACCGCCGCTGCATGTGCACGGCCCTTGTCG
>JAJFUV010000361.1 GCA_021372245.1 Terriglobales bacterium
TTCCGGACGGCCAGGAAGGCTTCCTCATCGTAGACCGCCCCTGGCCCAGCATGGCACGCACCCTTTGGGGCGATCCGCAGCGCTACGAGGACCAATATTGGCGCCGCGTGCGCGGCAAGTACTTCACTGGTGACGCCGCCCGCCGCGACCCGGACGGGTACTACTGGATCCTAGGCCGCGTGGATGACGTCATGAACGTCAGCGGCCACCGGTTGAGCACCATGGAGGTCGAGTCGGCGCTGGTGCGCCACCGCGCCGTGGCGGAGGCCGCCGTCGTAGGCAAGCCGCACGAGATCACCGGCCAAGCCGTCTGCGCTTTCGTCACGCTGAAGGACGGCAACTGGGACCACCAGAGGCTCGGCGGGGAGCTGCGCCAGTGGGTCTCCAAGGAGATCGGCGCTTTCGCCCGGCCCGAAGAGATCCGCTTCACCGAGGCGCTCCCCAAGACCCGCAGCGGCAAGATCATGCGCCGGCTGCTGCGCGAAATCGTCACCTCGCACACGGTTTCGGGCGACGTGACCACCCTCGAAGATCTGAGCGTTGTAACACGTCTCTCTACCCAGCCCGCCGACGAAGACTAGGTTTCGCGAACACCACTTGCTTAAGATGCGGGGACAGGCTACGTGATTCCGGAATTGGGCGAGAGATGCAACGCGGTGGCGGCACTATCTCTTCTATGGCTCGTTTCGCTCGTCTCGTGGTCCCCGGATGCGCCCATCATGTCACCCAACGTGGCAATCATCAGGCCGACGTCTTCTTCGGCGATGAGGACCGACGCATCTATCTGACCATCCTGCGAGATCACCTGCTGCGTTGGCAGGCCCGTATAGTTGCTTGGTGCCTCATGACGAACCATGTCCACTTCGTCGCCGTTCCGTCGAAGGAGGATTCGCTTGCACTGGTGTTCGGCCGGACGCACAACGAGTACTCGCGCTGGCTGCAAGCGCGACAGCGACGTGTAGGGCACCTGTGGCAGAATCGTTTCCATTCTTGTCCCCTGGACGGCCGTCACCTGTGGGAGGCGGTTCGGTATACGGAGTTGAATCCGGTTCGTGCCGGCATGGTTCCCACGGCTGAAGACTGGCGCTGGTCGAGTGCGCGAGCCCATCTCGGTGCCGGGGATGAATGGGGCGTGGTTGATCTGAGGCCATGGCATGAGCAATGGACAATCGAAACGTGGCGCGAAGCACTGGGCTCTCCTTTCCGAGACGCCGCCTTCGCGGCACGGCTACGCGAAGCGACACAAACCGGCCGGCCTTGCGGCGAGGCTGAATTCACGGAGATGCTGGAAGCGGAGACCGGGAGATCACTCAAACCACGGAAACCCGGCCCCAAGCCGAAATCGATCGTCGAATACGCCGGGGCGAATTCCGGAATCACGTAGCCTGTCCCCGGATCTAAAGATGCGGGGTGGTCAGCTTTCGACGTACTTGAGCAGCTTCTTGCGGACGGCTTCGGCGGTGGCGTGATCCGCGGTGGCCACGAAGATTGTATCGTCGCCCGCTATGGTGCCGACGATCTCGGGCCAGGCGGCTTGATCCAGGGCGCGGGCAAGCGAACTGGCGTGCGCCGGCAGGGTGCGCAACACCAGGAGGTTCTGCGCCACCTGCGCGTCGGTCAAAAACTCCACCGCCGCGGCCTGCAGACCGGGTCCGGCCGCTTCCTGCCGGATCTGGCGATATCCCTCGGGAGTCTTCACCAGCCCCAGTTCCCGTATGTCCCGCGACAAGGTAACCTGCGTGGCGTTGAGTCCCTGGTTCGCCAGCGCGCGCGCCAACTCTTCCTGCGTGTGCACGCGCCGCGACTCGATTACCCGCAGAATCTGCCCGTGGCGGTAGCTTTTGTTCATGGGGTCATCCGGGTGAGCCGCCGCTCGGCCTCGGCCAGCGCCAGGGCGACTGTTTCAGGACCAGTTCCTCCGAATATTTCGCGCGTCCGCATCCCTTCCCGGGGATCGAGCAGCCGCGCCAGTTTCGGATCCAGGTCCTTGGGTTTCTCACCCTTGGTGACGCTGTCGAGCACCAACTTGCCGACAATCTGGTGCGCCTGGTGGAACGGCGTGCCGCTCCGGGCCAGCGCCTCGGCCATGTCGGTGGCCACCACCCAACTGCGGTCGCAGGCGGCGAACGCCACCTCCGGCTTCAGCGTTGCGGCCCCGGCGACCACGCGCGCCATCTCGAGCGACGCCCGCGTCTGGTCGACGGCCTCGAACAGCTTCTCCTTGTCTTCCTGCATGTCGCGGTTGTAAGTGAGCGGCAGCCCTTTCATGGTGAGGAACAACGCGTTCTGGCAGCCGAACACCCGCCCGCACTTGCCGCGGATCAGTTCGAGCGAGTCCGGGTTCTTCTTCTGCGGCATGAGGCTCGACCCGCTGGTGACTTCATCGCCCAATTCGAGCCAGCCGTATTCCTCGCTCGAATAGAGGATCCAGTCCTCTGCCAGCCGGCTCAGGTGCAGCATGATGGTCGAGGCGGCGTTCAGGAAGTCCAGCATGAAGTCGCGGTCGGCGGAAACATCCATGCTGTTGCGCGTGATGCCGTCGAAGCCCAACTCCCGTGCCAGCGTCTCGCGGTCGAACGGGAAACCGCTCCCGGCCAGCGCGCCCGAGCCAAGCGGCATCAGGTTCGTCCGCCGGTAGGCCTCGCACAGCCGCTCGTTGTCCCGCGCGAACATCTCGAAATACGCCAGGATGTAATGCGGCCACAGCACCGCCTGCGCGCGCCGCGTGTGCGTGTAGCCGGGGATGACCGCGTCGCGGTAACGGGCGGCCAGTTCCAGCATGGCGCGGAGGAACGCCGTCAGATCCTCGCGCGTGGCGATGATCTGGTCGCGCAGCCATAGCCGCACGTCGAGCGAGACCTGCTCGTTGCGGCTGCGCCCGGTGTGGATCTTGTCGGCCAGTCCGCCCACCGCTTCCTTCAGCTTGCGGATGACCAGCGTGTGGACGTCCTCGTCGGTCGCGCCCGCGTAGAATTCCGGCTGGCGCGAATCCTCGAGTATCTTCTCGAACGCCTCCGCCAGTTGCCCGCGCTCGAGCGCCGTGAGAATTCCCACCCGCTCAAGCGCGCCGGCGAAGGCGATGGATCCGCGAATGTCCGCGTCGATCATGCGCCGGTCGAAGGCGAGCGAATTCGAGAAGCGCTCGAAGACCTCCGACGGTCCCTTCTGAAAACGCCCGCCCCAAAGTTTCATACGCTCACTTCTTGGTGACGGAGGCGCGGATTTTGATCGGCAGTCCCGTCAGATTGATGAAGCCAAGGGCGTCTTTCTGGTCGTAGCTGGCGCCCATGGTGAAGCTGGCGATGTCCAGCGAGTAGAGCGAGTAAGGCGACTTGCGCGACACCGGCTCGATGTTGCCTTTGTACAGCTTCAGCGTGACCTCGCCCGTGGCGGTCTCGGCCGTCTTGGCGAAGAACGCGTCGAGCGCCTCGCGCAGCGGCGTGAACCACAGCCCGTTGTAAACCATCTCCGCGTAGTCGAGGGCCAGCTTCTGCTTGTAATGCAGGGTGGCGCGGTCGAGCGTCAGCGCTTCCAGTTCGCGGTGCGCCGCCATGATGATGGTGCCGCCCGGCGTCTCGTAACACCCGCGCGACTTCATGCCGACGAAGCGGTTCTCCACCAGGTCGACGCGCCCGATGGCATTCTCGCCGCCGATGGTGTTCAGCGTGGTCACGATTTGCGCAGCGCTCATGGCCTTGCCGTCCACCGCCACCGGCACGCCCTTCTCGAAACTCACGGTGACCGTCGCGGGCTTGTCCGGCGCTTCCGCGGGGCTCTTGGTCAGCATCCAGATGCGGTCCGGAGCCGCGTTGGCCGGGTCTTCCAACTCGCCGCCCTCATGCGAGATGTGCCACATGTTGCGGTCGCGGCTGTAAATCTTGGCCGCCGAGACTTTGATGGGCACGTTGTGCTTGGCCGCATATTCGATGGCATCCTCGCGCGAGACGATGTTCCACTCGCGCCACGGAGCGATCACCGGAAGCTGCGGCGCCAGGGCTTTGTAAGTCAGCTCGAAACGCACCTGGTCGTTGCCCTTGCCGGTGCAGCCGTGCGCCAGGGCGTCGCAGCCGCTCTTGAGCGCCATTTCCACCTGGTACTTGGCGAGCAGCGGCCGGGCGATCGAGGTGCCCAGCAGATACTTGTGCTCGTAGACGCCGCCCGAGCGCACCAGCGGCCACAAGTACTCGCTCGCGAACTCCTCGCGCAGGTCGGCGACGTAGACTTCCGAAGCGCCCGTCTTGCGCGCCTTCTCTTCCAGGCCGGCCAGTTCCTCGCCGCCCTGGCCGACATCGCCGCAAACGGCAACCACTTCGCAGCCGTAGTTCTCCTTCAACCACGGAATGATGATGGATGTGTCCAGCCCGCCGGAGTAAGCGAGCGCAACTTTCTTCGGTTTTGTCATATGATCTGGTCCTTCTCTAAAGCATCATCAGCAGCAGCGCTTTCTGCGCATGCAGGCGGTTCTCCGCTTGGTCGAAGACCGCCGATTGTTTGGATTCGACGACCGCGTCCGTCACTTCCTCGCCGCGCTTGGCCGGCAGGCAGTGCATGAAAATGGCGTTGGGCTTGGCCAGTGCCATCAGTTGTTCGTTGACCTGGTAGGGCTGGAAGTCCACGCGCCGCTGCGCGGCTTCCTCTTCCTGCCCCATGCTGGCCCAGACGTCCGTGTAGACGGCGTCGGCCCCAGTGACGGTGGCTTCGGCGTCGTGCGCGGCCGTGAGGTTGGCGCCAGTTTCGGCAGCCAGTTCCAGGGCCTGGTTTACGATGCGCGTCTTCGGTTCATAGCCGCGCGGGGTGGCGATGGCGAAATTGACGCCCAGACGGGCGCAGGTAATCATCAGCGAGTTGGCGACGTTATTGCCGTCGCCCACGAAAGCCATCTTCAAACCTGCCAGCGTTCCACGGTGCTCCTTCAAGGTGAAGAGGTCGGCCAGCGCCTGGCACGGGTGGTAGAGGTCGCTCAGGGCGTTGATCACCGGCACCGAACTCCAGCGCGCCAACTCGTCGATGGTACGTTGGGAAAAAGTCCGCGCCACGATCACCTGCGTCCAGCGGTCCAGGTTGCGCGCCACATCCTTGATGGGTTCCCGGCCGCCGATGGGACCGGACGAGACGACCGAGTCGCCCCCAAGTTGCTTCACGGCCAGTTCGAAAGTGAGCCGCGTCCGCAGCGAGGGCTTCTCGAACAGCAGGCTCGCGTAGCGGCCGGCAAGGGCGCGCGAATACTGCTCGGGATGGCCCTTCACCTGGGCAGTGAGGTCCAGAAGGGCGTTCAGCTCTTCCAAAGTAAGGTCGAGGTCGCGGGTAAAGTCCGGCGCGGCCATTTTGGGGAAGGCTCGGCTCGGCACGGGGGTGATCACGGTAAGACTCCTGTAAACAGGATGGCGCAATGAATATTTAGTCGCCTCTATGAATAATTACACAGCCGGAGGGGTGGGGTCAATTCCGGGAGGCAGGCACGAAAAAGGGGCGGCCATCGCTGGCCACCCCTGGTAAAGGCTATCTGCAAGCTGAATCTAGAACATGTACTTAAGTCCGAGTTGGACCAAACGCGGCTGCAGCGCAGTGGTGATGCGCCCGAACGTGCCCGAGCCGATGTTGCCGCTCGGGTTACCGAACTGCGTGTGGTTCCAAAGGTTGAAGAACTGGGTGGTGAACTCAACAGAATGGCCCTCGGATATACGGAACCTCTTGAATACCGAGAAGTCAAAATTGTTGATCCCGGGGCCGTGGAACACATTGCGCCCCATGCTGCCCCAACGCCCGGCTCCCTGCGCCCAACTCGTGCCGCTGCCTACCCGCCGGAAGAACGGGTTCGTAGCGGCCGTGGCTGTGCCGCCTCCCGTACCGTCGAAATAGGCATTGAGCTTGCCGGGAACGTTCGCCACTCCGCGCGGATCGAAGAAAGTGAGCGTCCCGCCGACATAATCGGGACGATCGTCGCCGATCCCGGTCAGACTGCGGTCGGTATTCTCATAGATGTCGAACGGCTGGCCGGTCTGGAAGGTGGTGATACCCGATATGCTCCATCCACCCAGGACCTTGCCGAACACGCCCTTCTGGTCCTTCATCACGGGCAGTTCGTAGATGTACTGCGCGACGTAGCGATGACGTACGTCCATGTCGGCGTTGCCCCGGTCGAACCGCGAATTGTCGGGACGGGTGTAGCCGCGCAGTCCGGAAGCCATGTCGATGGTGTGGCTCCAGGTGTAAGCGTGGGTCATCATGAGACCGTGACCGAAACGCTTGCTCAACAACATCTGAAGACCGTTGTAGTTGGAGTTAGCGTCGCTGAGCTGAGACCGCAGGTTGGACCAAACCGCACCACCGTACTGCGCATTCAGCGGATTGTTGATGTTCAGGATACGGCGGGAGTTGATATTAAGCGTACTCGCGCCAGGACCGGGAATGGCGTAGTTGAACTGCTTGCGGTCGAGTAACTTTACGCCGCTGGTCCAGACGTAACCGGTATCGAGCAGCCAGTCCTTGGCGATCTGGTACTGCAAACTCAGATTCGCTTGCTGCCCGTACGGGGTGGCGAAATCCGGAGCCATGAACATCTGCCCGATGGGAGCAAGCTGCGTGTAGTCGTACTTGGCACCGCGAGCGACCGGCACGAACGGGAACGGGTTAGTCAACGGAGCAGGTTGACCCGCGTCGTTCATGTTCAGCGCGTAAGGTGCGCGGTAGAAGGTGTTGGACATGTATGTCTGCGCGCCGTACGGAGGAACACCCAGGAACTGAAGGGTGAGCTCGGTGATGGGCGAGTCATAGAACAAGCCGTACCCGCCGCGCACTGCCAGCTTGCCGTTGCCGAAAGTGTCCCACGCAAAACCGATGCGAGGGCCGAAGTTGTTCAGGTCGTTGTCGTAGGTTGCGCGGCTGATACCCGCATCACCCGGATAAAGCAGCCCTGTCGGTGCTGTCGGAAACACGGTGGACTGTTGGCCCAACCGGAAGGCCACAATCTGGTCGTGTATTTCGGTGATTGGCGTGAAATCCTCCCAGCGCACACCGATGTTCAGGGTGAAGGTGGGAGCGATCTTCCAGTCGTCCTGGAAGAAGAATGTGTAAGCGCGCGACCTATACCCCTGACGATTTGTCGTAGATTGCTCGAAGTCGTTGGAGTAGCCACGAGCGAAATCCGTCAACGCCGGGCTGAGGCCGGGAATCGGTGCAACAACACCGCCGTCAACGCCGGTCCCATCGCTCCAGATGTAACCACTATTGATGAACGAGAAAAGCTGGTTCTGAGCATACGCCCGGGTCTCGAAGCCAAACTTCATGTAATGCTTGCCGCGCGTCCAGTTCACGTTGTCCAGCACCTGTGTGGTGTTATCCCAACGGGATTGCGGCCCCTGGTACGTGTTCCCCCACGCGCTGTAACCTTCGGCACCCAGGTCCACAAACGGGGGTCCTTCGGCAGCGGGATTGTCGGGGTTGACTCCGGTTATGCCCAGACTCTTGAGCGAAGTGTTATTCTCGGGCACCAGGCTCTGCTGGGCGCGACGATGGAAAGAAGCGCGGAACTCGTTAAACACGTTTGCGTTAAAGGTGTGCGTATCGCGCAACACCATGTTAGTGAAACGGACCACGCCCTTCGAACCAAAACCGGGAAACGGACTCCCATTGGGAGGTCCATTGAAAGAGATGGGATCAAACTGCTCGCGATCCTCGGTGTAGAAGCTGAACCCGAAAGTGTTCGCCGGACTAAAGTAATGGTCGAACTTGCCAAGGCCCTGGTCCCGGCGAAGCTGGTTGGCCGGCGCGCCCAGAAAAGTGTTTGTCCCATAGTTGGCGTGAGGCGCCAGCGCCAACAGATTCTTAGCTTCCGTCGTGCCGTATTGGTTGATCAGGGCGCGGTCAGCATCCGAAATCACCGTTCCGGAGGTCGTGACGCCTTGGCGGCGGCGGAATCCGAGATAGGACACGAAGAAGAAGGATTTATCCCTCTTGATCGGACCGCCAAACTGCGCATCGAAATCGTTTGTGTTCCACTGCGGTCTGCGCTTAAATCCACTTCCAGGAAGCGTGCTGGCGGTCCCGCCCGCAACAGCATTCTGGAAGTAGGCTGTCGTATTCAGCTTAGTGTTACGAAAGACTTCGGCAGCCCCACCGTGGAACTGATTGGAACCGGAGCGTGTCGTCATCATGATCTGCGCGCCGGAGTTGCGGCCGTATTCAGCCTTCATGGAGCCGGTTACGACGCGGAACTCTGAAAGTGCGTTCGGCGAGATGCTGTCCACGGCGTCGGGCACGTTGATGGCCATGTCGTTGGAATCGCCACCGTCCAGGACGTAGTTATTGGACTGAGACCGCTGGCCATTCACTGAGAAGTTGCCGATCGCGACGGTTGCGTTGGTTGTAGGTTGCATCACACCCGGCTGCAGCGTGGCCAGATTCAGGGCGTTGCGCCCGCCGGCACCAGAAAGGATCGGCAACTGATAGACGTCGCGAAGCACTTGGCCCATCTGCGCGTCTTCGGTATTGACCTTCGTCGCCATTTCTTCCACGGTCACCGTCTCGGTCACCTGGCCCAATTCCAACGTCAAATCCAGGCGCAGCACGTCGCCGGTGGAGAGGCGCTGGGGGATGGTAGTGGTCTTGCGGAAACCTTTCGCTTCGACTTCCAGGACGTACTCACCCGAAACCAGGTTAATGATCTTGTACGTGCCGGCCACATCGGTTATGGCTGAAGTGGTCGCATTGGTGCCGGCGTTCCGCGCGACTACCTTCGCACCCGGGACCACGGCACCGTTGGGGTCCTTTATCACCCCGCTGATGGTACCCGTAATCGCTTGCGCGAACGTGACGGGAACGACCAGGGCCAGGGTCACTGCCAAAGCAATGACCAGTTTGAAAGCTATAGAGGACTTCATCAGTCTCCTTATCTCCTTTCCCTCGTACCTATTGCCGGGACATAAGCAATTCGGCTGCCAGAGGCTAATGTGTTAGAAATGAACACATTAGCTTTTGGATCTTCCCAAAATCCATATTGCTGGCGTACGTCCCTACAGGATACCGGACAGGCGGGACGCTTCGGCGCACCAATCCACGGGCGACTACGCGAAAAATCCCACACTTGAACGATCCCTAGCACAACAGTATAACCGAAGACCTCGTATTTGCAAGCAATTAAAGAGTTTGCTCGCCGTAGATAAATTCTACAGGGAAAAGGAACGAGAATTAAAGGCCGGAGTCCCGAGGGACACCTGATAATCGCGTCGATAGAATCTTTGAATAGGCACGGATGTGACGCAATGCGGTATACTGCTACGATAGCCTCTATGGCTTAGTTTGGGACTGCCTGTAAGGACCCGCCGATCGTGGCCTCGTAAGAGTTGAGATCCCTCAAGTCCTTTAATAGAAAGGATTTGAACGCGGTTTTCGAGTTCGGTCCATTGCTTCAGGTCTTGAAAACCAGGGCAGGTTGAGAGGCCTGTCTGGTGCACCAAAAGTTGTCCCAACAGACACATACAGGAAAGGAGATAAGGAGACTCTATGAGGTTCTCTATTTTGAAGCTAGTCCTTGCCTCGGCAGTGGCTCTAGCTTTATTGGTTCCCGCCGCGGTTGCGCAAGAAACCACGGGGAACATTGCGGGAGTCGTGAAAGATCCGAGCGGCGCCGTGCTGCCGGACGTCAACGTCACCGTACTCAACAAAGCCACAAACCGCACCATTGTGGTGAAAACGTCAGCGGTAGGCGCCTACCAGGCGCGCGACCTGGCACCGGGACGATACTCGATCACATTCGAGAAGTCCGGTTTCAGCAAATCCGCGCTGCCGGATGTGCTCCTGCTGTTGGGCAAAACCGTGAAGGCCGACATGGAGTTGGCGGTGGGAACCGTTGCGACAACCGTCGAGATCTCCGCCAACGCCCAACTGATTGACACCAGTAGCACGATGGTGGCCCACAACGTGACGGCCGAAGAGTTGGACAACCTGCCGAAGGGAAGGAACTTTCAAGGCATAGCGCTGCTGTCCACGTCGGTCAACACCGGTCAATTGGAAGGCGGCTATCAGATCAACGGCGCCACGGCAGCCGAAAACAATTACTACATTGACGGCGTCTCCACGGTCAGTCAGATCGACGGTAGCGCCCGCCAGAACGCGACTTTCGAGTATATTCAGGAAGTCCAGGTGAAGACCGCCGGACTTGAGGCCGAGTACGGTGGCGCCCTCGGTGGCGTGGTTACTGCCGTAACACGCTCAGGTGGAAACAACTTCCACGGCGAAGCTCACTACTATTACTATGGCAATGCGCTGAGCGCAGGCCCAGTGCAGCGGCTCCAGATTGATCCTCTGACGGGCACCAGCGCTTCGTTCATTCAAGATGAGAAGCAGAAGTCCGACAACCACGAGTTTGGCGGCTCCCTTGGCGGGCCGATCGTCAAGAACCGCCTGTGGTTCTTCAGTTCGTTTTCGCCGCGTTACCTGCGCCAGACGAACAACTATCTGTTCGACAATGGCCAGACGCCTGGCAGCATGAGCCGCACGGCGTACTTCCAGAATTGGTTCAACAAGATCTCGTGGGATCCGACCAACCGGATTCGCACCAACTTCACCTGGCTTTATACCCCGCAGCGCCTAACCGGTTCCTTGTACGGCTATGACGGCATGGGTTCGACCTACAGCACGTCGGACGTCGCTTCGGCGGCCGGTTCCAGCACACGCGGCTACCATCAGCCGGAGCAGAGCTACACTGCGGCAGCCGACTTCACGTTGTCAAACACGTCACTGTTGAGCGTCAAGGGTGGCCGCTATTACCTCGACTACAAAGAACTCGGCGTTCCCTACCGGTCCTACGCCTGGTGGAGAGGTTCTTCCATCGGGATGGCGGGCGTCCCCGCTGATCTGCAGAAAGCGTTTGGCTATGCGACGCCGAGCGCCGCTCAGACGCTGTGGGACATCACGACCCGCACATATGCCCAGGCCGACTTCAGCCAGTTCCTGAAGTTCGCCGGAACGCACAACATCAAGGTTGGCGTGGGCACGACGAAGAACGTGAACAACGTCAACATTTCCGAGCTCGGACCGGACGGGCGCATTCTGCTCTATTGGGGCCAGACCTGCGCATCCTGCGTGGCTCCCAAAACCGGCACGTACGGCTATTACGTCGTGCAGGACTATGCGATTAAGGGTTCGACCGGCGCGAACATCAACCACTTCTACATTCAGGATTCCTGGAGAGTCCTCCCCCGTTTGACCATTAACGTCGGGCTCCGGACCGAAAAAGAGACAATCCCCTCCTTCCAACGCAGCATCAAGGACTACGCATTCCGGTTCGGCTGGGGCGACAAGTTAGCCCCGCGTATCGGAGCCAGCTTCGATGTGTTCGGCGACGGCCGTTTGAAAGTTTCGGGAGCCTGGGGCCGTTTCTATGATTGGACCAAGTACGACCTGGCTCGCGGCACCTTCGGCGCCGAAGTCTGGGTCGACTACTACCGCACCCTGGACACGACCGACGTTCTCAGTCTGAACCTGAACAACATGCCGGGGCAGAACATCTGGCCCGGAGTGTACCGCAACCGGCGCGTTCCTGGATTCGAATATGTGGACCCGGAAGTGAAGCCGATGAGCGCGGACAACATGAACACCGGCGTCGAGTATGAGGTGAAGCCGGGCACGCTGTTTTCAGCACGGTGGACCCGGAACAAGCTGAACCGGACCATCGAGGACATGGGCTTCCTGGATGCCACGGGCAGCGAACAATACGGTTACGGTAACCCTGGAGAAGGCCGGTATATTTACGGTCCGGTTTCAGGCGACACCTGCACCACGAAGATCAACAACGGCCAGACCTGCGTTACGTTGATGCCGAAGGCCGAGCGCGTCTATGACGCGATGGAGCTTTCGCTGACGCGCCGCTTCACCAGCGGTTGGTTCGCCAATTTCAGCTACGTTTACAGCAAGCTGTGGGGCAACTACGCCGGACTCCAGAACACGGATGAAATCCGGCCTCCAAACTACGGCGCCTTCGGCGCGAACCAAGGCTTCTTCAGCACGGGCTATAGGCCGGGCGGCAACGCCAGCCGTAGCTGGGACCTGGACGAAGTCTATTATGATGCGCACGGAAACGCCGGCGTCTATGGACGTCTGCCAACCGACAGACCGCACGTGTTCAAGTTCTATGGTTCGAAGACGTTCAAGACGGGCACGGAAATCGGCGGCTTCTATCGCATCATGAGCGGCACTCCGATCACCACCCTGGTGGCGAGCATGAACGACATTCCGCTGATGGTGGAA
This sequence comes from Terriglobales bacterium, assembly GCA_021372245.1. Classification (GTDB taxonomy): domain Bacteria; phylum Acidobacteriota; class Terriglobia; order Bryobacterales; family Bryobacteraceae; genus JAJFUV01. The sequence continues at coordinate 12,247 of JAJFUV010000361.1, forward strand.
GGCCGCGGCGACGCCGGGAGGAATCCGGTGTTCTCGCAAACCGACCTTCTGGTGGCCCAGGAGTTCAAATTCGGAGAGGTAAAGCGACTCCGTTTTGAATTCAACGCCAGCAACCTGTTTAACCAGAAGACCAACATGTACACGTTCCAGAACTACAACCGTGAGGATCTGTACGACACGTACGGCATCGACCTTTCCGGCACGGACCTGAACAAGGGGTTCGACTGGAAGTCGATGGTGAACGCGCTCGGTTCGGGCGCTCACGATCCGCGGTTCGGCAAAGCAGCCTGGTTCAATCCAGGATTCGCCGGCCGGGTGATGGTGAAGTTCATCTTCTAGATCGCCAGCCGGTAAAACGGTTAAGGGGAGGCCTTCAACGGCCTCCCCTTTTTTTGTTTCGTTCCCTCGGTGCGATTTACTTCCCGGAGCTTGGCGGCCGGCAGGAAAAGTCCCAGACCTGTATGTTCCGCTGCCCTTCCGTATACTCCACAACCGCGTATTCGCCGGCCGCCAGGGGATTGATGGGCCAGATCTTGTAAAGCCCTTCTTCGAGCTGCCGTTTGAAGGTCGGTACCTCGTCTTCCTCCTCGACGACTTCCTTTGTCACAGGGATGATGCTCCATCTCTGAACCACGCGGGCATCCTTCTTGGGAGTCAGCCGGACCAACTTGAGGCGCTCGTTGTACGCCATTCGGAAGTAAAACTCAGGTTTATCCAGGGCGACCTTGTTGCTATTTGACGATGCTCCATCCAGTTCCACCGTGGCTTTGCCGGCCACCATGGGCACAGGGCTGAGGACTTTGAGCACGGAGCGCCGCTTGTTGCTCACCACTTTGGATTCGGCCTGTTTCAGCGCGCGGAGTTCTTTCCCTTCGACGAGGTAGACGCCGTTCTCCTGGGGCACGCGGGCGATCTCGGCGCGTTCGGCCTTTTCCGCGCGGTCCTCGGCCTCCAGGGCCTTGACCTCGGCGCTGCGGGAGGCCTCGCGTTCCTTGACTTCGCTCTCGGTACGCTTGAGGTCCACCATGTCGAGCGGGATCTCCTCCCACTCGCCGCGCTCGGTCGAGTAGTAACGCACGCGCTCGCCTTCCACCTTGTACTCACGCACGATCTGGTAGGTGCCGTCTTTCAGGTAGAGGCGGGCGGTGGCGGCCAGCGCCGCCATAGCCATCAGGAGGAACACCAGAATGATCCGCGGTCTCATGAGCAGCACCTCCGCACTTTCCTATGATAGAAGCATCATGCGATATCGGAAACTCGGCAGGACGGGCTTTGAGGTCAGCGAGGTAGGCTTCGGCGCGTGGGGCATCGGCGGCAAGCAGTGGCTCGGCACGGACGACGATGAGGGAGTGAGGAGCCTGCGCCGCGCCATCGAGCTGGGATTGAACTTCATCGACACGGCGCTGGCTTACGGCGACGGGCACAGCGAACAGTTGGTGGGCCGCGTGGTGCGCGAGACAAAGCACAAGATTTTCGTCGCCACGAAGGTCCCGCCCAAGAACCTGCTGTGGCCCGCGCGTCCCGGCATCGGTATCGACCAGGTGTTCCCCTACGAGTACATCATCCGCTCGACCGAGATGAGCCTGAAGCACCTGGGGCTGGAAACGATCGACCTCCAGCAACTCCATGTATGGAACCCTGAATGGACCGCGCGTGAGGAATGGCGGCGTGCCTTCGAGGACCTGAAGAAGTCCGGTAAGGTGCGCGCAGTGGGCATTTCGATCAACGAGCACCAGCCGGATTCCGCGCTGGAGTTGATCGAGACCGGACTCATCGACACGGTGCAGGTGATCTACAACATCTTCGACCAGGCGCCCCGGCGGAACCTCTTCCCGCTATGCCGCGCGCGCAACATCGGCGTGCTGGCGCGGGTGCCGCTGGACGAGGGCGCGTTGACCGGCGCCATCACCGAAGACACGAAGTTTGTCGAAGGCGAGTTCCGCTGGTTCTATTTCCGGGGAGACCGCAAGCGGCAGGTGGCGGAACACGTAGCCGCCTTGCGCAGGGACCTGACAGGCGTCCCTGGATCGCTGGCCGAAATTGCCCTGCAGTTCTGCCTGTCGGAGCCGACGGTTTCCAGCGTGATCCCCGGCATGAGGCACGTGCAAAATGCCGAGAGTAGTTGTAGCGTATCGGATAGGGGACCGCTTTCAGAGGAGACTCTGAACGTGCTGGAACGCCATGCCTGGAACAAAAACTTCTACGGTTAGCCTGCTGTTCCTGTGGCTGGCCGTTGCGTGTTTCGCCGGGGCCAACCCCGACTACTTCCCTCTCCAGGTGGGCAACACCTGGGTTTACCGCACCAGCGGCGCCGTGACCTCGGTCGCGACACTGGAGATCGCGCGCTGGGGCTGGATCGAAAACCGCATATACTACTTTCTGCGCAACACGTCGGGCGACGGGCAGTGGGTCCGCATGGACGATAGCGGAACGCTGTGGGTTTGGGACGACGCCGGGAAGGCCGACAAGATCCTGGCCGCGTTCAACGGACCGGTGGGCGACGTCTACCCGACGGCCATGGACCCGTGCAACAAAGCCGCCATGGTGACCTCGCGTAACTGGAAGCACTCCGGGCCGATCGGCGAATTCGATTGGGCTCTGTTGATCGGCTATTCGACACCGGTGTGCGCGGACGCCGGATTGGAGCGCGAATTGTACTTGCCCTGGGTGGGCATGATCTATCGTGTGGAGAACACCATCGCCGGCCCGCGCAGGTGGGATCTCATTTACGCCAAGCTGGGCGGCATAACGGCGATCAGCGAGAAAGAGGTCGCCTTCGGACTTTCGCTGGACAGCGCGGTCTACTCGGTAAATCTCATGCCGCCGGTGAGCAATCCTCCGGCCGCCCCGGTGATGACCGCACGCATGCACTTCCGCGTAGTCCAGGATCAGCCGCTGACGCTCACGTTCGGCTCCGGACAGACTTATGAGTTCGTGATCAAGGACGAGAAGGGGCAGGTGGTGTACCGCTGGTCGGACGGCCGCGCTTTTGCGCAGGTCGTCAGACAGGAGAGTTACGGCCCGGGCGAGAAGATCTACCCGATCGTGGTGCGGCTGGCGGACAAAGCCGGACAGCCTCTCGCACAGGGCGACTACACCGCCGAAGCGTGGCTCGCCACTACACCCGCCAGGACCTACGCCGCCACGGTGGCCTTTAAGATTCGCAATCTTTACTGAAGAGACGCTGGTCGAAACCTCGTCAGCCTGAACTGCGTTGGTTTTCGAGCGAGAAGTGCGAGGCTCCCCGCGCACTATTTCATGTATGCCACGACGAAATCGATGCATCCTTGCCGGCGTGCCTTGCCACGTCACGCAACGTGGGGTTGACGGGCGTGAGACTTTTTCGGCCGACTCGGACCGCGAGACCTACCTGAGCCTACTGCGCCGGAACCTTGTGGATACGGAAGTTCGTGTCCTCGGCTGGTGTCTTATGACAAATCACGTGCATTTGGTGGCAATCCCGACGCGGGAGGACTCGCTTGCCGTTCTTTTGCGACGCGTTCACGGACGGTATTCGCAGTACTACAACGCGCGCTATGAAAGAAGCGGCCACTTGTGGCAGAACCGCTACTTCGCTTGCCTGCTTGGGCCGAAGCACCTCTGGGCGGCGTTGGCTTACGTAGAGCAGAATCCAGTGCGCGCCGGTCTGGTGAGCGCGCCAGGAGAGTACTACTGGTCGAGCGCCACAGCGCACCTGACGGGCCGGGATGTGACGGGTATCGTCGATCTTGAATGGTGGCGGAAGGAATACAGCGGCACGCAGGCAGAGTGGACCGAGGTACTGGGCCATCTTGACCGCGAATCGATCAAGGCATTGAGACAGTGCACACACGCGGGCCGGCCCTATGGCGAGGCGGATTTCGTGTGTGGTATGTCCGAGCACTTCGAGCGCTACTGGTCCCCTGGGCGGCCGAGGAAGCCTACAGGCGCCCCCTTGCCGGGCCGAAGCTCGGTGAGCCAATTGGTTCTCTCAGCGGAATCCAGTTAAGCCAAAACCTACGCAGTTCAGGCTGACGAGGTTTTGACGAGGCTTTATAGTTGGGGTATGTACGGTTCTCGATGGGTGCTCGCTGTTTCTCTTGCTTTGGGGTGGTGGCCCGCTCACGCGGGCGTAAAGGTGTTGTTCGATCCGTCGCGTCCGGAGGTTGGGCCGTTTCCCACGGACGCGCTTACCGTCGCCGATTCCGGCCAGAAGACGGGGCGGCGCGTGAACCTGCCGCTTCCGGATTGCTCGGTACTCGAGGGCGAGTGCAACCTGACGCGCCTGATCAACCAGCTCGATGGCTTCAACCCATCGCCGCGCATGAACGCGCGCTTCTCCGGCCCTATCAATCCGTACACTCTCAGCGCGGGAATGTTCCTGGTCGCGCTGGACAACCTGACGCAGGAAGAGACCGGACTCAGCAAAACCGGCGACGTCCTCACCATCAACCAGCCTATTTACGATCCGGCCACCTACGCCGGCTACGCCAAACCGGATGTCGTGCTTGACCAGCACCGGCGCTACCTGCTGGTGGTGACCGACGCCATCGAGGATCCCGATGGAAATCCCGTGGAGGCCGATCCCGCTTTCGTGGCCTGCGTCACGGCGCCGCAGAGCGACTATTGCTCGACGCTCGCCACGCAACTCGGCGCCATGCAGGACCGTTGGAAAGGGCGCCGCCTGGTGGGCGCGTCCCTCTTCACAACGCTGAACGCAACCACCTGGCTCGAACAGGTCCGCGCGAGCCTGGGAGCGACGCAGATTGGCTTCCAGCGCACCGGGACCAAAAGCGTATTCGACGTTTCGCGCATCACCTTGCTCACCTGGCACCAGCAGACCGGCACGGGCGCGAACGGGTTCCGGGATCTGTCCTTCCCGCTGCCTCCCGCCCTGGTCCAAGGTATCGGCAAGCTCGCCTTCGGGAGCTTCCGCTCGCCGCGATTCCTCAACGACTTCCAGACGATCTCCGTCCCACCCACGGCGAAGGCGGTGGAGCTTCCCGCCAAGTCGGACGAAATCTTTTTCCACGTTTTCATGCCGGATTCGAAGATGCCGGCCGGCGGGTTCCCGGTGGTGATCTTCGGCCACGGGTTTACCGACAGCAAGCTGGGCGGGCCGAGCGCGGTCGCGGGAACACTGGCGCGGGCGGGCTTCGCCGTCGCGGCTATCAATGCCGTAGGGCACGGCTACGGTCCGGGCGGCACGTTGCGCGTCACCGAAGCGGGCAGCGTGGTAACGGAGTTGCCGGCGGGCGGCCGCGGGCTGGACCTCAACGGAGACGGCCGCATCGAAGCCAGCGAAGGCTGCCTGGTGTTCGATCCGGCGCCCATCGCATTCCGCGATTGTTTCCGGCAGACCACCGTGGACCTGATGCAGTTCGTGCGCGCGATCCGTGCGGGGTTGGACATGGACGGTGACGGCGCGGTGGACCTGGACGGCAGCCACATCTACTACGTGGGCCAGTCGCTGGGCTCTATATACGGCACTATCCTGAACGCAGTCGAACCGGATATACGCGCGGCGACGCTGAACGTTGGCGGCGGCTCCATCGTGGATGTGGCGCGGTGGAGCGAAGGCTATCACCCGTACATAAAGGCGTTCCTGGCCGCGAAGCACCCGTATCTTCTCAACCTGGGCAACGACTTCGACGACAACTACGCGCTGCGCTACCAGCCCACGAAGGTTAATCAGGTATGGCTGGGTTGTGAACTGCAAAACTTCTTCGAGCGAATGGAGTGGCTGCAGGCCACTGCGGATCCCCTCAGCTACGCCCCGCATCTGGCATGGTCCACGCTGCCGGGCGTGCCCATCAAGAAAGTCCTCTGGCAATTCGCTAAAGGCGACCGCAGCGTGCCTAACCCGACCTCGACGGCGCTCATCCGCGCGGCCAACATGCAGAAAAGCGCCCAATATTATCGTCACGACCTGGCCCGGGCAGTCGCCAGCGTCCTGCCCCTGAATCCTCACCCGTTCCTGGCCGGGTTCCTCGATCTCGATTCGGGCGGGTTGCAGTTTTCCCTGCCCGGCCTGGCTGTCGCCAGCGCGGCGCAATCGCAGATCGCCGGATTCTTTGGCTCCGACGGCACACAGATACCCGATGCAAACGCATTGCTGAAAGTGCTGTTTGGCAAGGATCTTTTCGAAGCTCCGGACATGCTCACCGAGTCGCTAAACTGGCAGTAAACATCCACCGGGACCGCCCGGCGTACTTTGGCGTGTTTTGGCGGGGACGAGATCCGCGAAAGCTCGTGTTTGCCGGAACTTTCGCGCGCGTTCAACGTCCACTATTTGATGGGAGATTAGGAGAGAAGTCCATGGGTGGATCAGCACGTACCGTAATGCCGGGCCCGCAGCTTGTTCCGAGGGACCGGCTGGACTCGTGGAAGGAAATCGCCTCTTACCTGAACCGCGGCGAGCGCACGGTCCAACGGTGGGAGCGCGAAGAAGGACTGCCGGTCCATCGCCTGACGCATCAGAAACAGGGATCGGTTTTCGCCTACAAAGAGGAGCTGGATGCGTGGTGGCAAAGCCGCGGAGAACGGCTGGAAACCAGCGGCCGGGTAGCCGAGGCCAAGCCGGCCGGGCGGCGGCGGTGGCTCTGGCCGGTTATCGTTGCAGGAATCGCGGTGGCCGTCGCCATGGTCGCCTGGTTGTGGCCGACCGGCCCCTCCACTATCAGCGGGGCGCGCGTAGTCCCGTTGACGGCCTCACCAGGGCTGGAAGTCTATCCGTCCATTTCGCCCGACGGCAATCAAGTCGCCTTCACCTGGAACGGGGAGAAGCTCGACAATTTCGATATTTACGTGAAGATGATCGGACCGGCCAGCCCGGTGCGTCTGACCACTTCGCCGGCGGAGGACATCTCGCCCGCCTGGTCGCCGGACGGGCGCTGGATCGCCTTCGTGCGCCTGTCGCCGGTGGGCGTGATGGACGCACTGTATGTGATACCGCCGATGGGCGGCACCGAGCGGAAGTTGGCTGACATCATGTTGGAGTACTTCCCTCGCACGCTGCACGTGCCGTTGCTCACCTGGACGCCTGATTCGAAGCAGATTTTGGTGGGTGGACAGGGCACACAATACGGCAAGGGAACGCTGGCCGCGGTGTCGCTCGAAACCGGCGAGAAGCGGTGGCTGCTGGCGCCGCCGGGCAAGTGGGTACGTGACGTGGGGCCATCCGTATCGCCGGACGGCGCCCGCCTGGCCTTTCTGCGCTGCACGGGCACCAGCACGTGCGACGTCTATACGGCATGGACCAAGGACGAGTTCCGCACGTTGAATGAGCCCAGGCGGTTGACCTTCGATGAACGCTTCGCCAACAGCCCGGTGTGGCTCGCCGGCGGCAAGGACATTGTGTTCACTTCGGGAGACCCGTGGCAAGGCCGCGGGCTGTACCGTATTGCCGCCAGTGGGCGAAACGGTGGACCGCACCGCCTGTCGCCGGCCGGCGAAGACGTCCAGAACGTGAGCGTCTCGCCTAAAGGGAACCGCATGGTGTTCAGCCGCGAACAGTTCGACACCAACATCTGGCAGCTCAAGCTGGATGCGGCAGGAGCGGCGGGGAGCAACCCGACGAAGCTGATCGTGTCGACACGGCGCGAGTTCGCTCCGGCCCTCTCTCCGAAAGGCGACAAGATCGCCTTCAGTTCCGACCGGTCCGGTTCGCCTGAACTGTGGACCGCGGCAGGCGACGGTTCGAATCCGGTGCAGCTCACGACTTCCGGTGAGAGACGATCGACCGCTCCAAGTTGGTCGCCGTCGGCCGAGTTCATTGTTTTCTCATCTATCCACAAGAACGAAAGCGAAGTGCGGATCATTGCGGCCGCCGGCGGCCCGCAGCGCCGCGTCACCGCGGGCGGAAGACACGAGAGCATGCCGACGTGGTCGCGTGACGGCAGATATGTCTATATGATTTCGGACAAGTCCGGCAAGAACGTCCTATGGAAAGTGCCCGTTCAGGCCGACTCCAAGGAGACGCCCCTGCAAATCTCGCGGATGCCCGCTGAGACGCACGGATTCGAGAGCCCGGACGGCAAGTATGTCTACTTCGGCGGTAAGCCGGCCGCCCTATGGAGAGTGCCGTCCGGCGGCGGCGAGGAAACGCAGGTGGCCGGGGTGGACCTGAGAGGCGGTCTGGCGCTCTGCCGTCAGGGTATTTACTATTTCTCCGCCTCGGACGACTTTCGCACGATGATGCTGTACTTCAAGAAATACGCGGGCGGTGAATCGAAGCTCATCGCGACCATGCCGACCTACGTCTATGGCCCCATCACGGCATCGGAAGACGGCCGCACCGTTGTGTTCGCTGAAGTGGATGAGATGGGCGGCGATCTGATGCTGGCGGAGGACTTTTCCTAGACCCGCCCGATTCGCGGTATATTCAGAATTTCGGCCCAATATCACTAGGAGTTCGACGTGTCGCTATCTCGCCGTCATTTTCTGTGTAGCAGCATCGCGCCCGCCCTGGCCGCCAAGAAACAGCCACCCGCACCCCGGCCCAACATCGTCATGGTAGTTGCCGACGACCTGGCCGCCTGGATGCTCGGCTGTTACGGTAATAAGGAAATCAAGACGCCGAACATCGATCTTCTGGCGCGCGGCGGGGTTCGTTTTGTGAACAACTTCGTGGTCACGCCGGTCTGCTCGGCCAGCCGGGCCACCCTGTTTACCGGGCGCACGCCGCGCCAGCACGGCATCCACGATTTCCTCACGGCGAATCCCATCGCCCAGCCTCCGCAAGGACAGGCGGCGACGCCGGCATCGTTCGCAGACGAATTCATGATTTCGGACGCGCTCGCAGGCGCCGGCTACCGTTGCGGCTACACCGGCAAGTGGCACATGGGCGGCGACGAGAGACCAGGACACCACTACGAGTTCACCTACACCATGGGCGGTGGTTCCAGCCGATACCAGGACCCGGCCATGTATCTCAACGGAGAGCGGGTCCAGGAAAAGGGCTATCTGGCCGACCTGATCACCGGCAAGGCTTGCGAATTTATCGACCGGCAGAGCAAGGACAAGCCTTTCTTCCTCACCGTCAGCCACTTCAATCCGCACGTGCCTTATGACGGGCATCCGGCGAAGTATTACGAAATGTACGCCAAGACGGACTTCTCGACCGTCGGTTGGGAACCCGCGGCGTCCAACGCGCTTCGTGAAAAGGAAATGCTGAAGGACACGGTGGGCAACATTCGCAAGTGCGCGGCTTCGGTCACCGCGCTCGACGATCAACTGCCGCCGCTCATCGCCAAACTGAAACAGAGCGGGCTATGGGACAACACGCTGATCATCTTCACGGGCGACAACGGTTTTCTGCTCGGACGGCACGGCCTGTGGAGCAAGGGCCTGGCTTCGGACCCCATCAACATGTACGAGGAAGTGATGGCGACGCCGATGATCTGGAACTGGCCGGGCAAGTTCCCCGTGGAAGCGGCGCGGCCCGAACTGATCAGCTTCGTCGACGTCTTCCCTACCCTGTGCGAGTTCTCGGGCGCTGCGGTGCCGCCGCGCAATCTGCCCGGCCGCAGCTACGCGAACCTGCTGATGGGCCGTCCGATGCCCAAGAAGCGCAGGTGGAAGAACCTGGTGTTCGGCAACTTCCGTAACACCGAGATGGCACGCGACGACCGCTTCAAGGTCGTCGTGCGCAATCAGGGTAAGGGGCCGAACGAGTTTTACGATCTCAAAGCGGACCCGCGCGAGAAGGTCAACGGCTTCTATAATCCCCAGTACTCCACCGTGCGGGATCACCTGATGCAGGAACTGGCCGCCTGGCGCAAAAACTACGCCTGACGCAGGAGTGCGCGATATTTGCGCAGCAGTTCGTAGAGCACCACTCCGCCCGATGTGGCGACGTTCAGCGAGTGCTTCACTCCCAGCATGGGGATGCGCACGTGGACGTCCGCCAACTCCGCGAGTTCCGGACTCAGCCCGTCGACCTCGTTTCCGAACATGATGCAAACGGGGAAGCGCGGAGTCCAATCGAACAGATCCACCGAATGGAGCGAGGTCTCCACCGCGGCAAGTTCGAAACCACGCTCACGCATCCGCGCGGCCATCCCGGCCACGTCCCAGGAATGTTCCCAGCGCACACGCTCTTCGGCACCCAGCGCCGTCTTGGTGATGGCGTGCTTGGGCGGAGAGGCGGTGATACCGCCAAGGCAGAGCACTTCGGCCGCGACGGCATCGGCGGTGCGGAAGAACGAACCGACGTTGTACATGCTGCGCACGTTATCGAGGAGGACGGCGACGGGCAGGCGTTCAATGCCGTCGTAGGTGGCAGCGGCCCCGGTCGCCTGATACGGAATTCTATCCATGGGCTTCGAATCAATTAGTGTAGCGGTTCAACGCGATTGGAAGACGGCAACCCGGGTCGTCTCCCGGTAACCCATCTTGCGGTAGAGTTCGAGACCCGCCTTTGTGGATTGGAGAACACTGCGCTCGAGGCCGGTGTCGTGGCGGGCCTGCTCCAGAGCATACCGTGTGACGGCTTCCGCATAGCCGCGCCGCCGGAAGGCCGCGAGCGTCGCCACGGCGTAAACGCCCAAGACATCGCCATCCGGGATCACGGCCGCCGTCGTGACGGCTTCATCTTTCACATAGCCCACCCAACCCTGGCATCCCGAACGCCAGATGCGCTCCGTACCGTAGATGATGCGGGCGGTTTCGAACGGTAGAGCGAAGGCCGCAGCCATCACGTAGCAGAACGCAGTACGCGCCTCCGCGCCGGTAGTGGGCCGGAACTCGAGAGCCGGGGCCGGAGCGCTGGGAGGCGCGAGACGGTCCGCGATCATCCCCGCGGAGACGGAGATGTTCGCCAGGCCGCAGCGCTGCAATACACCCTCGGCTTCGCGGCGCGCGTGCTGTTCCACCATGCCTTCGCACAGCCAAAATGACCAAGGAAAACCGCGCGTCCGGTAGTGCACGGCGGCGGAGAGCACGCGCCGCTCGAATTCATTCGGATTGGCGACGGCGGGAGGAGTGAGCAGCGCGGCGTTGAAGACGGCGCAATCGATGCCGGCGCTCGCAATCAACACCCCCGGCATCTGACGGCATTCGCCGGCACCAGTGGCGGCGGCGAAAGCGCTCATCGCATGGCGCAGGTTCCGTTCCACAGGTTCAACGCCCGGCATCGCTCGCGATTACAGCAGACTCCGCGGATCGGCGTCAACGAAGGCCGCGACGAGGCGTCGTGCACTCGTCGGGAGGTCATCTTGTTACGATGAGTCACATGACTGTCCGATTCTTTCGGCAAGGCAGATATTGCCAAGCCGCGTTATTACTTCTTGCATGCTCCGGGATGCCGCTACTGGCACAGAACGAGGACGCCGAAGGTTGTAAGGACCATCCGTTGTTCAACCGGATGCCCGGATTCTTCCTCGCTGAGTGCAGGCAATCGCAATATGAGATAAAACACTTCCCGGTGGGACCCGTCGCGGCGAACGGCGAGGAAACCCAGGTGAAGTCGGTCCCGGTGGAGGGACGGTTCTACTTCTTTAAGTACGAACTGAAAGAGGGCAGCGTAAAGCCAAGCCCTCTGCAGACAATGCGGAACTTCGAGAACGCTGCAAGAAAGTCCGGCGCAACGGTGATTGCCGAGTACCCCGGCTGGTGCAAGGCGGTCTTGCATGAGACGATGCACACCGGCAACGGGTGCGTTCTATATGGGACGACATTGAAGTTCGGTGGACAAGGGAAAGAAACGTGGGCCTTTGTCGAATCGGACGGGGACGGCGAAGCGTACGAAATCTCGCTGTCGGAACGGGAATCGATGAAGCAGGACATCGTCGCAACCCAGATTCGTGAGCGGTTGGATAAAGACGGATTCATAACGCTATACATCAACTTCGATACCGGTTCAGCCACCATACAGCAGGACTCCATGTCGCAACTGGAACAGGTGGCTAGACTGCTCCAATCCGATCCCGCGCTTAAGCTGGAGGTGGGAGGCCACACGGACAACGTCGGGTCGCCGGAAAGCAACCAGAAACTCTCGGAGGCAAGAGCCCGGTCCGTGGTAGCCGCCATTGTGAAGCAAGGCATAGCGGCCGAACGGATGACGGCGAAAGGTTACGGCCAGACGAAGCCGGTTGCGGACAACCGGACGGAAGAGGGCCGGGCGAAGAACCGGCGCGTGGAACTGGTGAAGCAGTAAAGCCGGACCTTAGTGCAGGGGCGAGTGATCCTGCGGCTTGGCGCTCACTCCGCTTACGTCAGACTCTGCGGATCGACGTCGATGACGAGCGAGGTGGGGCCCCACCCGCGGTCGCGCGCGTAACGGCGGAGGTTGTGCAGCAACTCGCTCAGCTTCGCGCGCGAGGCCGCTTTGATCAATAACTGGTAGCGGTACTCGCTCTTGAGTTTCGGTACGGCCGCTTCGGCCGGGCCCATCACTTTCACGTTTTCCGGCGCGGGCGTGAGGAAGTTGCCCACCTCCTGGCTCATGGCCATGGCGTCCTCCAGTTTGGGCGCGCGCACCAACACATTGGCCAACGCGCTGAACGGCGGATAGCGCATCAGGCGGCGGAACTGAAGCTCCTTCTCATAGAAGGCGGGGTAATCCTGCATGGAGGCAAGGCGGATGGCGTAGTGGTCCGGGTTCACCGTCTGTATGTACACCATGCCGGGGATGTCGCCTCGGCCGGCGCGGCCGGCCACCTGCGTAAGAAGTTGAAAGGTGCGCTCGGCGGCGCGGAAGTCCTGCACGCCCAGCCCGATGTCGCCCGACACCACGCCCACCAGCGTCACGTTGGGGATGTCGTGGCCCTTGGCGATCATCTGCGTGCCCACCAGGATGTCGTACTCGTGCTCGCGGAAGGAGTGCAGGATGGTTTCGTAGTGGCGGCGTCCGGTAACCGTATCGCGGTCCATGCGCGCGATGCGCGCTTCCGGAAACGCCTGGTGCAGTTCCTCCTCCACGCGCTCGGAGCCGGTGCCCACAAACTGGATGTACTCGCTCTGGCACTTGGGGCAGACCTTGGGCACACGCTCGGCGTAACCGCACACGTGGCACAGCAGCCGCCGGTCGCGCCGGTGGTAAGTGAGCGTCAACGAGCAGTTGGCGCATTGGACACGTTCCCCGCAGGCGCGGCAGACAACGAAACTGGAAAAGCCGCGGCGGTTCAGCAGCAGCATAACCTGCTCGCCCGCATCCAGACGGCCCTTGATGGCTTCCAGAAGACGCCTGGAAAAGGTGGCCTGGCGGCGCGTCTCCAGGAACTCGACTCGCATGTCGATCAGCTCGACTTCGGGCATGGGCCGGTGTTCGATGCGCTCCGGCAATTCGAGGAGCCGGTACTTGCCACGAGCGGCGTTGTAGCGCGATTCGAGGCTGGGAGTGGCCGAGCCCAGCACAACGGTGGCGCCGCAAGCGCGCGCCCGCACGATGGCCAGGTCGCGTCCGTTGTAACGCGGCGTCTCCTCCTGTTTGTAACTGCCGTCGTGTTCCTCGTCTACCACAATCAGCCCAAGGTTCCGCACGGGCGCGAACACCCCGCTGCGCGTGCCAACCACCACCCCGGCATCGCCCGTGCGGATGCGGCGCCATTGCGTGGCGCGCTCGGCATCGGTGAAGGCCGAATGCAGGATGGCCACGTGGTCGCCGAAGTGATCCATGAACTGCGCGGCCACCGCCGGAGTGAGCGCGATCTCGGGCACCAGCAGCAGGGCGCCGCGGCCCAGCGCCAGGGCGGCGTCGATGGCGCGCATGTAGACTTCGGTCTTCCCGGAACCCGTCACGCCGTAAAGCAGGAAGGTCTCGAACCGGCGCGCATCGACGCTCGAGCGGATCTGTTCGTAAGCGGTGAGCTGGTCCGGGTTGAGCGTGCGCGTGGGCCAGTAGTGTTCGGCGGTGATGGCGAGTGGCTCGGGCTTGAGCGAGACGAGACCGCGCCGCGCCAGGCTCCGCGCGGCTATCGAGGCATTGCGGACGATTGTCTCCACCTCGGCCAGATTGTGCGCACCGGGATGCAATTCGAGATACGCAACCAGCTCGCGCTCAGCCTTGCGCAGCTTCACGCCTTCAACGCGGCTGGTGAATTCGACGCGGAGCTTGGACGCGGGCGCGCGTAACGGGTCGCGTTCCTGGTGGCGGTCCTCTGTCGCTATCAGACCCTTCTTTTCGAGCGAACGCAGAACGCGCGAAGCATTGGGGACGCTCTTGGCAAGGTACGGAGCCGCCTGGGGGCGCGATTCGAGCAAACGCAGGATCTTCAGCGATGGTTCTTCGTCACCCTCGCCCAGCACCAACTGCCGCACAACGTCACGGCCCGCGTCGGTCAGCGTGTAGACGCGGCTGTGGCGAATCTCGCCGGCGAGCGGCGTCATGATGCGCAGAGCTTCGCCGAGCGGCGCGCAGTAGTATTCCGCCATCCAGCGGCCCAGCGCCAGCAGTTCCTCGTCGAGCACGGGCTCTTCGTCCAGCAGCCGCAGCAC
>JAJFUV010000363.1 GCA_021372245.1 Terriglobales bacterium
CGCGTCCCGTACGCCAGAATCGACAACTCGGCCGAACCCGTGTGGCTCGCGCCGGAGCGTCTCGCAAACCGCAACTGGTGGCTGGCAGGTCCGTATCCTTGTCCCGAGCGCGGCAGTTTCTTCGATTCCTTCGCGCCCGAGAAAGGGTTCGATGCCCACGACTCCGTGTGGAGGTGGCAAGAATCGCCGAGTTACAACGTAAAACCGCAGGCGGGCAAGGGCATTTACTATGCCTTCGTGAATGTCTGGTCTCCCGCCGCGCGCAAGGCCCGGGCAGCCATAGTCGCTTACAACGGCGTGATGCTCTGGTGGAACGGGAAGTTGGAGTTCACCGCGATTGACCGTCCACCTTTCGTCAACGTGCGTGATGCGTGGGCGCACAGGCCGCCCATCGAAATCCGGCAGGGCTGGAATACCCTGCTGTTGAAAATCGCACCCGCCTCGGCCGGCGCCACCGGTTTCATGTTCCGCGCCACAGACGACCAAGGCAACACCTTGCGCGACCTGGTTTACTCCCGCGACCAGGTGCTCGCGCCTCGAGGTCCGCGCCGCGTGCACTTATCCGTGGACGCGCCGCCGGGAACTGCTGGCCCTTCGCTGTCGGAGGACATCGCCGAAGATGCCATTCCGGAGCGCGCCATCTCCTTCGCGCCGCGCACTTCGACCGTCACACTGGCTTCGTGGACCGATTCGACGCTTGCCCATTATTCCGGAACGGCAATCTACGAAACCACGTTTGCGTTGAGCGAGATTCCGTCCGGCGAGCGACTGGTGCTCGATCTGGGCGCGGTAGGCTTGGCCGCCGAAGTGTGGATCAATGACCAAAAGGTGGGCGAGTGCGCCTGGCGGCCCTATGAGCTCGACATCACGGAGTTCGCGCGGCGTGGCACGAACCGCCTGCGCGTCCGCGTGGCCAATTCCAACGCCGGCTGGATGTCGCAAGGCGGCGCCATTTATCCGTACGGCAACTGGGGCGTGAAGTTCCGGACCGAGCGCGAGCGCCTGGCCACGCTTCATCCCAACGGCCTCGAAGGCCCGGTCCGCATTCTTGCTGTCCGGCCGGAGCGCTCCGCACCGGCTAAGAACTGAGCCGCGGCGCGTTCAAGCGTTGAGGACGCGGTTCATGCGCGCGATGGCTTCGTCGATCTCGGCCGTAGTCTTGAAGCCGATGGTCACGGCGTCCACCGCGCCCGAGCCCATCACGAACTTGAGCGACTGATAGCGCTCCTCCTCGGTCTTGAAGCGCCCCTCGCCGATGAGCTTCATCCCGAGCACGCCGGTCCCGCCGGCGTGGATCTTCCTGGCGTGCGTGAACACTTCGTCGACGTTGCCGAGATCGTCGGTGTCGCGCGTCTGAAGCGTGTCCATCCGGGTGCCGTTGTGATTCACGCGCAGCAATGCCACATCGAGCCATTTGGTGCCGGGGAAAGCGCGCAGCGGCAACAGACCGTGTACTGAAGCGCCGTGCGACAGGATGATCTTCTTCGACTTCGCCTCGGAGAAGGCGTCCTCAAGGCGCTTCTGTTCTTCCGGCCATCTCGGGCTGCGCACGCAGTGCATGAGCAGGATGTCGATCTGGTCCGTGTTCAGATCCTTGCGGAGACGGTCAATCGTTCCCGGCGGATTGTCGGTATCGCGCAGGCGATACTTGGTCATCAGGCGGTAGGAGTCGCGCGGGACGCCCTTGAGGGCGGTGGCAAGCATCTGCGGCATGCCTGTGTAAGCGTCCGCGGTCTCAAAGAAGCGGATGCCGCGCTCATGCGCGTAGCGGATCAGGCGCGTAAATTGCTCCTGGCCGAGCGAGCGCTGCACGCTGCCACCGAGAGTTCCCGTGCCGAATGCCAGCCGCGTCACCTTCACGCCAGACTTGCCTAGCGGCACCCAGTCGGTCGCGGAACGCTTCGCCGCGACGGCGCGCGGCGCTCCAGCGAGTACGGCGACAGCCGCGCTGGTCTTCAGGAAATCCCGTCTGTTCAGATCGCTCATAAGCACCCCCTAGCGTCAACTTATCACAGGGCGGCGAAGTACAATGACACGAGACTTGTAAGTCCAGATTCAAGGAGCGGTGGAGAGTGCTAGGGCTTACCGATTCAATTGTCATCCTCGCTAGCCTGCTGCTGGTGGTAGGCGCGGTGATGCGCGCCGCGGGCAAGAAGCAGAGCGACAGCGAGTACTTCCTCGCCGGCCGCGATTTGCGGTGGCCGTTCGTCGGCATGTCGCTGCTGGCGTCCAATATATCCGCCGAGCACGTCATCGGGATGGCGGGCGACGGCTATCGCATCGGCATGGTGGCGGGCGGCTATGAGTGGATCGCATCCTGGTGTCTGATCATCCTGGCGACTCTTTTCGCGCCGCTTTACTTACGCAGTAAGATCTACACGATCCCCGAGTTTCTCGAACGGCGCTTCGGGTGGGGCCTGCGCGCGTTCCTGTCCGGCAATCTGCTGGTGATGAACGTCCTGACGAAGAATGCTATCGACCTGTGGGCGGGCTCGCTGCTCTTCGTGTGGCTGTTCGGTTGGAACCAGATAGCAGTGATGATCGTACTGTCGGCGTTCACCGCCATCTACACGATGAAGGGCGGCCTGCGCGCCGTGGTGTACGCGGACATGGTGCAGGGCAGTTGGCTGATCCTGAGCAGCGTGGTGCTGGTGATCGCGGGCCTGTTTGCCGTCGGCGGATGGCAGGGATTGACAGCGAAGGTTTCGCCGGACCTGATCCAGATGGTGAAACCGCTAGACGCCGAACTCCCCATCACCGGCTTCCTGTTCTCGAATCTGCTCGCCGGGATGTTCTATTGGTGCATGGATCAGACCAATGTGCAGCGCGTACTGGGCGCGCGGTCGGTGGAGCAAGGCCAGAAGGGCGCCATCTTCGCCGGCTTCCTGAAGCTCTCCATCCCATTCATCCTGGTGCTGCCGGGCGTGATCGCGCGCGCGCTCTATCCGAACCTGGAACGCTACGATGCGGCGTATCCCCGACTAGTGCAGGATATCCTGCCCGTCGGCCTGCGCGGCGTGGTGCTGGCGGGATTGATCGCCATCCTGATGTCCTCGATGAGCGCGTGTTACAACTCGAGCGCGACTTTGGTGGTCCGCGACTTCGTGATGCGCTACCGGCCGAATATCTCCGAAGCGAAGCAATTGTCCATCGGGCGCCGGGTCACGGTGCTCATGGCGATCCTCGGTGTGATGGCGGCACCGCTGGTCGGGCTATCGGTGACCATCTGGCACTATCTGCAGTTGATTTCCGCGTATCTCTCAATCCCGCTGTCCGCGGTAATCTTCATCGGCCTGCTTTGGAAGCGCGGCAACACCGCGGGCGCGATCGCGGGCGGCGTGGCCGGGTTCGGCCTAGGCATGTTCCTGTTCCTCGACGAAACGCTCAAGTGGTCCCTGCCTTTGCTATCGCATCCTTACCTGCACTCGTTCCTGCACCGGACGTTTTTCGTGTGGCTGTTCGCGGCGGGGGTCATGATTACTGTCAGTCTCTTGACCGAACCGCCGCACCAAGCCAAGGTCGAAGGCAACGTGTTCACCATCGCGAAGGACGGGAGCAAGGGCCTGACCGATTACCGCACCTGGGCGGTTGTGTTATTCGCCTGTACCATAGTGCTTTGGTGGGCCTTCCGATAAGGGCCTAAGGACTACTGCGCATCCCCGTTCCCGTCTTCGTCGTTGTCGTTGCCGTCCAGGTCCAGGTCCCCCTTCACGGGGAGCAGCGTACCGAACAGGCCGTGAGCTTCATCCTGGATACCCGCGGAGAAATACAGAGTATTGACGGGCCCCGCGGTTCCGCCATTGCCGAAGCCGAGTCCCCAGAGTCCGTCTATGGTGATAGGTTTGCCTCGGCGGCCCCTCAGCATGCCTTTGAAATTGCCGTTCGCAGGATCGAACGATGCAATCTGGCCGCTACCGAAGTTGCCGACCAACAGGTGGCCGCTCAAACGTCCGAAGTCCGCTGGAGCCATCGCAACTCCCCACGGTGAATTGAACCAGTGTCCATGTTTCAGCCGCATCAACAGCGTGCCATCGGCGGAGAACTCATCGACGTAGCCCAACCCCGGACCCGCCACATCGTCGTGCTTCGCCGCATCCTGCTTGGCGAATGTGACGAACAGGGCAGTCCCCACGTTCTGCACATTGAAAGGAGCAAAGCCAGCCGGCACCATCGGATCCGTGAATGCTCCCGCCGCCAAGGCGACCGGAGTGAAATGCGCATCGAACACATCCACGGTGCCATTGTGAAAGTCCGTCGCGTAGAGGACATTGTGGCCGCTCATGCTGCCGATCGCCAGGCCTTTATACACGGCCCCGTTGGTACTTGTGAACTTGAGGATCGCGAGAGTCGGGTTCACGGTGGAATTCCAGCCCGAAATGGTCCCATCCTCGGTCGCGAAGATAAACGCCGCAGGCTTTCCCGACGCGACCTCGAAATCCGTGGTTCCGTTAAACACGATTCCGGTCGGCGCGGATGTCCCCGTTGCTCCAGGAGGCGGCACGGTCACAATCCGCGGATTTGCCGTCGGGAAAGGCACACCGCTGCCGTCGTAAAGGAGTGACAGCCCTGTCCCATTCGCATTCACCCACCACGGGCTGGTGGCACTGTGCACGATACCCCAGGCATTTACAAGATGAGAATCCGTCCTGTCTGCCAGGCCTGCAATGTCGGATACCAGATTGTGCTGCACATAACCCTGCGCAGCAAATGACGGCACCGCAACACCCAGTGCGGCCGCCAAAAGAGTCGAAAACAAACTGCTCCTCGAAAGTTTCATCGTCATTGAACCCCCTACCGCAATTGATGCGCTCGGGTGCTGTCACGAGGTGTCATTTTGCTGTAAACATTTCGTAAAAGCCCTCCCGACGGGGCCAAAGTGTACGATTCGCTTTGATTTCTATGTGTTACCGGCGCGCGCCGGGTCCGCGGAGGCGCCGCTCATGGAGCCAGTGCCATAGCGTCGCGTTGCGAACGCGTTCCTCGGGCGCGGCGGCGTCCGCAAGTAGCAGGCTGCCGGCATACCCTACCGTCAGCAGGATGATGTGACCGATGGCCCCGACCATGTAGTCGTGCCAGGGGAAGTTGTACGGCCCGAGGTCCACCCAAGGCTTCTCGCCCATGGTCAGCGTGGCCCAGATGGTGAACGTCCAGCAAGCCGCGATCCCCGCGTAGACGCCTTTGCGATGGGCGCGCCGGCTCAGAAACGCCAGCAGGAACAGCCCCGCCAATCCGCCGCTGACCACGGCCGAAACCGAGAACCACATGGAGAGCGCGCTGCCCTTGGTATGCGCCAGGATTACCGCCGTGCCTGCCGCTAACAAGCCGATGACTGCAACGATCAACTTGCCAAGCCGCAGGCGCTGCTTGTCGGTGGAGGCAGGGCGCATCAGCCGGTACAGATCTTCCACGCCGACCACCGCCAGCGAGTTCAGGTCGCTCGCCAGCATCGACATGGCCGCGCCGGTGAGCGACGCCATGAACAAACCCGCCATTCCAATGGGAAGGTGCGTCGAAAGGAAGTACGGGAACACCTGGTCGGCCTTTGTGACGAACGACGGCAGTTTCTCTCCGGTCAGCTTGTAGAACGCCCACGTGCAGGTGCCGATCAGCATGAACAGCGTCCAGACCGGAACGCACAGCACCGCCCCAAACGAAACGCCCTTCAGCGCCGCGCGGTCCGATTTGGCCACCAGGTAGCGCTGCACCACGGTCTGGTCGGCGACGTACCGCTGCAGGTACCAGAAGAAGCCGTAGATGATGAGAACCACCAGGGTCGGCTTCGAGAAATCCATCGCGCCGCTGCCCAGGCTGAACTTATGGTTCTCCGCCGCCACGCGCATCACTGCTGCCGGTCCGCCTTCCGGCAAGAACAACAGGTAGCCCAGGCACACGATCACGCCCACCCACACCACGAAGCCCTGGATCACGTCCGCCCAGATCACCGCCTCCAGTCCGCCGATCACGGTGTAGAAAATGGTGGCGGCAGCCACGACGAGGATGACCACGTCCACGGGCCAGCCCGTCATGCTATTGATCGTGAGCCCCAGCAGGTAGACAACGAAACCCATCTTGGAAAAATGGGCCAGCGTGAAGGCGATGGAACTGTAGACGCGCGTGGGGCGGCCGAAGCGCCGGCCGAAATACTCGTACGCGCTCATGCCCACGGCCTCGCGGTAGAACGGGATGATGACGGTGCCCACCAATCCCAGCACCACAACCACCATGAAACCGGGAACGAGCAGCGACCAGTCCTTGCCGTACGCCCAACCAGGGTAGGCGACGAACGTCACGCTGCTGATGAGCGTGGCTACGAGCGACAATCCCATGGCCCACGCCGGCACCGAGCGCTTGGCGACAAAATACGTCTCCGTGGAAGTCTGCCGCCGCGAAAAACGGATGCCGACGCCAACCAGAACAGCCATGTAGCCGGCGACAATCGCAAGGTCCAGCCAGCGCAGGTTCGAACTCATGATTTCCTCAAAGCGGGGGAAGCAACCGAGTATATCGCAACGGTAGGGCGCCCCCCTGGGCCGCAGCCGGCCCCCTGGCCGGCTAACTACCCCACGTGATCGTAGCTCTCTTCCTGCGAGAACGGCCTTCCGGTCAAATCCAATATCTGGGTGGCGCGCTTGGCGGTAATACTCTTCAGCGACCCCAACCAGATATTGGACATGACCACGAAGGCGTGCAGGTCATAGTGACGAGACACGTCCTGCCCGTAGCGCAGCGCGTCGACCACGATTTGGGCGATCTCCGGGCGAGACGGGTACAACGGCCCTGTGCGCGCGTGGTCGAGCAGGCGGTCCATGGCGACGAAAGCCTTTCCGGGCGACAACTTGGGTGTGGGCGGGAAGGAACGATGCGGCGGCAGGCTTCCCGCCAATCGCCAAGTAATAAACAATGGCTGCTTGAGAGGGTGATAGTGGGGCAGGCGTCGCCGGTAGATCTTCACGAAGACTAGTGCTGGAGAATGATCGAAGATCTCACTGCTACGGGCAGCCTTGAGCCGGCCAGGGGGCCGGCTGCGGCCCAGAGGGGGCCGCCCCGCACACAGACAGGCTTGCAATGGGTGCGGGCGCGATGGAAGAATCGGACCTTGTGAGGGTCCTGGCACTTGCCGACGATGCTACAGGCGCGCTCGAAGTGGGCGCGCAGTTCGCCTGCGCCGCCGGGCCCACCCCTGTGTGGCTTGGCGGCGAACCGCCCGCGCTCGATGCCTTCCCTTCCCCGCCGTGCCTGGTGATCGATACCGAGACGCGGCATCTTCCACCGGAGGAAGCCGCCGCACGCGTGCGCCGCTTCGCGCTTCCCGGCGTCGCGGCGGTCTACAAGAAAACCGACTCGACTCTGCGTGGGAACATCGCCGCCGAGTTTCGCGCTCTGCTGGACGCCTGGCCCGGGCGCCCGCTCGTCTATGTACCCGCGTATCCCGACCTGGGCCGCACCGTCGTCAATGGCGAGCTTCTGGTGGACGGGCAACCGCTGGCGGAAACGGCATTTGCACGGGACCCGCTCAATCCCGCGAGCACCGGGAACATCCCCACCCTGCTCGCAGGCTGCGGCGTATCAGTCACCGTGGTACTGCCAGCGCAGTTAGCGGCGGCGCTCCAAAGAGCCGGCATCCTGGTATGCGACGGATCGCGGAACGAGGACCTTGCCGCGGCCGCCGAAGCGTTGCGCGCGGCGAAGGTCGATGCGCTGGCTGCCGGTCCCGGCGCGTTCGCCGGTTACTGGGTGCGTGCGATCCTCCCGCACCATGCGGCCGTGCCCGCGAGGCCTCGGACAGAGCGCTGTTTGGTAGTGAACGGGAGCCGGCACCCCGCCAGCCGCGAGCAGGTGCGCTGGGCGAAAGAACAGGGCTGGCAGGTCGTCGTGTGGCGCGGCCCCGAGACGACGCTCGCGGACCTCGGTCCCTGGACGGTGATCACGACACCGGACGAGCTTCTGGATTCCCCGTCCGCGGTCGCCCGCGAGTTAGCCCGCGCGGTCAGCCAGTCGTCCTTCGACGCGCTGGTCGTTTTCGGAGGCGACACTCTGCACGCCATCTGCGCCGAGCTTAGAATTGAAGTCGTCACGGCGTGCGAGGAACTGCTGCCGGGCGTGCCGCTCGCGCGCGCGGGCGATCTTACGTTGATCTCGAAAGCCGGCGGCTTCGGGGCGGCGGATCTATTGGAAGGGATCCGTAAGCTTGTATAACGAGCGAAATGGGGACTGGCTCGAATTTCGCCGCTCTTGCGAGACTTCGTGCCTGTCCCCTTTTCGCCCACTGTTAGGGGGGAACACATGATCCTTGGCGTCACGATGGGCGATTCGAGCGGAGTCGGCCCGGAAATCCTGTTGCGCGCTTACCGCGGCGGGGAATTGCCCGCGAAGTTGGTGGTCTACGGAGATCTCTCCGTGCTCGATGCCTGCAACCGCCGCCTCGGTTACGCGGTCCCGCTGCGCGCGGCAAGCGCTCCATCGGACTGGCGGGAGGGCGCGCTGAATGTCATCGACCTTGGCCTTCTGAACGAAGCTGACATCACCCCCGGCAAGATCAACGCGAAGTCCGGGGCCGCTGCGCGCGAATATGTGGTCGCCGCGGCCCGCGCCGCGCTCGCGGGTGAGATCGCCGCCGTGGTCACGCTGCCCATGAACAAGGAGGCCACGCAGCTGTCAGACCCCGGTTTCACCGGCCACACAGAGCTGATCGGCGCGGTGTGCGGCGCGCGCGACGTGACCATCATGCTGGCCTCGGAGCAGTTGATCGTGACGCACGTCAGCA
>JAJFUV010000004.1 GCA_021372245.1 Terriglobales bacterium
CGCGGCGGCGCGGTGGCTCCGGATTACTTCGGCGATTTCTCGGAGTTGTTGAAGCCGGAGGCGGGCATCGCCATCATGTCGCAGGGCACCGCTGGAGACCAGCACTGGATGGACTACAGTGGACCGAAACAGACGGCAAGTCCATCCAAGTATGCGGAGGAGATGGCCGCGATCACGCGGCAGGCGCTGCGCGGAGTGCGCTACCAAAGCGTGGCTGCTTTGGGTATGCTCGAAACCGAAATCCAGTTTTCCCGCCGTGCGCCGGACCAGGCGCGCCTCGAATGGGCGCGACGCATTCTCGACGCGATTGGCGACGCCCCACTCCGAACGATGGAGCAGGTTTACGCCCGCGAGCAGGTCATGATCCACAACGAACCTTCGCGGAGGCTCAAACTGCAGGCGCTGCGCATCGGGGATCTCGGCATTGCCGCTTTCCCCGCCGAGGTCTTTGCCATCACCGGACTGAAGACCAAGGCCCGAAGCCCGTTTTCGCACACCTTCAACATCGAACTGGCCAATGGCGCCGAAGGCTACATCCCGCCGGCGGAACAGCACGCGCTGGGCGGTTACACGACCTGGCCCGCACGAACCGCAGCCCTTGACGTGAAGGCGGAACCGGTCATGGCTGAACAACTTTTGGTGATACTGGAGAGGTTGAAGGGCACGCGGCGCAGGACGGCGCACGAGCCCCTGCTCGAAACTGCCAAGGCAGTGCTTCGTTCGAAACCGCTTGCTTACTGGCCCATGGACGACATGGAGGGCACCCGGCTGCGCGACGCTTCCCCAAATAAGTACGCCGCGGAAACCGAAGGCGGAGTGGCTCTCTATCTGGATGGCCACGCGCCGGGTGGTCGCGCCATTCACTTCGCCGGAGGACGTATGCGGGCCGATCTCCCGCTTTCCGGTGACCGCTACACCGTCGAATTCTGGTTTTGGAACGGCATGCCCTCCGGCGCACGGCCTGTGACGGGCTACGTCTTTTCGCGCGGCGAAGGTGACCGGCTCGCGCTCGACAGCGAGGCCCGCCTGATCTTCGAAAACGACGGGCGCACCTTACGCGGAAAGGCCCCGCTTGTGATGCGCCAGTGGTATCACCTGAAATTGATCAGGACGAAGAATACCGCCACGGTACTGCTGAACGACGAGCCGCTGCTGCGCGGAGAGGTCGGACCCGCGCCGGCATCGCGGCGCCTCTGGTTCGGCGGATGCAACACGGCGGATGCCAGCTTCGAAGGCAAGCTCGACGACATCGCCGTGTGGGCCAGATAGGAACGATGACACCGGAAGAACAGAACGAGCGCCGCGCCGAGTTGTACGGTCTGCTAGGTGAGTTGCCCTCGCGCAATCGGCCGATCAAGGCCGAAACGGTCTCAGTGGAGGACCGTGGAACCTTCATGATCGAGAAACTGGTGCTCGATGTGAACGGCACCGAGCCGGTCCCGGCGTATTTCGTCAAACCGCCGGGCCTGCGCGCGCCGGCTCCCGCTATTCTCTACAACCACTACCACGGCGGCAAGTACAAGCTCGGCAAGGATGAATTGCTGCTGGCAAAGCCTGCCATGCATATGCCGTCCTACGCGGAAGCGCTCACCAGGCTGGGCTATTGCGCGCTGTGCCTGGACATGTGGGCCTTCGGAGAACGCTCCACGCGCACCGAGTTGGACATCTTCAAGGACATGCTCTGGCAGGGCCGCGTGATGTGGGGCATGATGGTGTTCGATTCGCTGCGGGGCTTCGATTACCTCCGATCCCGCCCTGAGGTTGACGCGGATCGCATCGGAACCCTGGGCATGTCGATGGGCAGCACCATGGCCTGGTGGGTGGCAGCTTTGGAACCGCGCACCAAAGTCTGCGTGGACATCTGCTGCCTCACCGATTACCAGGCCATCCGCGACGCGGGGCTGCTGGACGGCCACGGGGTCTACTACTTCGTGCCCGGCCTCGTCAGGCACTTCACCACCGCCCAGATCAACTCCCTCATAGCACCACGCCCGCACCTGGGGCTGGAAGGAAACCGCGATAAGCTGACGCCTCCGGCCGGGCTGGACCGCATCGACGCGGAACTGAAGCAGGTGTATGGCGCGTTGGGCCACCCGGAGAATTGGAAGATGCTGCGGTACAACGTCGGACACATCGAGACACCCGCCATGCGGCGCGAGGCGCTGGCGTTCCTGCAAGCCCACCTTTAGCCCCGCTGCAAGTATCATCTTGAATGAGGACCCAAACCGATGACCAGACGAGCGATCTTTCAAAGTGGGATGGTTGCGGCGGTGAGTACTGGAACACAGGCCCAGGACGCGCCAGTACCGCTGCGGGAAAAATTCTTCGGCTGCATCGCCGGCTGCCACATTGGCTCCTCCATGGGCGCCACCGTTGAGGGCTGGCCGTGGGTGCGCATCGAGAAGGAGCACGGCACACTCGCAAAGCTGCTTCCCTATGAGCACTACCGCAACGGGTGGAAACGCCCGCCCGGCACGACCGAGGATGGCGTCGAGCGGCAGAAGCTCATCATCACGGCCATTCTCGACAAACAGGACCGCGTCACGGCGGAGGACGTTCGGGCAGTGTGGTTGAGGGACATCAAGCCGATCTCCATCGGCCTGGTCTCGGAGCCCTTCGAAGCCCAACTCTTAGCCATTTCGAAGACGCACATCCCGGCCTCCGACATCGGCAAGTACTGCGACTACTCGGGGCTCATTACGCTGGCGCGGAGCTGCCATCCCGTCCCGCTAATCAACGCAGGGGACATCGCCGGAGCGATCCAGGATGTGCGAGAGGTGGGACAGCTCTATCACGTGGCCGGATCCCGCGCCATCCGTTGGGCCGAAGTTACCGCCGTGGCGATCGCCGCTGGTGCTCGTCCGCGCGCGACCGTCGACAGCGTGACCGGCGCGATCTTCGACAACTGCGACAAGGCCGCGGGACCGCACGCCAAGCCGCTGGGCATCCTGAAAGAACTCGAACGTGCACTGAAGACCGCCGGGAGCTGCAGCAGCTTCCGTGAGCTTCGCGTCAAGTTCGATGAGTTTTACGGGAGCAAAGGCATCCCGTACGCGAACAGCTTCGCCAACGAAGTGGTGAGCAAGGCGCTCGCCATCTTCCGCATGACGCGGGGAGTCACGCGCGACGCCGTGATCGCAGCCGTGAACATGGGCCGCGACACCGACTGTTGCGCATCGGTGGCGGGAGGGATCTCCGGCGCTCTCACCGGCGGCGCATCGCTCGATAGAGAATGGATCGAACAGGTGGATTCAGCGGTAAAGCAGAACATCTATACGAACTCTCAGCGCACGCTGCGGGAGACCTCGGATGCTCTATACAACGCCTACCGCGCCCGCCTGGCGCGGATGAAAGCGTTCGCCGCGGAGATGGAAGTCGTCTAGCTCCCCCGACGAATCACGTTATAGGCTCAAAACCAAACTCACCGGGCCGTTGTGATCGAGCCTGATTTCCATCTTTCTGGATTCGGCGTGCCACGTGGATGCGACGCTCCCGTGCCGGGTGGTGTGAGTAAGCGAGGGTCTGCCCTTCCCCGGCACCGCAAGCTGCAGCGTGGCGGTTCGCATCTCCTTGTCGTCCGGGCTGGACACGTACTTCCGCAGGTAGGCCTCGATGGCGAACCTCGCGGGCCGCGGCTCGTCCCAGATGTGTGTCTTCACCAGGTAGTTGTTGGCTTCGATGTACAACTTGCGCTTCCCTTCCCTGACGAAGATCAAGGAGTGTGGCTCCAACCGGCCCGCCAGCTCCACCGGCGAGCTGCCGGCTTGAAGACTGAATCGAAAGTCCTCGGCGATGTCCTGGTTCTCGTGCGGGTTGGTGACGAACCAGGTGTTGTTGATGTGAAGCACAAGAGCGCCGCCAGACGATTCTGCCGGGTACAACTTGTCGAAGTAAGCGCGTTGCGCTTCCGCGCTCGGAAACTGACGCGGCCCGATGATGTTTGCAAAACGGGCACGCGCCTGTTGCGGGGCCAGCTTCGGAAGCACGGGCAGATAGTAATAGCGGCCCGTCCGCATCAGAAGTTCGGATGATAACTTGTCCGCGATGATCTTGTCCTCCGGCTTAAGGGCCCCATACAGCGGCCGGTACAAAGCTTCACCCGACGCATCCAGTTCCGTGCCTACCTCTCCGGAATCCTGATAGGCAACCTTCATCCGGGCCACCACTTGCTCGCGCGTCGGAATGAGCTTGTAATCCAGGACGTCCTTAAGCAACGGGTAGATCACATTCTTCCAGGCGGGCGACAACTGGAACACGCCATTCTGATCCTGATGCCCATAGGCGTG
>JAJFUV010000006.1 GCA_021372245.1 Terriglobales bacterium
CGGGGCGCGGCGTGGCGTGGTGGTTTCGGCCAGCCGCGAAGCGCGGCGTTACGGCATCCATCCCGGCATGCCCACGGGCAAGGCGCGGCGGCGCTGCCCGCCGTTGATCGTGCTGCCCGGGCACTTCGATCTTTACGAACAGTTCTTTCAGGACATCCTGGGGCTGTGCCAGGATGAGACGCCGCTGGTTGAGCCGGTGGCGGTGGGCGCGGCGTTTCTGGATTTGACCGGCGCGCCTGCATTGCGCAGGGGCAGCGCCGAGGGCGCCACCGAGCGGCTGCGGCGCACGGTAGGTGAGTGGCTGCGCATTTCAATTTCGGCCGGTGTGGGCGCTAACAAAACGGTAGCGCGCATCGCGGCGCGCATACACAAACCGGCGGCGCAGGTGGTTGTGCCGCAGGGCGGGGAAGCGGAGTTTCTCGCGCCGCTCGATTTGGAATGGCTGCCGGGGGTGGGGGAAGTTTCGCGATCCACGCTGGAAGTGGCCGGGATAAGGCGCATCGGCGAACTGGCGCGCGCGCCGCTGGACGCACTGGCGCTTGTCCTGGGCCGGCAGGCGCTGGCGCTGCAGCGCCGCGCGCAGGGTGTGGACGAGGAACCCGTGGCGCTGCGGCGTACGTGGTCTCCGGCGCTGCGCGAGCAGGTCGAATTTCCGGAAGACGTCTGGGATGAGGCGCGGCTGCTGATCACGCTGCGCGAAATGCTGGAGCGGCTGATGGCACGCGTGCGCGACGAAGGCGCGGAAATCCGGCGTATCACGTTCAAACTGCGCTACACGGACCGCGATGAATCCGAGCGCTCGCTCACGCTGGCCGAACCGGCGTGTGTGGAAAGCGAATTCCGCGCAGGGCTCGAACGGCTGCTGCGCTCGGCTTGGCAGCGGCGCGTGCGTTTGCGCGCGGTGTGCCTGGAAGCGGGCACACTCTATCGTCCGTCCCCGCAGATGGAATTATTCGCGGAGGCGCAAATCCGGGAGCGGGAGTACCGCCTGGCGAACGCCATCGACCGCTTGCGCGCCAACTTCGGCGCGGCGGCGGTGCATTGGGGCTATCAATTGCCGGCGAAGTGCGCGGCTACCTTGTGAATGGCCGCGGCGATCTGGTCCACCTGCGCTTCGGTGTAGTTCTCGTTCCAGAGAATGGCGATCACTTCGTGAAGTACGCGCTCGGCTACGGGACACAAGCCTTGTTCGAACTTCTGCGAGCCGTAAGTGCTGAACGGATAGCCGGAAGCAGCGTAGGTGTTAGGGCCGGTGAACACCGGCGAAAGATACAGCGGATCGATGATGTACTCGACCCAGGCCGGCACACCCTCGGCCACCAGCGCGTCGCCGAACTGGCGAGCAGTGGCGCGGGCAGCGTCCTGATGGACGCGCAGCATGTAAAGCCAGTAAGAGTGCTTCGTGTTGGAGGGCACGGCGGGTGCGCTCACGCCGGCAAGGTCTTTAATAGCGGCATCGAGACGCGCGGCGAGCGCGCGGCGCTTCACCACCGGCGCGGGCAGCTTGCGCAACTGCGCCAAAGCGACGGCGCCTTCCAGTTCCGACATGCGATAGTTCTGCGCCAGGAAAAGGAAACGGCATGAGCCGAGGCTTTTCGTGTCGCGCGGCCAGGCCTTGTCGGCAAACAGAGTCGCGCGGCGCGCCCATTCGTCGTTGTTCGTGACGAACAGGCCGCCTTCCCCGCACGTGATGTGCTTGCTCTGCTGCAGGCTGAAGCAGGCCATGCCGCCTATAGTGCCGACGAGCTTGCCCTTGTACTCGGCCCAGTAGGCTTGCGAGCAGTCCTCGATGAGCACCAGGTTGTGGCGGCGCGCGATGGCGCTCAGTTCGTCGAGTGCGCAGGGCTGGCCGGCCAGGTGCACGGCCACGATGGCGCGCGTCTTCGGAGTGATGCGGCGCTCGACGTCGGCCGGATCGAGGGTGATGGTCGCGGGGTCGAGATCGGCGAACACCGGCACGGCATTCTGCCAAAGGATGGGCGCGATGGAGCCGATGTCGGTGACGGGCGGAACGATAATCTCGTCACCCGGCGCCGGATCGAGCGCGGCGATGGCCAGGTGTACGCTGGCCGTACCACTCGAGCAGGCAGCGGCATGCTTCACGCCGAGGCGTTCCGCGAATTCGGCTTCGAGCCGCGGCACCATCTTTCCGCCGTTGCGCGTCAGGCAACCTGAGTGGAGCGCTTCGAGTACCAGTGCTTCTTCTTCGGCGCCAAATGTGCGGCCCGCGCTTTCCAGATATGATGGTAGGCGTGTGCCGATCGCCTTCTCGCCGCCATGAATAGCCAACTTCGCGCTCACTTCTTTTCCTCCGGATTGTCGAGATAGATGGTACGGCCTTCCGCAGCTGAGCGGTATGCGGCTTCGGCCACCGCCACGGCCGCGCGGCCGTCCTCGCCGGTCACAGACGGCGTGCGGCCTTCAAGAATGCTGTCGATGAATTCCTGGTGCTGCGCGCAATAGGCCGCCATGCGCACGGGCGAGAGCATGCCTTGTCCGGCCCAGTCGATGGGCGGTTGCGTGGTGACTACGCTCCAGGAGCCGTTTTGGCCCAGGCGCAATTCACCATAGGCGTCCAGGTCCAGGTTCCCGGTTTCGCCCACGATGCGGGCGCCGGACTCCGAGCGCGGGAAGATCGGCTTGGGGATGTCCCAGCTTTCCCAGAGCGTGGCCATGGCGCCATTTGAAAGAGAGAGCAACGCCATAGTGGAAACCTCGTTGCCGGATTCCGGATCGCGCTGCACGTGCGCGGTGACG
Source organism: Terriglobales bacterium (assembly GCA_021372245.1). Classification (GTDB taxonomy): domain Bacteria; phylum Acidobacteriota; class Terriglobia; order Bryobacterales; family Bryobacteraceae; genus JAJFUV01. The sequence goes on from JAJFUV010000006.1 coordinate 2,758, forward strand.
CTGGTGATCTCGGTGCCGGTGACCCACCGGATGCGGTCGATGTTGTGCACGGCGTGGCCGATGAAGGGGCCGACGTTCTCCGGCTTACTCTGCCATGGCGGCAGCGACTTGAGTCCGCCGCTCGCCAGGATCAGTTCCAGAACCATTTTGACTTTGCCGATGGCGCCTTCCCGCACCAGCCGCCGCGCTTCGATGTTGCAGATGCGGAAGCGCTGGCCGAACATAATCATCAACTTCACGCCGGCCTTGCGCGTGGCTGCGAGAATGCGGTCGCAGTCGGCGACCGAGGTGGCCATGGGCTTGTCGAGCAGAATGTGCTTGCCGTGGTTGGCCGCCTCGACGGCCTGCCATGTGTGTTCGGCGTGCGGTGTCGAGATGAGAACGGCGTCGATGTCCGGGCGCGCCAACAACGCTTCCACCGTGGGTTCCGCCGTGACGCCGTACTCCGCGGCCAGCTTCGGGGCGCGCGAACCGCCGGCGATCGCCATCAGTTCCACGTTCTTCAGATACTTCGTGGACGCCTCGGCGTTGGTGCGGCCCATAAACCCGGACCCAATGATGCCTAAACGAATGTTCTTCATTACGCCTTCTCCTCGACGAGCGTGTTTTCCAGAACTCCGATCTTTTCGATTTCACCGCGCAGCCGGTCGCCCGGCTTGAGCGCGATGCCGCGCGCGAAGCCCACGCCCTCGGGTGTCCCCATGGCGATGACGTCGCCGGGTTCGAGCGTCGCGACGCTGCTGATGTAAGCGATGGTCTCGGGGACGCTGAAGATCATGTAAGAGGTGTTCGAATCCTGCATCAGTTGGCCGTTCACCCACAGGCGGATGTCGAGTTTGTGCGGGTCGGCAATCTCGTCCTTGGTGACGATCTCGGGGCCGAGCGGCGCGTGTCCGTCGAACCACTTGCCCATGAGCCAGTCGAAGAACGGATCGAATTCGCGCACCTTGCGATGTTCGACGTGCGCGTTGAACTTGCGCTCGCTGATGTCGTTGATGACGGTGTAGCCGAAGACGTAATCCATGGCGTCGGCGGCTGGCACGTCCTTGGCACGCTTGCCGATGACGACGGCCAGTTCGATCTCCCAATCCACGAAAACGTTGTTCGGGCGGATGGGAATGGCGCCACCGGGCGCATTGATGGTCGTGGGCGGCTTCCAGAAGACCTGCGGCGTGAGGACGCCTTCGGCTGTTGGATCCTTGAAACCACTCTCAACAATGTGTTTGCGATAGTTGCCGGCTAGGGCGAACAGCTTGCGCGAGTCGCGGATGGGCGCGTCCAGGCGAAGGCCGGCGGCCGGAATGCGCGGCCCGTCGAGCGCCGGTGGTGCGCTCATCAAGTCGGTGGGACTCTTCGCGCCGAGGTCGATCACCTCATCTTTTGTCCGCACGCCGAGATGCACACTGCCGTCGGCTGAGAAAAATCGAAGGATTCGCATAGTTCAACTCTTCAGATTAAACAGACGCCGCGCGTTGGTATAGAAGATGGCCTCGCGCGCGGTTTCGGAGATATTGGCATGAGCGATTTTGGCGACGACCGCGGCGCCGTTCTGGATGGGAGATCCACTGCCGAACAGCAGGCGCTCCGAGCCCACCTGCTGGACGATTTTCGCGATCGCCTCGAAACCCATGATGCAGGATGTCTCAAGGTGCACGCAATCAAAACGGCGCATCATCGAGATGGCCATCTGGAGTTCAAACAAATAGTTGATGCCCGCCAGAATCCAGTTCACCTTGGGGTGGCGCTCGATAACAGCCGCCATCACGCCGATATCCAGCATCGGCACGCCCCAGTTCATGACGACGCGCAATGGCAGCATCACCGGCCAGCCGCGCTGGGCGGCATCTTCGAGAATCGGCTCGATGGAAGCCTCGTAAAGCGGATGGTAGCTGTGATGCTGCGGGTACAAACGCACGCCGCGAAAACCGCGCGCCGCGTAAGCGTCGAAATCGTGGGGCTCGCCGGAGAACTTGTGCGACAATTCGCGCGGGCCAAGGCACGCCATGGGGACCAGCGCGCCACCGCAAGCCGCGATTTCGCTCTCTGTCTCGATGTTGCCGTCTTCCCAGTTCACGAACAGGCTGCGCGTGGAGCAGACGGCCGCCTGCTGGATATCCCACTCGGAAAGCAGGGAGCACAGTTCGGCGCCGGTCGTTGACTCGATGGGCCAGTAGGGCCAGCGGCCGATGAAGGCGTTCACGTCGAAGATCATTGCTCCACCCCCATGAGCCGCAGGATATTCGCGCCCATGATCTGGCCGAGGCTTTCGCTCGAGAGCCCGCTGGACCTGATGCGGGCGAGTTGCGAATAGGGATCGAGCAGCGGCGTATCCGTGCCGAAGACGATGCGGCCGGTGCCGAGAGCGGCCGCCGCCTGCGGGAGAAAGGAGGCGTCGATGGTAGAGCTGGCCGTCTCCAGGTACAGGTTGGGATGTCTCTGGGCGGCCATGATGGCCCGGTTCCAATCGCCCTTGGCAAAAGGTTGGCCGCCGGAATGCGCCATCATGATCCTCGCCGCGGGGACGGCCGTGAGCATGTATTCACACTCTTGCGGCGTCACGTGGCCCAGGATGGGGAAGCCCAGTTCAACGCACTTTTCGAGGATCGGGATCATGGCCGGCTCGGCGACGGACAAGTCGGGTGTGGAGTAAACCTTGAGTCCCTTCATCCCGTAGTCGTTGCGGCAGCGTTCGAGTTCGTCGAGCGCTTCCTGGCCGAAGTGGGTGGAGCTTATCGTGGCATAGCCCAACATGCGGTCCGGGAACTTCTTCATCTCCTGGGAAAGGAGATAGTTGCCCTCGTGCATGTCGTAAAACAACGCCGTGAGATCGGTGACGCAGATCTTGTCGAAGCCGAGCTTGTCGGCGGTGCGCACCAGGAACTCGCCGTCGACGTTGATCTGCAAACGCGTGGACTTGCCGATGTGGACGTGCGCGTCGACGATCATCAGTAAGCCTCGCCATCCACATGCGCCGGCGCGGGCGTCGGCGTGAATTTGAGATTGGAGATCTTCACCTCGGCGCGGGCCTGGTCCTCCACGTCATCCAGATGGGCGAACAGGTCCGATATGCCGGAGCCGCTCCAGGCCGCCGCTACGGAGTAGCGCCCGTCGACCGATCGGCCCGCGGCTAGGCGTCCGGCGAAGACGATGGCTGCGTTGCGGTCTTCCTTGGTCTCCAACGGTTCGATGGAAGCGGCTTGCTTTGGGTCGTAAAACAAAGCCAGGGCGATGGGGCCGATCTTCGGCGTCTGCGAGCCGGAGAGCATGAGGCGGCCGTCGGTGTGTCCCTGCTTCATTTCCGGCAGGTGCCGGATGCCGGTGCCAACCTCGTAAACGCGATCCGGTCGCATCCGCAGCGGCGCGACGCGGAAGCGGCAGTCCACGAACTCGCTGTCGGCGGCGATGGAATAGAGAGCGGTGAGCCGCACGGCGTCTTCACCGATTGCCCACTCGTCCATGCGGGCCTCCACCACGGCGCGCACGGGGCCGTCGGCGATGACGCGGTACTTCGGCTCGGCCGCGCCACGCGGCTTGTGCGCGTAGTCCGGCATGTTATACGGCGGGCGATAGAGGCTGTCTCCGGAGCGAAGGAAGATCCCACCCAGGCCCAGCGTATCGCCGATGTGAATGACATCGCGGCCGGCCATCGAAAGGCGCCCCGCGCCGAAGTAGCCGACCATGCTGTTGTAGAGTCCAGGCTGACCGTCGGCCCGCGCCTGTATGTCGAGAAAGAACCCGCCGTAAGTGCGGTAACCGATCAGCTCGCTTTCAAGCGCGACCGTGTTGTGGTTGTAACCGTAACTGTGCTGCGCGTGGACTTTCTTGGGGTAGACGATGGAGTCGCGGAGCGTCGTCGAGTAGTAGACGTGAGCCGTGCGCGTTTCGCCGGCATTCAAGCGCACCGGGAAAACGAATTCGTCGGGGCTGCCATCGCCGTCCAGGTCATCCGCTTGTGAAGGGACGATGGTGACGGGGTAGCGGCTGCCGGCGGGATTCACGAGGACCGCAATGGCCAGCGCACCGGGGAATCCCGGCGCGACACGTGCGGCGGGCTGCACGGGAACGACGGCAAGAGTCTGCACCGCATGCGCGGCCGGGTTCGAGATTTCCAGTTCCAGGCGCTGAGCAAAGTTCGAGAGCGCCCAATCGCCGGCGGGCTGCGCGGCGAGCGCGAAAGTAATGACAAGAAGAGCGAAACACAGGCGTCGCATGGTGTTTCAACAACCACTGTCGCACAATCTATTATGCTGGTGTCAATGCACATGCGAACCCTTGCAGCCGCACTCTTACTCTTATGCGCCGCCGTGCCGCTGGCCGCGCAGCAATGGTGGGAAA
>JAJFUV010000011.1 GCA_021372245.1 Terriglobales bacterium
ACGGCAAAGGCAACAACATACTCGTGCCAGACCCAGCCAAGGCCGAAATCGTGCGAACCCTGTTTGCCGAGTACGCCACCGGCGCCAGGCCGCAAGAACTCTGCCGCCGGCTCAAAATCCCGCGTGCCTCATTTTGGGTCATCCTGCGCAACCCAGTCTACATCGGGCGCATCCGGTATGGTGGCCGCCAGTTCCCCGGCAAACACCAGCCCATCCTTGATCCCGACCTGTGGAACCGCATCCAGGCCCGTCTCCCTGGGCAGGTAGGCGGCAAGCCGCGCCCCGGAGCACAGAAGTATGGCTACCTGATGGCCGGCGGCATGGTCGAGTGCGCGTGCGGCCGTACAATGAGCCCTGGGGCCGGGACCGGGCGCGGCCATCGCCGTTATTCATACTACGTCTGCACCGATCCGGCGTGTGGTAAGCGCGTTTCAGCCCCGCAACTCGAAAAACAAGTCCTTGACCTATTATCTACCCTGCCGCCCGCCGACATCGAGAAGACCATCCGCAAAATTCGCGCTACCCGCGACAAAGCGCGCGCCAAAAGCACACCAGAACTTCATCGGCTCGCCATGCGGCAGAAAGAATTAGAGGCAGACCTGGCCAAAATAGATCGCGCCTTCCTCGACGGCAAATGGACCATGGAGAACAAAGACTACTGGAACGAGCGCCTCGCCACCGGCCGCCACGAACTCGCCACCTGCATCGCGCGCCAGAGCTACCTCGTGGAACAACAGGAAAGTCCCCTCAGTCCCTACGCCGTCGCCGAAGATCGCGTCCGCGAACTCCCCAACATGGGCGCATTGATCAAGCGGATCGGTTCCGACACCGACGGCCTGCGGCGCTTCCTCGCCAGCTACCTTCTGGCCGTACGCCCAACGCCCGAAGCCCTCACCCTGGAGCTTGTAACCAGCCAGTCGGTTCGCCTAAGCGCCCAGGCTGGCTACCCCTTTGAGACTGCGGAGAATCTAATTTCGGTAATGGTTACACAAAAAGTTTCAGATTTGCAATCGGAGCGAAGGCATGGTACGATAATCGTGCGAGCGGGAGAAAACCATGGCACAAGAGATGATTTGCCCGAACTGCGGATGCAGTGATTATCCGAAAAGCATCACCAGGGGAAGTATCCTTATCGAAATTGTCCTGTGGTGCTGCTTTCTGGTGCCAGGATTGATTTACTCGATTTGGCGTCTCAGCAGCAGGTACAAGGCCTGTCCGGAATGTCGGGCGCCGAACATGATCCCGCTTGATTCGCCTCGCGGACGGAAGATTCGCGAGGGGAAGGTTTAATCTGCTATCGCGGCTTGACCACGATCTGACCGTCGGCGGTGACGTCTATCCAGTAACCGACGCCTTCCACCGCGGCTAGGACGTTTTCATACGCGCCGGTTGTGGCGTTGAACTGCTGCAGGTATGCCTTGGTGCAAGCGGGGAACATGTTCGCCATGGCTGCGCAGAATCCGATGGCTTCGCGGGTGTATACTGTGGCTCCGGTCGCCGGCCCCTGCAGGTAACGCGTGACATAGTCTGGCGGGCGCCAGCCGGTTGCGGTGACGCTGATGTTTGTTTCCTGGTTGCTGTGGATCCAATAACCCATCTTCGGCAAAATCACTCCGGCGTCAACGAAGGCTGCGGTGGTCGGATTCCATTCTTGAACGTAGTCAATATCCGAGTCGGAAAACACGACGTCCGGGTCTGGCGTGGTGGGGTACAATGGCAAGCTGACAAGGTTCCATCCGGGCTTGATCGTGACGTTGTAGTTCTCTGTTGCCTCTCCCAGGTGAATCCGGTATTTACAGTCAGCCGTGATTGTCAGCGACTCCTGCGTGGCCATATCAATGTCGACACCCGTGGGAACTCCGGAAGAGTTGACCTCCTGTAAGTACATAGCATGCTCGTAGGGGATCGCCTTGGAATTCCAACGCAGCGATCCCGTATCCATGCCATCTCCCACATCGATGTCGAGATACCACGGCGCATAGCTGCCAACGTCGCGGTAATCCACGGCGTAAGCGATAGGTGATGTTGCCCACGGCCATCGCGTTGACTTCAG
>JAJFUV010000018.1 GCA_021372245.1 Terriglobales bacterium
ATCGCTTCGCAAATCGATCCATCGTTTATTCAACTTTTCATCTAGGGACACAGAAACTCCTGCAATACTTCATTAGAAAGCAACACGCCCCGGCGTGTCAGGCGCAATGCGCCGCCGCCGGCCTCCAACAAACCGGCCCGGGTGAACCGCTCGATCGGCACGCGGAACCGCCCCCATTCTTCCGCGCTCGGATGCACACCTTCGGCCAGACGCAGCCCCACCAGGAACTTCTCTTCCACCAGGCGCGCCGGGGTTGTTTCAGCGACGGCGGTTCCGTCGCGCTCCATGCGATCGCAGTAATCGGCGGGGGTTTCGGCGTTGGCACGCCGCGTCTTTCCATCGAACGAATGCGCGTCGGCACCGAAGCCAACGTACGGCTCCAGTTTCCAGTACTTCAAGTTGTGCCTCGACTCCTCGCCCCGCCGCGCGAAATTCGAGATCTCGTACTGCCGCACACCCGCGCGTGCCAGTTCGTCGATCGCGGTTTCGTACAGCGTAGTTGTCAGATCTTCATCCGGCGCTTCTCCGGCGCCATAGCGCAACCCATGCCGCCGGATCTCGCGGCCCAGCCGGCTGTCGTCGTCCACTTCCAGCATGTAAACGGAGACATGACCCGGATCGAGGCGCAGCACCCAATGAAGCGACTCGCGCCAGCTCTCCATGGTCTGCGCGGGCAGCCCGGCGATCAGGTCGATATTGAACCGTGTAAGGCCCGCTTTGCGCAGCAGTTCCATCTCGCGCGCCACGGTTTCCGGCGTGTGCCTGCGCCCCGTGCGCGCCAGTTCCGCCGCCACGAACGATTGCACGCCGAGGCTCACCCGGTTGATTCCCAGCTCATGCCACGCGGTAGCGCGATCCGCGGTGATCGATCCCGGAGCAGCTTCGATAGTGGCCTCCGCCCAGGGTCGCCCCGGGACGAGTTCGAGCACGCTCGTGAGCGCCTCTTTCGATATGAGGCTCGGCGTTCCGCCGCCCAGATACACCGTCTCTGGCGTCCATGCCCACTCGTGTGCGCGCATCTCGGCGAGCAAAGCGGCCATGTAACGCCGCTCCAGTTCGCGCGGAAAGACACCGGATGCGAAGTTGCAGAACGTGCATTTCTGGGCGCAGAACGGATATGCGATGTAGACTCCCGCCATCCGCTTGCAGTATACGCCACGCCCCCGCGCCGCCGGTATCTGTTACCTTTTTGGAGAGGGCCAGTGTTCCGGGTAATCCGATGAGTTCCACCTGCATTCCGTACACGGCATTGACTGCGCCGAGCGCGCTTTACGCGGATTTTCTTTCGGATTTCGCGAACGTCGCGCGCTTTTATGACTACCCGCCCTGCGCGGCGGAAAGCTACGCGAGGGCGGCCGCCGTCATCGACTATCCCGATGAGCGGCGCGCGGCGCTGGTGGCTGCGCTCGAACGACGGAATGGAGCGAATCCGGCCTTGACGGCGTTGGCTCGCCCCGGCACTGTCGTGGTTACGACGGGACAGCAGGTGGGCCTGTTCTCCGGTCCTGCCTACACCATCTACAAAGCGCTCACTGCGGCGAAGCTCGTCCGACGGCTCACGGAGAACGGTATTCCCGCCGTGGCCGTCTTCTGGCTCGCCACAGAGGACCACGATTTCGAGGAAGTGCGCTCCTGCTGGGTTTTCGACCACGAGCAGCGCCCCAAATGCCTGGAAGTGGTACCTGATTCCACGGCCCCGCGAGTGGTGGGGAGCATTCCGGTAGCGGGCGATCCGGCGGCGGGGCTTGCCGAGGCGCTTGGCGAGCTGCCCTTTGCGAAGGAAGTCGCCGCTCTCGTTTCGGATGCCTACCGCGACGGCCGCCCGTTCGGAGATGCTTTCGCGGCGCTCCTTGCCGCGCTGCTGCCTGGCTACGATCTGCTGTTGCTCGATCCGCTCGACCCGGCCATCCGCGCCCTGGCCGCGCCGATGCTCGCCCGGGCCGTGGAAGTGGCGCCGGAGCTTCTGGCCGCGCTCGCGCGCCGCGGCGGCGAACTCACCGCTGCCGGCTATCATGCGCAGGTACATGTGGAGGCGGACCATGCGCCGTTCTTCCTGCTGGATGGCGGCCGGCGTCTGGCCTTGCGGCGGGAAGGGGACGTTTACGCCAGCCGTGACGCACGCTACACGACGAGTGATTTGGGGGACCTTGCGGCGCGGCTTTCGCCGAACGCCCTGCTGCGGCCCGTGGTCGCGGACTACCTGATGCCCACCGTCGCAACAGTACTTGGTCCCGCCGAAACCGCCTATATGGCGCAATCGCAAGTGCTCTACCACGCGCTGCTCGGACGCACGCCCGTCATGGTGCCGAGGGCGGGTTTCACGGTACTGGATGCGCGCGCCGCGAAGCTGATGGCGCGCTACGGCCTGGAACTGAACGACGTTCTGGAGGGCGAGGAAGCCCTGGCGGCTAAGATCGCGTCGAGGTTGGTCCCACCGGCGCTCGATCGCTCGCTCGCCGCCGCGGAACAAGAAACCACGGAGGTGTTGGACCGGCTGCGCCCGGGCGTCGGCGCATTTGACGCAACCCTCGGCGCCGCGCTCGAAAAGAGCCGCGCCAAGATCCTATATCAGCTCGCCAAGATCCGCCGCAAAACCGCGCGGGAAAGCGCCCGCCGCGACCAGCGGGCCGCCGGCGAAACCGTGCACCTGGCAAACCTCGTCTACCCGCACCGGCATTTGCAGGAACGCTTCTACTCGATTCTTCCTTTCCTCGCGCGGCACGGCCTTGATTTAATCGGCCGTCTCTATGAGAATGTGCAGGTGGATCGGCCGGACCATCGCATACTGATGGCCTGATCCCCGAAGGGACACCCCATGCGAATCAACACGGTCAAGAAGGCCCTTGCCGAGGGCCGGCTTCAACTCGGCTGCGGATGGTCGAACCTGCGTTCGCCCGCTATCGCGCGCATCCTCGCCGCCGCCGGTTTTCACTGGACCTATGTGGATGCCGAGCACGGAGGCTTCGGCATCGAGTCGCTGCAGGACATCTGCCGCGACGCGGTTTCGGCCGGTATCTCGCCGCTGGTGCGCGTGGCGGATCTGCAGTACTCGCTGATCGCCCGCGCGCTCGACATCGGCGCGGACGGCATCGTGCTGCCGCGCGTCGAATCTCCCGAACTCCTCGATCGGACGGTGAGCTGGACAAAGTACCCGCCCGTGGGTATTCGCGGCTACGGGTTGACGCCGCTGCATCTGAATCATGAGGCGGTCACTATTGCCCAGGCGATTGAGCACATGAACGCGAATACCATGGTGGTGCTGCAAATCGAAACGCGGCGGGCAGTGGAAGCTCGGGAAGAGTTGCTGTCGGTTCCCGGCATCGACGCGGTGATGATGGGGCCGGTTGATCTATCCATTTCGCTGGGTGTGCCCGGCGATTTCCAGCATCCCAAGATGGTGGAGGCCATGGAGTCCGTGCGCGATGCGTGCCTGCGCCACGGCGTCGCCCCGGGGACGCAGACCCGCACTCCCGAACTGGCGCGGTTCTGGAAGGA
>JAJFUV010000033.1 GCA_021372245.1 Terriglobales bacterium
CGGACGCGCCGTGAAACTGTTCCTGGACCGCGCGACAGACCAGGAAATCGCCGGCAATCGGCCGGGTTTCTTCGGAAACATCAAAGTCGGCGGCAAGAAGGACGGCACCATCACGGCGTGGCAGTCGGAAACCTGGGGTACAGGCGGCGTGGGCGGCGGTGGATTGGCGCCCGGGATTCTGCCCTACGTTTTCACGAAGGTCCCGCACCGGCGCTTCCTGCATTCCACTGTTTCGATCAACACGGGCGGCGCCCGGGCGTGGCGCGCTCCCAACCACCCGCAGGTGTCATACCTGACCTGCGCGGCCATTGAAGATTTCGCGGCGGCGGCGAAGCTTGATTCGCTGGAAGTCTTCTTGAAGAACCTGGAACTGACCGACCGTGCGGACACTTACCGCAGGCAGCTTGAAAAGGCCGCCGAACTGATCGAGTGGAAGAAGCTGTGGCATCCACGCGGAGAGAACGCCAGCGGGTACATGCGGCGAGGACTGGGCATCGGGATTTGTACCTGGGGCGGCGCCGGGCACGCGAGCAAGTGCGAAGCATCCATCCATCCGGACGGGTCGGTGGAAGTCAAGCTCGGCAGCCAGGACTTGGGCACCGGCACGCGTACGGTGATCAACATGGTGGCGGCGGAGACGCTCGGTTTGCCGCTGGGAGGCGTGAAGGTCCTGATCGGCGACAACAAGTATCCGCCTTCGGGCGCGAGCGGCGGCTCAACCACGGTGGGTGGCGTGTCTTCCTCCACGCGCAAGGCTACGGTGAACGCTCTGGCAAAGCTGTTCGAAGTAGTGGCGCCTTCGCTGGGCGCGCCGGCGGACCAACTCGAAGCGGCCAACGGCAAGGTCCAGGTGAAAGGGAATCCGGCCAAGTCGCTCACCTGGCGCGCGGCCTGCCGCAAACTCGGGGCCAAGACAATCAGCGAAGTCGGAGAGAACGATCCTCAGAATCCCCTGGGGCTGACTAGCGGCGGCGTAGGTGGCGTGCAGATGGCCGATGTGAGCGTCGACATCGAGACCGGCGTGGTCAAGATGAACAAATTGGTGGCGGTGCAGGACTGCGGGCTGATCATCAATCCCAAGACCGCTGAAAGCCAGATTTACGGTGCATGTATCCTCTCCGTTGCTGCTTCGCTTTACGAGGAGCGTGTCATGGACCAGAACACCGGCCGTATGTTGAACGCCGACCTGGAGTTCTACAAGCTGGCTGGTATCGGCGACATCGGCGAGATCGTTGTGCACCTGGACATCACGCCGGAAAACGACAAGCGCGGCGTGATGGGCCTGGGCGAGCCGCCCACGATCGGCGGCATCGCGGCCATCTCGAATGCGGTTGCCAACGCCATTGGCGTGCGGCCGTCCGTGCTCCCGTTGACGCCGGACAAGGTGCTGGGCGCGCTGGAAGGGAGGAAAGCCTGATGCAAGCCTTCGCGTATGCTTCTCCGGCCACGCTCCAGGAAGCCGTGGCGCTGCTTGCTCCGAGTTGGGGCGAGGCGGACATCCTGGCCGGCGGGACCGACCAGATTTCGCTGATGAAGGAGTACATCCACACGCCGAAGCGGGTCGTGAACATCAAGGGGCTGAAGGAACTCGCCGGGATCGAGAAGACGGCGGCGGGCGTGCGTATCGGCGCGCTTGCCACCTTCGAGGAGATGCTCACTAGTCCCTTGCTCAAGGAGTATCCGGCCATCACAACGGCTGTTCGCGGTGTGGCCAGTCCGCAAATCCGTAACATGGGGACGGCGGGCGGCGACTTGTGCCAGCGGCCGCGCTGTTGGTACTTCCGTAAGGGCTTCGGTCTGCTGGCGAAGGACGAGGCAGGCAAGCCCCTGGTGCCGGACGGCGAAAACCGCTATCACGCTATCTTCGGCGGCGGGCCGGCGTGGTTTGTGAGCGCGTCGAGCCTGGGGCCGGCGCTGGTGGCGCTGGGCGCGAAAGTGAAGGCGGTGTCGGCCAAGGGGACGCGCGAGATCCCGGTGGAGAAGTTCTTTGTTGCGCCCGCGGACGACGCCACGCGGGAGATCGCGCTCGCGCCGAATGAAATCCTGACCGAGATTCTGGTGCCACCCGCGCGCGGCCGCAACGCGACTTACGAAGTGCGCGAGAGGGAGATGCTCGATTGGCCGCTGGCGGCCGTGTCGGTCGCGCTACGCATGAAGGGGACCGCGGTGGCATCGGCGCGCGTTGTACTGGGACATGTCGCACCTGTGCCGTGGGTGGCGAAGGAAGCCGAAGCCATGCTCGCCGGCAAGACGATTACGGTGGAAGTGGCGGCCGAGGCCGGTGAACGTGCCGTCGCGGGCGCCAAGCCGCTCAGCCAGAATGCCTACAAGGTGCAACTGGCGCGCACGGCGGTAAAGCGCGCGCTGCTCGCGGCCGCCGGTATCAAGGCGTGAGCGACGGGAGAGAGGAGCGTCACATGGAGAACACGGAATCGACCAAGCCCGGCGCGGAGCGGTGCGAAAACCTACGCTGGAAGGGCCTGTTCATCGACGCCGTTCAGGACCCGAGCCTGGCGAGCGGAGACCGCCTCTTCTGGTGTCACACAACGCAAACCTGCCTGGGACCCGACGGCAAAATCGCCGACGACGAAGAATGCAACCCCACGCGCCCCTGCTACCGGGCGCTATAAGTGCGCTGCAAGGTGTTGGACAGGGGAGAGGTGTGGCGTCACTCCAACGGATGGTGCCAGCGTAGACCGGGGAAGCGGGCGTAGTCGCGGTCCGTGGTAATCCATTCGCTTCCGGACTCAATCGCGAGCGCCGCGAGGTACGCGTCAGGTACGAGGTTGCCCTCATGACGTAGTCTGTCGTCTCGGTGAGCACGCACCGACACGTTCACGTCAACGAACAGTATTGCGTTGTTCCATCCAATCGAGGAGCCCGGCCGAATCGTCAAGGTTCACGCCGGGGTATAAGCCCTTCCCACCGAGCGTGGTCAGATGGGCCTCACCGACACGAGGTGAGTCGCGACGACGCGCCAGAACCTCGCGCACAACACCCTCGATCAATGAAGTCAGTGTGGTCCCCTGCTCCATGGCGAGTTTCTTGGCTTCGGCAAACAAGAGTGGGTCGAGCCGAACCGTGGTCCTCATAGATCAAGACATATCATGCGAGCATCGATATGTCACTTTGGCAGCCGGCCGAGTTAATCTTGACTTTGTTATACTGATTGTCAAAGGAGACCTGGGATGAAAGTCTTCTCTGGGATCGTTCTGGGCGTGTCTGTTTTGGCCGTCACCTTGCCGGCGGCTTCCTTGCACAAAACCAACCTGCGCGGCGAGTACGTCGAGGCCCGTACGGCCGACGTTTACACCGGCCCTTGCTTCGCCAATTCGGAAGTGAACCTGGCGGGCGACCTCGCCGTGATGGGCTGGAAAGTCACCGAAGGTTCCTGGCAGGGCGTGAAACTCGACGGCCTCTCTGTTGTCGGCGTCCTGCGCGCCAGTTCCACGCTCGGCAACATCGACCATTCTCCGTATCCGGTGAAAGCCGTGCTGATTATCGACGAGCGCGCGGACGGACTGCAACGCGTCGCGCTGCGCGGCTTCGCCGAGCGCATGGGCGGCGACTTGCTGCAGGATATCGAGCGCGTCGAGTATCAGCCCATCGAGCTGAGCTTCGCGAACGGCAACGTACACAGCATGCAGGCGCGGCTCGAGGCCGGCAGGCTGGCGCGCATCGAAACGCGGAGTCTCGGCGACGGCGACCATATCTGCCACAACGAAGTGGTCTGGTACAAGCCACTCACCAAGCTCGACCACGCCATGCCTGCCTACACGCTGGCGCAAGGATACTCAGGCTCGGGGCTGGACTCCACCTGGATGAGCCACGATTCGCGCAGTTCGTTCGTGGGAACGTTCCACTATAGCGATCAGAAGTAGTCTACTTCACCGCCTGTTTCATCCAGGCGTAGCACTTCTTCACTTCCGCCACGGTGTCCGCGCCCTTGTACTCGTACTCGATCA
>JAJFUV010000039.1 GCA_021372245.1 Terriglobales bacterium
GCGCATCGCGGCGCCCTCGTCACCCTTGAACAGGTGGCGGAAGCGGCCCTGGAGCTTGAGGAACTCGTCCAGAGGCACCTTATCCTTGGGCTTGTAGGTGAGCTTCCAGACGCCGTTCTCGACCTCGTACAGCGGCCAGACACAGCAGTCGGCGGCCAACTGAGCGATTTCGACGGACTTGGCGGGATCGGAGATCCAGCCGAGCGGGCACGGGGTCAGGACGTTCAGGAACGCCGGGCCACCGCACTCGAAGCCCTTTTCGGCCTTGGCGGTCAGGTCGCGCCAGCGGCCGGAAATGCTCTGGGCCACATACGGGATCTCATGGGCCGCCATGATGCCGGTGAGGTCCTTCTGGAAGTCTTTCTTGCCCGTAGACTTGCGTCCGGCGGGGGTGGTGGTGGTGTGCGCGCCCAGGGGGCTGGCGCTGGAGCGCTGGACGCCCGTGTTCATGTAGGCCTCGTTGTTGAGACACACGTACATGAAATGGTGGCCGCGCTCGGCTGCCCCGGAGAGGGCCTGGAAGCCGATGTCATAGGTGCCACCGTCACCACCGAAGGCGACGAAGCGGTAATCGGCATCCTCAGGGATGTTGCCCTGGGCCTTTTGCGACACGTACATGGCCTCCATGCCAGAAGCCACAGCCGCGGCATTCTCGAACGCCACGTGCAACCACGGGACATTCCACGCGGTGAACGGGAAGATCGTGGTCGAGACTTCGAAGCAGCCGGTGGCATTGGCGACGATGACAGGCTTATCGGTGGCCATGAGGACCTGCCGGGCGGCGGTGGGCTCACCGCAACCCGGGCAGAGGCGGTGCCCGGCCGTCAAGCGCACAGGAACTTCGGCGTACTGCTTGAGATTCTTAGGCATTATCATGCCTCCTGTTTGGTCTTCAGATTGCGCGTAGGCGGGTTCGTCTCGAACCCGCACGGGGTGGGTTCAGGCATGAACCCACCTACGCCGGCGTATCTTACGCCCGGACGCCGAGCCACTGCACGACCTGCTCGGGCTTCTGGCCATTAGCGAGCTTCGCGAGGTCGTCGTAGACCGTCGAGATCTGCTCGGGCGGGAGTTCACGGCCGCCGAGGCCATAGATGTAGTCCAGCATCGGAACCTGGAAGCCACTCATTGCCATGGCGGCAGCGACTTCAGGGAACAGCGGGCCGGTGCCACCGCCGTAGCTGGCGGCACGATCCATGACGGCGACGGCCTTGCAGCCCTTGAGCGCCGCGGCGATCTCTTCGGCCGGGAATGGGCGGAAGCTGCGCAGCTTCAGCAAGCCGGCCTTGACGCCCTGCTCGCGGAGGCTGGCGACGATGTCCTTGCAGGTTCCGGCGGCCGAGCCGAGCGCCACAACGGCGATGTCGGCATCGTCCATGTCCACGAGTTCCATCAGGCCGTACTCGCGCCCGAACATCTCACCAAAGCGCTTGCCCTCTTCGACGATGGCCTTCTTGGCAGCGCCGTAGGCTTCCCACTGGTTGCGCTTGTGCTCCATGTAGAAGTCCTGCAGGTCGATGGGGCCCATGGTGTAGGGGTTCTTGATGTCGAGCAGGGGCTTGACGGGCTTGTACGGCCCCACAAACTTCTGCACGTCCTCGTCGGACTCAACTTCGACGAGCTCGTAGCTGTGGCTGACCAGGAAGCCGTCAAGGCAGTTCATGATCGGCAGGCGGACATCGAGGCGCTCGGCGATGGCGGTGCACTGGATCAGGTTGTCATAGGATTCCTGACAGTTTTCGCCATAGAGCTGGATCCAGCCGGCGTCCCGCGCGCCCATACCGTCGGAATGGTCGCAGTGGATGTTGATGTTGCCTGACAGCGCGCGGTTGACCAGCGTCAGGATGACGGGCTGGCGCAGCGAGCTGACGATATACAGGATCTCCCACATGAGGGCGAGACCGTTGGCGCTGGTGGCGTTCATGACGCGCCCACCGGCGGCGGCAGCGGCGACACACGCGCTCATGGCGGAGTGCTCGGATTCGACAGCGACAAAGTTTGTCTTCACCTGTCCGTCGGCGACGAACCGGGCGAAGGTTTGCACTACTTCGGTGGACGGCGTGATGGGATAGGCCGCCACGACATCCGGGTTGATCTGCCGCATGGCTTCGGCGACGGCCATGTTGCCTTCGAGCGGCATAACTTTACCCATGGTTTTCCTCCTTT
>JAJFUV010000041.1 GCA_021372245.1 Terriglobales bacterium
GTGAAGGTGCAGGGGGAATTGGTTGTGCGGGAGTCCGCCGCACCTCCGCGGACCCGCAACGCCTCTCGCGGCTAAGGTTTGAGTTGCACCGTGTCCAGAATGCGCCCGTCGAGGCCGATGGCTTCGGCGCGGGCGGTCTTCCCCTCGATCTTGACCGTCACGAAGTGCTCTGTACTCACCACCTTCTGCGTCACGCCGGGAATCGAGGCATCCACCGGGTAAAGCGGCGCGCCGCCCCCGCCGGTCACGATGTAGTGCACTCCATTCTTCAGATGGTGCTGGTAGTTGTGGTCGTGGCCGTTGAACATGGCCGTCACCTTGTACTTTTCGAGGAGTTCGACCATCATCTCCATGCGCTCGTCATGTTTCTGCCGCTTGCTCATGGCCGTGAACGGCGGATGGTGGCAGACGACGAATATGAAGTCGGCCTTCGCGTTCTTCTCGAGGTCGGCCTCGAGCCAGCGCATCTGTTCGGCCCAGAAACCGTCGCGCGCCATTTCGCTCACGGCGATGTTTCCGACATCCGTATTCAACACGATGAAGTGCGCGCTGCCCCAGTTGAACGTGTAGTAGGGGTAGCTCAGGTCGAAGAACTCATAAAACTGACGATTGTTGCGCTCGTGGTTGCCGATCACAGGGAAGAACGCTGTCTTGCTCAGCAGTTCACGCTCAATGGAGAAGAAGGCCGGCCATTGAGAAGTGTCGCTGCCGTTCGCCACCAGGTCGCCTGTATGAATGGCAAAATCGGGGTTGAGCGGCGCGACGGCGGCGATCAATTTCTTGTGCATTTCGTGGCGGGTACGGGTGTCTCCGAACACCACGAATTGGAACGGCGCCGCAGCCACGGGAGGCGTCTTGAATGAACCCTTCCCCGCCGGTCCGGCTGCGGCCACGTGATAGTGATAGGTTTTGCCGGGTTCCAGCCCCGTGAACGCCACTTTTTCGCTGCGCAACGACGCCGTATGCATCGTCCAGTTGCCCGGCGCCGGTCCCAGTTTCACCTCGCTGGTTTCGACAATCCAGGCCACCGTGGCCGCGCGAGGCTCCACATTCACCACGAACGGTCCGCCCACTACCTTCTCCGCCGCCAGGCAAAGAGCGGCAGCACAGAGCCCCATCAACAACAAACGCCGACACAGCATAACGGTCTCCTTCGATTAGCGATGCAACGTCTCAACCCCCGCCATCTACCGCTAATCACCAGACTACCGTGTAATACTCTTCCCCGGGAATCAGAGCGCGCGCAGCGCGTCCGGCGGGAATTCCACGACCCACTCTTTGTTGTGCCGCTCGGGTTCGAACTCGAAGCGCGGCATGTCCACGAAGATGCCGCCGGAGAATTCCAGTCTCACGCCGCCCGGCTTATCTATGACGCGCGCGAGTTGGACGGCCACTTGGTTCGGCCCCGGCTTGCCGTCGCGCGGGCGCGCCGCGAGCAGTTCCGGCCGCACACAGAGCCAGATGCGGTCGCCGCGCAGCTTTCCGGGAAAATACGGCCCGCTCAGCTCGAAATCTGAAACTTTCACGCGGCTGGTTTTGTTGGCCGGATCGAGCGCCGTGATTTGCGCTTCGAGAATGTTGAAGATGCCCATCAAACGGGCCACTTCCACGTTGGCCGGCTGATCCAGGACGCGCACAGGCGGACCGCTTTGCACCAGCTTGCCGTCCCGCAGAACAAACATCTCGTCGCCAAGCTCCAGGCACTCTTCCAGATCGTGCGTGACCAATACGATCGGCGTACCGAAATCCGCGCGCACCTGCCGGAGCACGGCGTACAACTCAGCCCTCAGCGGAGCGTCCAGGCCACGGGCAGGTTCGTCAAGAAGCAGGACCTTGGGTTCGCCGATCAACGCCCGCGCAATCGAGCAGCGCTGTTTTTGCCCGCCCGAGACTTCGTTCGGCCTGCGTCCGGCTACATCCTCCAGGTGAAAGCGCTCGATTATCTCGTTCACCTTGCGGTGCCGCTCCAGCCGCGGCTTGCGCGTGCGCGAATCGGCGCAGTTAGCGGCGAACTTCAGGTTCTCCCGCAGCGTCATGTGCGGAAACAGCGCGTAGTTCTGGAAGACATAGCCGCAGTGACGCGATTGCGGGGCGAGATGCACCTGCGTCGCGGCGTCAAATAGGATTTCCTCGTCCAGCATGACCCGGCCTTCGTCGGCGCGGACGAAACCCGCGACAATGTCCAGCGTCAGGGTCTTGCCCGCGCCACTGGGGCCGAACAGCACCGTGACGCCGAGCGATGTGCTGAAGTCGACCTCCAGCGAGAACGCCGCGGACTCGGCCCGCGCCGGGAACGATTTGCGGATGCGCGCCCGGATCATCCCGCCACCTGCTTGGGACTCAAACGGTTCGCCAGGTATAGGATCGCCAGCGCCACGGCCGAGATCGCCACAGCCAGCGCCGCCGCCACGGTGCCGTTGCCACCTTCCACCGCATCGTAAATGGCCACCGCCACCGTCTGCGTGCGGCCCGGGATATTGCCGGCCAGCATGATGGTGACGCCGAAATCGCCGAGCGAGCGAGCGAACGCCAGCACCGTCGCCGCCAGGATCGAGCGGCGAGCCAGAGGCAGCGTGATGCGCCAGAAGATGCGCCATTCGCTGGCGCCAAGGTTCCGTGCGGCTTTCTCATAACTCGGGTCCACGCTCTCCAGCGCCGCGCGCGCCGACTTCACCAGCAGCGGCGCCGAATGCACCAACGCCGCCACGACCGCAGCCTGCCAGGTGAAGACCAGCGGCCCGCCGAACACCGCTTCGTAGAGCTTCCCCAGCGGACTGGCGCGCCCCAACAATACCAGCAGGTAGTAGCCCAGGACGGTCGGAGGCAACACCAACGGGAGCGTCACGGCCGCGTCCAGCAGTTCCTTGCCGCGGAACTCACGGTTCGCGAGCAGGTAGGCCAGCCACAGTCCGAGGATCAGTCCGGCGGCGGTCGCGAGCGCGGCCACGCGCAGACTCAGCCATAACGGGAACCAGTCAATCGCCATGCGAGACTTGCTATTGTATAACGTGCCGGAGCGTCAACCATGGAGCAGTTGGATCTGAACTGGACACCCGAACGCCAAATCCTCACTGTCAGCGAGCTGACCAGCATCGTGCGCGAGATACTGGGGAAGACCTTTGGCGACATTTGGGTGGCCGGCGAGATCTCGGGCGTGAAGCTGGCATCGAGCGGGCATTACTATTTCGCGCTGAAGGATCAGGGTGCGCAACTGCGTGCCGTGGCCTTCCGCAACGTCGCCCGCCTGCTGCGTTTCAAGCCGCAAGACGGCATGGCGGTGCTCGCGCGCGGGCGCATCGACGTCTATGAGGCGCGCGGCGAATACCAGTTAATTGTGGAAGCCCTCGAGCCGCAGGGGCTCGGCGCGCTGCAACTGGCGTTCGAGCAGTTGAAGAAGAAACTCGCCGAAGAAGGCCTTTTCGATCCGGCGCGCAAACGTCCGCTCCCGCGCCTGCCCCGGCGGATCGGCATCGTGACCTCCCCCACCGGCGCGGTCATCCACGACATCTTGCACGTGCTCGGCCGCCGATTCCCGGGTCTGCACATACGCCTCTACCCGTCACTCGTGCAAGGCGAAGGCTCCGTGGAAGAGGTGGTGCGCGGCATTCAGTATTTCAGCGAATCCGGCTGGGCGGAGGTCGTGATTGTTGCGCGCGGCGGCGGCTCGCTGGAAGACCTGTGGACTTTCAACGAGGAAGCCGTCGCCCGTGCCATCGCGGCCTGTTCCGCGCCGGTGATTTCCGCCATCGGCCACGAAACGGATTTCACGATCGCGGATTTTGTCGCCGATCTGCGCGCGCCCACCCCGTCGGCCGCCGCCGAGGTAGTGATCTGCACGCGCCAGGAACTGCTCGATGGCATCCAGACTTCAATTGGCCGGATGCAGCAGTCGGTGCGCCTGCGCATCGGAGATGCCCGGCACCGTTTGCAGGCACTCACCACGCGCGTCATGCGACGCGACGTGCGGCTGCGCCTGGCGCGTGCCTGGCAGCGCATCGACGCCGCTGACGCCCGCATGGCCGAACTGATGCGAGCACGGCTCACGCGAGGGCGCAGCCGCCTGGATCTCGCCAACGCCCACCTGACGGAATTGAGCCCGCTCAAGATTCTCGACCGCGGCTACGCCATCGTCCAAACTGCCGCCGGCCTGATCCTGAAAGACCCCGCCGACGCCCCGCCGGGCACTGAGCTCCTCATCCGCCTGGCCCGCGGCCAGATCCGGGGACAGGCTACGTGATTCCGGAATTCCATGCATAGCGACGCGGTTCACACGACCTGAGTGAGTATGACGATGACCACAAACAAGGCCGTTGAACTGACCAAGCCGACTGACCAGAATCCGTAACTCTCCCGATCATATCGGGGCGCATCAGCTTGGTGAGCGCCGTCACGGCGTAATTGAACGATTCTGATGACGCAGAACAGCGTCCAGGTGATCTGAAACACAGGAACGACAAAGAGCGTTATCTGAAAACCGCCCCAGAATCCCATCAAGACTGCAGCCGCGTACACCGCCAGCGAGATTAGCGTTGCCTTCCGGAAGCTACGCTGCATCAGGCACAATGTCCTTTCAACATGGCTGTATGGTGTGAGATCGTATTGTCGTCCTTTGGCT
>JAJFUV010000060.1 GCA_021372245.1 Terriglobales bacterium
GGGGGCCTCCCGCCGGCCGCGTATGGTGCTCTGGCTGGGCATCCCGACCTTCGTGGGCTTCCTCAGCGTGCTCAGCTACCTGGTGCAGCGTGTGGCGCCGAAGAGCGAACCGGTGCGATTCGGCGCGTTCACCGGTGGCAATACTCACGCGGTCGGCATGAAACTGTTCACCGATTACCTACTGCCGTTCGAGTTGACCTCGGCCCTGGTACTGATCGCCATCCTGGGCGCCATTGTTCTGGCCCGAAAGGAGCTCGACTAACGATGAGCGGCGGAGTGCCTTTGAGTTGGTACCTGATGCTGAGCGCCGTGCTCTTCAGCCTCGGCGTGGCGGGCTTCTTCTTCCGGCGCAACCTGATTACGATGTTCATGTCCATCGAGTTGATGCTCAACGCCGTAAACCTGAGCTTTGTCGCGTTCTCTTACCGTTTCCGGCAGGTCGATGGGCACATCTTCACCTTTTTCGTGATGGTAGTGGCGGCGGCGGAAGCCAGCGTCGGCCTTGCCATCATCCTGACCGTTTTCAAGAACCGCGGAAGCCTGCAGGTGGACGACGTGGACTCGATGAAGAACTGACGCGATGCAGCATCTCTGGCTCATTCCCGCATTTCCGCTGGCCGGTTTCCTGGTGAATGGCCTCACCGGTCGTCGCGCGCCGCGTAGCGTGGTGAACGCTGTGGCCATCGGTTCGGTGGTGCTGTCTTTCATTTGGGTGCTGAAAACTCTGGCCGCACTCGGCACCATGGAAACGGCACACGTCGAGCGTTATTTCACCTGGTTCGCGAGCGGCGGCCTCAACATCGGATTCGACCTGGCCGTGGACCGTCTCACGGCCGTGATGCTGCTCGTGGTCACGGGCGTCGGCCTGATCATCCACATTTACTCGACCGGCTACATGGCTCACGAAGGCGGCTACTATCGCTTCTTCGCTTTCCTGAACCTGTTCATGTTCTTCATGCTGTTGCTCGTGATGGGGGCAAACTTCCTGGTGATGTTCGTGGGATGGGAAGGCGTGGGCCTGTGCAGCTACCTGCTCATCGGATTCTACTTCCTCCGCCAAAGCGCCACCAATGCGGGTAACAAAGCCTTCATCGTGAACCGCGTGGGCGACTTCGGTTTCTCGCTGGCCATGTTCCTCATTGTGGTCCAGTTTGGGGCTCTCGATTTCGCCCAGGTTCTCGCGCAGGTGAACACGCGAGGGGTGGAACAGAGCGCCGGAGCGATGACGGCCATCGGCCTGCTCCTGCTGGTCGGCGCGACAGGCAAGAGCGCGCAGATCCCGCTCTACGTCTGGCTGCCCGACGCCATGGAAGGCCCCACGCCGGTATCCGCGCTGATCCACGCGGCCACCATGGTGACCGCGGGCGTTTACATGGTGGCCCGCTGCGCGCCCATCTACTTGCACGCCCCCATCGCGCTCGACACCGTGGCCGTGATCGGACTCGCGACGGCGGTCTTTTCGGCCACCATCGGCCTGGCGCAGAACGACATCAAAAAGGTCTTCGCCTACTCGACGGTTTCGCAGTTGGGCTACATGTTCCTGGGCCTTGGCTCGGGCGCTTTCTCGGCCGGCATCTTCCATCTGGTGACGCACGCTTTCTTCAAGGCTCTGCTGTTCCTGGGGGCCGGCAGCGTGATCCACGCGCTTTCCGGCGAACAGGATCTGCGCAACATGGGCGGGCTGCGCAAGCATACGCCGCTCACCTTCTGGACGATCCTGGCGGCGGCTGTGGCCATCGCCGGCGTACCGCCGTTCTCCGGATTCCACAGCAAGGACGCCATCCTGCTCGCGGCGCACCATCACGCGCC
Organism: Terriglobales bacterium; assembly: GCA_021372245.1. Classification (GTDB taxonomy): domain Bacteria; phylum Acidobacteriota; class Terriglobia; order Bryobacterales; family Bryobacteraceae; genus JAJFUV01. The sequence continues at coordinate 1,810 of JAJFUV010000060.1, forward strand.
GTGGATGTATTGGGTGGGCGTAGCCACGGCCGGCATGACGGCATTCTATGTGTTCCGCGCGGTTTTCCTGGCGTTCTTCGGCGAATACCGCGGTGTGGCGCATCCGCATGAATCGCCCGCTGTGATGACCATGCCGCTGGCCGTACTGGCCGTGCTCTCGCTCGCCGGCGGCTACTTCGACGTGCCGCGCTGGCTCGAACCGCTGTTCCCCCTTTCGGGTGAGCATCATGACCAGATGCTCGTCCTGATCTCTGTAGGCGCCGGATTGGCGGGCATCGCGCTTGCTTACTATTTCTATGTCGCACGGCCGGGCACGGCGGATCGCCTCACAGCTTCGCTCGGCTGGCTCTACCGGCTGGTGCTCGACAAGTACCGCATCGACGAACTGTACGCCGCCGTCATCGTCCGCCCGGTAGTCATAGGTTCCGAAAAGTTGCTCTGGAAGGGCTGTGACGCGGGTTTCATCG
>JAJFUV010000072.1 GCA_021372245.1 Terriglobales bacterium
GGACCGATGGCGCCGCGTTCGGGCGGTTGTGAGCGCGGCCGTGCTGCTGCGGGAAGGACGCGAGGCGGATGCCCTCCGCCGCGTGCGTTCGAAAGGCCGTCTTCGCTTGCCGGATATTCGACTGGTGTCCTCAGCCGCAAGGATGGAACCGGGCATCTTCGGCCTCTTTAGGCCGGTGCTGTGGCTGCCTGAGGGAATCACGGACCGCCTTTCGGAGGCAGAACTGGAAGCGATCCTGGCGCACGAGCTGTGCCACGCCCGGCACCGCGACAACTTGGCGGCGGCGTTCCACATGATGGTCGAGGCCATTTTCTGGTTTCACCCCCTGGTATGGTGGCTGGGAGCCCGCATGGTGGAAGAGCGCGAGCGAGCTTGCGACGAACAGGTGGTACAACTGAGCGGTGAGCCGCAAGCCTATGCCGAGGGCATTCTGAAGATCTGCGAATTCTGTCTCGCGTCGCCGCTTGCGTGCGCCGCGGGCATAACCGGAGCGGATCTGAGGAAGCGAATTGAAAATATTATGACGAGTCGCTTCATCAGCGAGTTGAAGCTCTGGAAGAGAGCGTTGCTGGCGTCGCTTTTGGCCGTGGCTGTAATCTGCCCCATTCTACTGGGCGTTTTCAAGGCCGAAGCGCAGAGCGACCGCAAGCTGGAGTTCGAGGTCGCTTCGATTAGACCTGCGGCAGTGCCCGATTTTCGCACCGCGAGTCGAATGGGAGTCGAGATCAGGTTCGGGGCTCGAACTTATGGAAACCGAACTGAGTACATTTCTATGCTGCCGCGCCAACTCATCGAGGAAGCTTACCAGGTCAAACAGTTTCAGATAGTAACCGCCCCGAAGCAACTCTCGCAAGAGCGCTTCGATGCAATTTGTAAAATGCCTGCCGGCTCTCGGAGGGAGGATGCGCCACTCATGCTGCGATCCCTGCTTGCAGAGCGTTTCAAATTGACCGTGCATCGCGAGTTCAGAGAACGGGACGTCTGGGTATTGGTCGTGGGCAAAGGCGGACCCAAATTCAAGGAATCGTCTTCTGAGGCCTTACCGAACACCGGCAACCCGGGCGGGGAGTCATCAGAACGAATTGGTCCACCGGTCACAAGAACAAAAGACGGCAACGCGATCATTACTGGGATGTACGGGAGAACCATCTTCCGTGTCACGCTGGACGATGCCCGTTCGACACAGCACTATGAAGCCAGCAGGATGACTATGCCCAGCTTGGCGCGCTTGATAGGCGAGACCACTTTTGCGAACGACCGCCCAGTGGTGGATATGACGGGACTCAAGGGAGAGTACGACATTGTCTACGACCTCCCGTTTTCCGCAAACGGACTGAAGGTGAAAGGTTCGGGTGGTCCCACTGCGAACGGTCAAGATCCCCTTCCCGCCGAAACCGCCTCTAACCCGGGAAGTCTGGGAGTCCTGCATGCGGTGAGGAATCTCGGGCTGGACCTGGAGAAACGAAAGATGCCCATTGAGCACATTGTGGTCGATCACGTCGAAAAGGCCCCCACGGAAAACTGACACGCGAAATGCGGCCATTATTCTTGCTCCCGCTGTTGGCGTGCGCGCTGCAATCATCTGAACACTGTGGGATCGTGAGGTTCCGCAATCAGCCGGTTCCCGGCGCCACGGTCAGGGCGGCTCGCGGATCGACTACAGCACAGACCGTGACAGACCCCTCGGGCAAGTATTTCCTCCCCGACCTGGCGGACGGGCTTTGGTCGATTCGAATCGAAATGCTCTGCTTCGCGCCCATCGACCGGCAAGTCCTGGTTGCGCCGAGCCAACCGCCAGCCACGTGGAATCTTGAAATGCTCCCCATCGAGAGCATTCGCGCTGTTGCGATTCCAGCCGGCTCCGCAATCTCGCCGCCCGCCACCGGCGAGCGCGTCGAATCAAGCGTGGCCCCGGAGGTCGCGCCTACGGGACCTGTAACTGAAGCGCTTACGGAAAACGCGTCGGATTCCTTTCTGGTGAACGGGAGCGTCAATAACGCGGCCACGTCGCCACTAAGCCAATCGGCCGCATTCGGCAACATGCGGAGCAAGGGCAAATCACCCTACCAGCTTGCGCTGAGTGCAACGCTCGGCAACGCGGTCTTCGACGCCCGCCCGTATTCACTCACCGGAATGCGGAGTCCGAAAGCCGGATACAACCAGGCGCAGGGGGCTGTATCTGTGGGCGGTCCCCTGGCGATTCCCCGCCTTCTGCCGCGGCGTCGAAACATTTCTTATTTCTTCTTGAGTTATCAGTGGATGCGCAACCGCAACGCCAGCAACCAGGCCGGGCTCATGCCCACCGAAGCTGAACGTGCGGGCGACCTGTCACGCACCGTGGACAGTGCAGGTGTTCCGGTGCGCTTCGCCGACCCGAGTACGGGAGCAACAGTGAGCGGCAACCTGATCCCGGCAAGCCGGATCAGCCCGCAGGCCAAAGCATTGCTGGCGCGCTATCCCTTGCCCAATGTACAGGGCAGCAACCGTTACAACTACGAGACCGCGCTTCGCGGCACGAGCAATTCCGATACCCTGCAAGGCGACGTCTATCAGGGCTTCGCTCGTGGCAACCTGGTGACCGGGCGGCTTCGCTGGCAGCGCAACTCGGCGGACAATCCGAACCTGTTCGGCTTCGTGGATCGAACGAATGGATCGGGTCTGAATGCAACCGCGATCTGGACCCGGCGGGTCTCCGGCCGCCTGACCACGAACGTCCACCTCGACTACAGCAGGCTCTCGAACCGCGCTGTGCCGAACTTCGCATTTACGGAGAATGTGTCGGGCGACACCGGGATCACGGGGAACAACCAGGACGCGGAAAACTGGGGGCCGCCGGCGCTTTCGTTCGCGAGTGGCATCACCGGCCTCGATGACGGGCAGTACTCGTTCGCACGTAACCAGACGGCGGGGCTGGGTGCCTCCCTTTCCTGGTCGCACGGCTCGCACACCTTCCAGGCCGGCGGCGACATTCGCCGTCAGCAGTTCAACACGATCGGACAGGAGGACCCGCGCGGCAGTTTCGGGTTCACCGCGGCTGCCACGGCGACTTCGGCCGGCGGCACCGGTTCCGACCTCGCCGGTTTTCTGTTCGGCATTCCCGATACCGCCAGGATCGCTTACGGAAATGCCGACAAGTACCTGCGCGCCGGCATGTACGATGCGTACGTCAACGACGACTGGCACACACGCCCCGGCCTGACGGTCAATGCCGGTTTGCGTTGGGAATACGCATCGCCGATCACGGAACTCTACGGACGCCTGGTGAACCTGGACGTGGCGCCGGCGTTCGCTGCCGCCAGCGCCGTCGTAGCCAATTCTCCGGCGGGGACGACCACCGGCACGCGCTACCCTTCGTCCTTGATGCAACCCGACAGACTCGGGCTCCAACCACGCATCGGCATAGCCTGGCGTCCGGTTCCCGCATCGTCGTTGCTCGTGCGGGCCGGCTACGGCGTGTATTACGACACCTCGGTCTATCAGGCCATCGCCAGTCGTATGACACAGCAGCCGCCATTGTCCACCAGTTTCAGCGTTCAAAACAGTGCCGTCAATCCGCTCACCCTGGAAAACGGATTTCGCAAGCCGCACCTCACGACGGTCAACACGTTCGCGGTGGATCCGCACTTTCAGGTGGGCTACTCCCAGACCTGGCAGGCAAAGATACAGCGGGACATGCCGGGAGCGCTCGTCCTGAGCGCCGGCTACCTCGGCACCAAGGGCACGCGCGCCCAGCAGCAGTTCCTGCCGAATACCTATCCGGCAGGCAAGGCGAGTCCTTGCCCGAGTTGCCCAACCGGTTTCATCTATCTCACTTCCAATGGCAATTCCACTCGTCACGCCGCGCAGGTTCAACTCCGGCGCCGCCTGCACCGGGGTTGGCTGGCCGCGCTCGATTATGCCTTCGCGAAAGCCATCGACAACGCGTCGCTCGGCGGGCGCGGCGAAGGCACGGCGGTGATGGCGCAGGACTGGTTGAACCTTCGCGGAGAACGAGGACTGTCGAACTTCGATCAGCGCCACCTGCTGATACTCCAGTCGCAGTACACCGCGGGTATGGGAACGCTCGGAGGAATGCTGACGCGGGGCTGGCGCGGAGTCGCCCTTCGGAACTGGACCATCTCGAACAACCTGAAGCTTGGTTCGGGTCTCCCGCTCACGCCGGTCTACTCCCGGGTGGTGCAGGGCACGGGCGTCATCGGCAGCATCCGGCCGAGCTACACCGGCGCCCCGCTGTACGATGCGCCGGCGGGCCTGCATCTGAATCCTTTCGCGTTGACGGTTCCGGCAGATGGGGAGTGGGGTAACGCCGGCCGGAACTCGATCAGCGGCCCCGTGCAGTTCGCCTTCGACACGTCGCTGAGCCGCAGCTTCCAGGATGGCCGCTTCGAAGTACGCGCGGACGCCCAAAACCTTCTGAACCACGTTGTGTACAAGAAGTGGAACACGAGCATTACCAGCACTCAGTTCGGATTGCCGACGGCCGCTGACTCGATGCGTACCCTGCGCATCACCATGCGGGTGAGGTTCTGACATGCGGAGCATTTGTTCAGCGTTGCTCGCCTTCACCTTGCTTGGGCAGCAGAATCCACCGGCACCCGATAGTGGCGTTGTGAAGTTCACCAGCAGCACGCAGTTGGTGGTCGAAATGGTAACGGTCACGGCCAAGGATGGCAAGCCCATCGAAGGCCTCTCGGCCAAGGACTTCACAGTCACCGAGGACGGCAAGCCCCAGGCCGTCAGCTTCTGCGAGTTCCAGCGCCTGGAAGAGAACCCGAGTCCCGTGCCGGCCGTTCCGGCGATTCCGTCTAACCAAGCTACGACGGCACAACCCCAGATCGCCCCTGAGAAGCCCGGCGACGTCCGCTACCGAAACCGGCGGCTGCTGATCCTCTACTTCGACCAGTCGTATACGCCGCTGTACAACCAGTTGAGGGCCTTTGACTCGGCAATCAGGTTCGTGCGGCGGCAAATGACCGCGCCCGATCTGGTGGCGATCCTTGCCTATTCCCACGGCATGGTTCGCGTGCGTCAGGACTTCACTGACGATCGTGCGGCGCTAGTCGAAACGTTGAAGGAGCTGAGCGCTACGGCGAGTGGCTCGGCTCTCCAAATGGCCGACGAGAACATCGCGGACTTGGGCTCCGCCTTCGGGCAGGACTATGGCGAATTCAACATCTTCAACACCGACCGTCAGCTCGCCGGGTTGCAGACCGCGGCCAGGATGCTCGGGAATCTGAATGAGAAGAAGTCGCTCATCTACTTCGCGAGCGGCTTGAAACTGCGCGGCATGGATAACCAGGCGCAACTGCGGGCCACGGTGAACGCGGCGGTTCGAGCCAACGTCTCATTGTTCACGGTAGATGCGCGCGGTCTCATGGCGGAAGCTCCGCTCGGAGATGCCACGGTCGGCTCCGCAGGGGGCGCCGGGATGTACACCGGCGCATTGGCAAACGCGCAGGCGGCCAGCCTCGCGCAATCGCAGGATACGCTCTGGAGCCTCGCTGCGGACACCGGAGGCAAGGCGCTGCTCGATAACAACGATCTCTCCGTGGGGATCGTCAACGCGCAGAGGTCCATCACGAGCTACTACATCCTTGGTTACTACACGAGCAACGAAGCACTCGACGGCCGCTTCCGCAAAATCAAGGTCACGGTGGATCCGGAGCTGAATGCCCGGTTGGAATACCGCCGAGGCTATTGGTCCGGCAAGCGGTTCGCCGATTTCAGCGCGGCCGACAAAGAGCGGCAGCTCGAAGAAGCGCTCATGCTGGGAGACCCCATCACGGATCTGACGATCGCCCTGGAGATTAACCACTTCCAGCTCAACCGGGCCGAGTACTACGTTCCGGTGGCCGTCAAGATTCCGGGCCACGAACTGGTCCTGGCCCGCAAACGCGGCGCCGAGCACACTGTGATCGATTTCATCGGCGAAGTCAAGGACGAGTTCGGCGTCACCATGACCAATGTGCGAGACAAAGTGGATATTAAGCTGTCCGGGCAAACGGCCACCGAACTCGCTAGCCGCCACATCCAGTACGACACCGGCTTCACCCTGCTTCCTGGCACCTATACGCTCAAGTTCTTGGCGCGTGACGCCGAAACGGGACGCATCGGAACCTATCTCACGAATTTCGTCATCCCGAACCTGAACAAGGAAACCGAACGGATTCCCATCAGTTCGGTCGTGTTGAGCGGCCAGTATGTCGAGCTGAAAGACGCACTCTACACCGCAGGCAAGCTCTCTTCACAAACCGCAAATCCACTGGTCAGCAACGGCCGGAAACTGATTCCCAGCGTGACGCGGGTCTTCAGCACGAGCCGCGACATGTACGTCTACTTGCAGGCGTACCAACTCGGCGCCAGCCCGGCTCAACCGTTGTTCACGTTCGTGTCCTTCTATCGAGGCCAATCGAAAGCCTTCGAAACCTCACCGCTTGCCGTCACGGAAGCGATGGAAAACCGCCTCAAGACGGCGCCCATGCGGCTGAAACTGTCACTGGAGAAACTCCGGCCTGGAAGGTACACCTGTCAGGTGACCGTGATCGATCCAACCAACCGGAAGGCCGCGTTCTGGCAGGCTCCGATCATGTTCTTGCCATAGCCGGTACGGTGCGGGAGGCCGGGAGCACGCCGGCTGAACCAGACACAGGAGTACGCACCCCCTCCAGCGCATTCTTGAGTTTTCCAAAGCCGCGCACGGCCCGAGTGTCTGGGCACTCCGGCAACCTGCACGATCTGGGCGGATCGAGTCCTTGGACACCACGGAGTCAATATCCACGTGCGCGAGTCGGTTTCGATGGGCCGGTTGAAACCTCCGCGGACGCTCGAATCCCGGAGTCCACGCTCCCCATGCAGGCTTCCACAGCTTCCCGTTCGCAAACGATGCGAGGTTGCGCGGCAGGATTGAAACGGCCCGAAATCAGATAGGCCGCACCTGCCGTTGCCGCCACCCAGGGCTGAAGGAAAAGCAGGGGCGCCACGTATTTCTTTGATCGGACAAGGGACTCGTTCACACCCCGCACTTTGGTGCTCCGGCGCATGCCCGGGATCTGCGGAATCACGAATTGCCGGAGGTCCAGTTCGGGCCGTCGCCGGCCGTACTTCACCAGCGCCTTGGCCGAGTGTTTGGGCGTCGAAGTGCCGGCGTCCGCTATGAGACTCCGCCGGAGCGCGCCTGGATAGTAGAAATTGATGATGCCGCGCGCAAAGTCGGCGCAATTGCGGTAGAGAAGGTGGAAGCGCTTCCCGTTGCGTTGCGCGTTGAGAAGCCGGATCAGGCGTTCATCGTCTTTTCGTCCGGTATCAAGCATGAAGCCGTAAATGCTGCGATCGTAAGCAGCGCCAACCAACTGAACCCAGTCTCCCTTGGGCGGCTCACCCTCCGGGCTGTCGGGTGCAAGCTCCTGAAGATGTGCGCGACGATACGCGTCCCTGAGATGCGCGACAACTGCCACGTTCGCGGATGCGGGTATCTCTTCCGGCCGGTCCATTGCGTAGAGGTACGGCAATAGCGGCACCGCGATCCAGTCGTGTGACGCAATTCGGTTATACCGGCTGATTACCACGCCGGATTCTCCGGGAGCGCAAAGCCGGAGCTTGGTGGGCGTCTCCGCGCAGACGCCAGACAGGTAAATGGATGCATGACCGGTGGGGTTGAAAAAGCCAAACTTTCCGAACGGCTCGCTCACCAGGAGCGCGACGCCGCCAAACAACCGCATAGCTCCCGCAAGAACAAGAAATAATAGGGCCGGGCCTTTCGTGTACATGCAATCGTCCAGAGACTATAAAATATGGACGTTGACGACTACGGAAACGTTTCGCCGGCAGGGAAGAAGAGCGCCAACCGTGTGAGTGCCGGTGGTGTTGAGTTCACCAGCCGCGAGGCGGGCTGATCGCCTGTGTGATGTAACTACGGCCTCAGCTCAGCAGGCCGCGCTTCCGTAGGCCTTCCACCAGCAGCGGCGCGATTTGGTCGTGAATTGCCTGATTAGAATAGCCGGCCCAACTGACGTCGGTCTCCGTGTCGAGACGAGCCTTGAGCGGCCCGCCGGCCGGATCAGCCACGATCACGCCGGCTTCCCGCGCAATGAGTTCCGTCGACAGGTCGTAGGGGTGGCAGCACAGGCCCAGCGCCAGACCCTGTCGCGCCAGCACGCGCTCGGCGTACGGCCGCAGGTCGGCTACGAAGCGGTCGTGTCCGCTCATCAATTCGTAGAGCTGTCCGCCGGTGGAGATGTACTGGTCTTCGAAGCAGTGCGCTTTGCCGGGCTTGATGGGTTCCAGCGCGCCCCGGATGATCTCCTCGTCGATCGCCGCCAGCACGTCGCGCGCGCCGGGGAAGAACCGCACCACCATGGCGAATCCGTGCGCAATCGACTTGGCCTGCGAGGGCCGCAGACGGACGCTCCGCCGCTCGCCGGTGAATCGGTTGATGCGCTCGGCCGACGCGCCCGCGCCACGCTCCGCCCATAGCTCGTCCATCAAGTACTGCTTGAGCAGCGGAATCTCGGTCTGCACCGCGAGTTCGATGTCCGCGAGCGTTGTTTCAAGACCGCGGTTGGGCGCCACGCCCGTGAGAATCCAGGCGCTTCGCTTCTGGTACATGAGGCCGCGCGTGCCGTCGATCGGGTCGACGATGATGCGCCAGCGCGCGTCCGCCTCCGAAGCGCCGCGCGGCAGCACTATGCCTTCGTTCGGCAACCCTTCCGCGATCAGCACCAGCGGAGCATGGCAGGCCACTTCCTTCTCAAGCGCTTCCAAGATCAGCGGTTCGCTGATCTCGTCGACGGCGTAGATCGTGTCGCCCGACTCATCCTTGGCGACGCGCGCCATCTCTTCGAGAGATGCCCGTTCGCAGGCGCGCACCACCTCGTCGCGGATTCGCGCGTGCAGATTCCGGATCGGCGCCAGCAACTCGTGCGCGTCCGTCATCATCCCTCCCTAACTCTTGGCTTGCTTGTAGTGCCGCTTCGGCTGCCCGCGCAGTTCGGCGGCCTTCTCTTCCGGACTGGTGTCGCTCAGGAAATTTCCCCCGCCGGTCTCCGAACCGGCCAGGTACTTCAACAGGTTCGGCTTGCGCAGCGGCGGCTGGAACTGCATGTGAAAGTGGAAGAACTCGCTGTAGTCGGCGCCGTCGGTGGGCGCCTGGTGCAGCGTCAGGATATACGGAAACGACATGCGCCACAGGTTGTCGTAACAGATTTCGACGCGGTGCAGCGCGAGCGACAGGTCGGCGATTTCTTTCTCCGATAGGGTCGCCAGGCTCGCGTGCGTGGCCTTCGGTGCGATATAGAGTTCGTATGCGTAGCGCGCGAAGTAAGGAATGAAAGCGATGGCGGTCTCGTTTTCGTAAACGATGCGGCGGCCGTCGGTGCGCTCGGCTTCCAGGATGTCCTGGAACAGCACTCGCCCGGTTTCGCGCTTGTGCCGCAAGCTCACTTCGGCGTACTTCTCCACGTTCTTCCAGACGAAATTGGTCGCGTAGATCTGGCAGTGCGGGTGCGGATTCGAACAACCCACCACGGCGCCCTTGTTCTCCCAGATCAGTACGTCGTTGATCTCCTTCATCGCGCCTAGTTCCAGATACTGCTGGCGCCAGGCCGCGAACAACTGCTCGATTTCGGCGGGCGCGAGTTCCGCCAGTGTCAGGTTGTGCTTGGGACTGTAGCACAGCACCCGCGCGATGCCGCGGGCAGGCCGGTTGCGATAGATGCCCGGAGGCGGCGCCAACTCCGCCGGCGCGTTCATGCCCACGCTCGGATGGTCGTTGTCGAATACGAAGATGTGATCGTAGTTCGCGTTGCGCTTGCCGCTTACCCGCAGGTTGCCGGGGCAGAGATAACAGTCTGGGACGTACTCGGGCAGGTTTTCGGCATCGCCCGCCACCTTGTCGCCCCTCCAGGGCCGGTTCTGGCGGTGCGCCGCCACCACCACCCACTCTTCCCGCAGCGGGTGCCAACGTTCTTCCCAAATCATTTGTGCCAATTACCAGAAGACAATATTCAGGGCCGCGAATACAACCGCCACCACGGCCGCCCAGAAGATCGGGCGCTTGTAGAGCGGCAGGTGGCCCTCGCCCGGAACTGCGGTGAGGCCGTACACCACGTTGCGGAGTTCCGCATCCGGCTTCGGTTTCGTGACCATGCTCACCCCTACCGTCACCGCCACGCAGATCAGCCAGCTCCACAAGCCGCGGTACATGTTCTCGGCCATGTCCTTGGCTTTGCTGGAGAGTGCGATATAGGCCAACGCGCTCGGATCCAGTTTCACCCAGGCCCACATGCCGATGCTCGATGCTGTTCCGGTCAGCAGGCCCCAGAATCCGCCCGCGGGAGTGGCGCGCTTCCAAAGCATGCCTAGCAGAACAGTGCCGAACAGCGGCGCGATGAAGAAGCTGAACAGCGCCTGCACGTAGTCCATGATGCTGAGGAAGGCCATCACGGCGTACGCCGTGCCGATGGAAACCAGCACGCCCAGGATGGTGCACCAGCGCCCTACCTTGACGTAGTGCCCATCGCTAGCCTGCTTGCGGATCAGCGCGCGGTAGATGTCGTAGGTCCACACGGTGGCGAAGGCGCTGACGTTGCCCGCCATGCCGCTCATGAATCCCGCGATCAGCGCCGTGATGCCCAACCCGAGCAGGCCCGGCCCGCAATAGCGCGCCAGCATCAATGGCAGCACTTCGTTGTAGCTGTGGCCGCCCGTGGCCAGGGCCTGGGCCTCGCCCGTCAGGTGCATCGGCAGCACGGCCAGCCCCAGCAGGCCCGGCAGGATCACGATGAAAGGCACCATCATCTTGAAAGAGGCTCCGATGATGGGGGCCATCTTCGCCGAGCGCAGGTCCTTCGCCGCCAGCACGCGCTGCACCACCAGAAAATCCGTCGTCCAATAACCGAACGAAATCACCCACCCCAAGCCGAGGACGATGCCGGTCCAGTGGATGCCCATGGGATTGTCGCCGAACGAACCCATGGTGCGCCACAGGTGCGTGTAATCCTGTCCGGGGAAGTTGCGTGCGATGCGCGCCACCATGCCGTCCCAGCCGCCGGCCTCCACCAGGCCCAGGATCGGAATCAGCAGGGCGCCCAACCAGATCAGCACGAACTGGAGCACCTCGTTGAAGATCGCCGATAGCAGCCCTCCCGCGACCACGTAGGCCGCCACCGTCAGCGAACTGACCCAGATGCTGAAATTGATGTCCCAGCCCAGCACCACTTTCAACACCAGCGCCATCGAGTACATATTGATGCCGCTCATGAAGACCGTCATTAGCCCGAAGCTGACGGCGGAGAGCGCGCGGGCGGGTTCGCCGTATCGCAGCTTCAGATATCCGGGCACCGAATGCGTTTTCGAGATGTAGTAAAACGGCATCATCACCACGCCCAGGAAGAGCATGGCGGGAATGGCGCCTACCCAATACCAGTGCGTCGCCAGGATGCCGTATTGATAGGCCGCGGCGGCCCACCCCATCAATTCGAGCGAGCCCAGGTTGGCCGCGACGAAG
>JAJFUV010000082.1 GCA_021372245.1 Terriglobales bacterium
TGCCATCCGTATTCAGCAATCGCAGGTAGAAACCCAGGCGCCCTTCACGTTCCAGTTTCACCAGCAGTTCGTTCCAACCCTTGCGCAACAAGACGCGCTCCCGCCGGGCGAAGGCGGCGCGATTGGCCCGGTAGCCGGGCATATCGTGAAACGCCATCACGAGCTTCTGGTTGAACCACACCTTGGCTGTATCGGCGGCCAGGTCCAGGTCCGCCTCGCGATCCACGGGCGAGTGGATGTACGTGACTGCGAATCCGACGTCGCCGACGGCACTCTTGGGGAACGCGTTGAGGAGGTCGCTGACGAAGTACTCCTCGAGCGAGGGGTACGGCTGGTATTCGCGCCACCACAGGGTGCGCCCGTCCGGCGTCGTATAGGACTTCGTGAGATCGACTTTACTTTCACCCTCCGGGCCGCACTTCATGGCGAAACCCTGGTGATGGCGCGCGGTGAAGTGGCCCAACGTGCGCCAGCGCGTGATGGTGAAGCGCTCCATCGAGAGCCACTGATCGCGCCAGGAGCCGTCGTCGAAATCGCGCTTGTGCCAGCCGGCTTCAAGGCCCTCGCCCTCGGGATCAAGCGCCGTGCGCGCATAGGGGACCTCGACCGTGTCTGCAAGCGGCCGGAAGCGCCACCCGTCGCTGGGCAGCACAACGGTATGCGCGGCGCCGGCAGTCCTGTGCGAGGCGGGCGCCTCACCGTTGCCGAGCACCACGTAGTAGGCCTCCCACGGCGCGAAGTCGAGATTGAGCTTCTCCGCCGTGCCCGCGAGGGCCGTGCGCGCGCCGCCATCGGCATCCCATTTCTCGGGTGCGCCCGAACCGGCGAGCTTCACAGTGATACGCTGCGTGTCAGGCGAATCGTTCACGATGAAGTAAAAGTCGGAACCGTTCGCGGTGCGCTTCTGGTAGCGGAATGGTTTGGCATCGCCCGACAGGACCTTGAAATCTTTCGGCGCCCGCTGCTCCAGGATCTCCACCACGCGTGCCAGGTCGTTGCCTACGAACACGCCGCGCCCGCCTGCGAACACTTCCTTCACCAGCTTGGCCAGCGCCGGATCGCCGCGGCCGGACTCCATGGAGATGGTTGGCAGGAAGCCGGTGGCGATGACCAGGCCGCCCGAGCGCGCGAATTCCGCGATGCGCTCCATGGCGCTGCGGCGGATGGTGGTCATCGGCGGCAATACGATGGCGCGGAAACTCTCCGGCCCAATCTGGATGCGCTCACCCTCGATCTTGGCCCGGCCGAGGAAGTAGTCGTCGGCGACGTCGAAGTCCCAATGCGACTCGACCAAACGGTCCATCAGCTTCGAGTAGTGCTCCTCGGTGATCTCGGCCGAATTGCGCCAGTAGAAATCGTAGGCCGGCGGGCTATCGGAATCGAGCGGATTGCGGCGCGGACCCGTGCGTCCGAAGTCCCACTTCTTCTCGTTGAACATCACATCCGAGTTGGCCCACACGGTGACCAGCGGGTGGTACAGCAGCACGGGCGCCACGTGATGCCCCTGTGAATTCATGTAGCTGATGCGCCTGCCGTAGTCGGCGTAATGGTGGAAGTAGTTCCAGAAGGGCTGGCGCCAATCCCAGACCGGCGGGAAGTCGACGATCTTCTTGCCGTAGTCGAACCACGGCGTCAGGATCGTGGCGCCCCACACCCCCACCATGTTCGTGCCCAGCCGCATCTTCTGGGGGCTGATGTAGGAGTGCTGCCCCTGCAGAATCTGGTTTTCGCACCAGAAGGGCCGCTCCAGGAAGTGCGCCACAGAGGCGGTTTCCTTGAAGTGGCGCGGCGAGTCGGCCCAGTTGTAGAGCGCGTCGATGCCGGGAATGCTCATCATGCGCTGGCAGCGCATGAAATCGCCCTGGAATGCGGCGGCGGCGAGCAGGGATTCCTCCCATTCGTGGCCGGTGAGTAGCACCTTGCGCTCCTTGAGCCAGTCGCTCACCTGCCCCCAATAGTTGACCGCATAGAGTTCAGCTACAACGTCCAGGTAGTCGCATCGAACTTTCTCGGTGAGCTTGCCGCCGTCATAAGGCAGTAGCGGCAGATACTTCTCGATGCGGTAGCCCTTCATTTTGGCGAAGGTGTCGAACAGGCCGGGCGTCCAGGCGATGCGGTGCCCGTATTCTCCTTCATGGTCCGAAACCACCGAGGTGATCACCGAACCGAAGTACGGCTTGAACTGCTTGTAGTGCTCGTCGAGAACCATGCGGATATACTCGGCGACGGCGTCGCGGTTCATCAGGTCGACGTAGCCGCGCCACATGGGCCGGTCTTCCATCTGGAAAACCATGGCGCGCCAGCGGCCAGCAGGCGCCTGCCAGCGGAACGCCGAGCCGCGGATGGCGTCGGTGACAACCTGCAGGGTTTCCTCCATGTAAGCGCCCTTGGCGTCCAGTTGCCCGGCGACGGCGATGAACGGCTTGTTCAAGCCTTCGATCACGATTTCACCGGGACCGCTCAGATCGCGCTCGACGTAGGCCAGCCGGCGGCGGATCCAATCCGGGTTCTTGCGCAGCACGTGGCTCTGCGGCGGTTCCAGGTTCCAGACGTCGCGATAGTCGCCCTGGGGCCAGCCGTAATCGGTGATGAAGCCGACCGAGACGCCTTGTTTCTTGCCCTCTTCGAGCGCCGCGCGCATGCCGTCCATCCACTCCTTGCTCATCCATGGCGTGCGGAGGCCGTCGAAGCCGAACACGTACGCACCGTACACTTTCTGCTCGGCCATCACGCGCACCTGGCGGCGGACTTCGTCCGGCTGTATGCGCTCTACCCAGCTCCAGTACGGCGCGATGCTGTACTGCCGTGGGGGATCGATGAATTGCTTGTGCCAGCTCTCGACGTTCGCTTGCGCGAAGGCGAGGGTAGCGGAGATGAAGGCGGCGAGAAAACCGAGGAGCTTCATGACCAGACCATCGTATCCCAAGCTCGCGGCAAGTCCATAATGATAGGGATGCGACTGCTCCTGGTGCTGGCGGCTTTGCCGCTTCTCGGACAGATACCCGCGACTAAGCCTGGCCTGATCCTGGTGCCTAGCCAGGAGCCCACCAGCCGAGTGCGGGCGGAGGAGCCCTTGCCGATACCGCCCGAACCTCGGTTCACACTCGAAGGGGTCGTGCGATTTCAAGCCAACAAGTCACGCCTGTTCGCACCTGGCACGATTGTCACGGTTTACGGCGAGAACCTCGCACCTGCAACATGGTGCGGCGTGGAATTGTCGCAAAAGCCGCCCTATCCGCTGGAAGTCTGTGGCGTGCGCGTCCTGGTAGGCGAGAGCCCGGCGGGACTGCTGTATGCGGGGCCGAAGCAGATCAACCTAATGCTTCCCGCCGATGCGCCCACACTCGGCACCGCGCCTATGCGTGTTTGTGTTCGCGAAGTTTGCAGCGACCCGGTGGAACTACGCTTCAGCGTACGCAAGATTTTCCTGAAGATGGACGGCAAGGCTTACGTACACATGCCGTTGTGGATCGACGTGGAACACCCCACGCCGTATGAGTTCCTTTACCCGTGCATGAATCGACCAGGGGCCATCGTCAACGCGTCCCTGGAGGTCCGCTACGGTGGACGACCACTTGCAGCGCGGGCTCAACCCATGTACATGGGGCGCATACTGAATGGGTCGAGTTGCATGGCGGCTGGCCGTTCCAGTGAGGGAAGAGTCCCATTACATATGCTCTACCCTATCGATAGACCGGGAGTCTATTCGGTCAAGCTGACGACATACGGGGAGACCCTTTGCGAATCCGACTGGATGGACGTGGTTGTCGAACCGTTCTCCGCGGCGCTGCGCGAAGGTTGGCTTCGATCGATAGACGAACGGATCGAAGCTGCTACGGCGGAGGAATTGGCCGCCGCCATCCTGCCGAATCTGCTTTCGTATCCGGATGAGAAGGTGCTCATGCGCGTGGCCCGGCTGACGCGGCACCGGAATAGGATGGTGAGCGAGTTCGCCCGCCAATCGCTCGCCATCTTCGACGAGGAAATCATCCGGCGGACGATCTCCGCCGAACGCCTCGCTGAACTCTGCCCGCCGCGAGGCCGCTGCAGGGCGGAAGCGCCGGACAGCCTCCCGATCGTGCAACAGAAGGTCGCTCCAGAATACACCGATGAGGCGCGCCGGGTGGGACGAGAGGGAGCGGTATTGCTGCGCGTACAAGTCGATGCCTCGGGCCAGGTCGTCAGCACAAGCCTGATGCGGTCCCTCGGGCTCGGCCTGGACGAAAAGGCCTTTGAGGCAGTGAAGAAATGGAAATTCGCGCCTGGCACGATGAAAGGGCAGCCGGTCGGCGCGGAGATCTTAGTTGCAGTGGAGTTCAGGCTATAGTCGCACGGTACCTTTCCTGTTGAGCGGCACCGCCGAACCCGCCAGCGACCGGAGCATGGTCTCTGTGGGGCGGCCGCCCCACAAGCAGCTTGTGCCCAGATTTATTGTAGAGACTCCCTGCGAAGCCGCCTGCGCTATTTGCGGCGCAGAACGTCCGACACTTCGATCTTGTTCTTCTCCAGCGTCACGCCCAAGGCTCGGTCCAGGGCGGCGCGGGCTTTGGCGTAGTTGCCCCTCGCAATCACCTCGGTGGTGCGCGCTTGCGACAGGTCGCGCTGGTTCTGGATCACAAAGTAGCTCGTCGATGCGCCCACGGCGTAACGCTCTCGCTCGGCGTCGAGCGCTTCCTGCTGCAGTTGCCTGGTCTCAACCGCCGCCTGGTACGCAGTCCGGGCGCGCTTGAGCGCGATGAGCGCGCTCTCGATTTCCAACCGCACTTGTTGTTCGGTGTTGTGCAGGCGAACCTGCGACTGCCGGATCTCCAGTTGGTCGCGAACCACGTCGGCCTGAGCCACGCGGTTGCTCAGCGGGATGTTCAACTGAAATCCGACGCTGTAATTGGGAAAATTGCGCGCGAGCAGTTGCGAGAGCAACGTGCCGGCGCCGCCCAGATAGAAGGGATTGGCACCCGCGGCCGTACCCAGCAGGTTAGCCTGCCCGGCCAAGGCATTGTTCTGCAAGCCCGCGATCACATCCAGCGACGGCAGCAGCGCGTTCTTCGAGGCCGCCAGGCTGATTTCCGAGTTAGCGATCTGCAGGTTCGTCTGCGCGAGATCGGGCCGGATCCTGTATGCTTCGGCGACCAACTCCCCCACGGGCCGCACGTCGTCCTGCGGCGGGATCTCGATATGGTCGAGCGGCACGACGCGAAGCGCGCGCAAGCGATCATCGTTGAGCCCGTTGCGCGTGAGCACTTTCTTCAGCACCAGTTCCTGCTGCATGAGCAGGCTTTCGGAATTGGTGAGGTCTTGCCGGCTGCGCGCCACTTCGGCCTGCGCACGCTTCACTTCGATCGGCGCCAGCGTCCCGGCGTCCACCTGCACACGGTTGTTCTCCAGCAGCTTTTCCGCCACCGTGAGGCTGTCGCGCTTCACGCGCACGTCCTCGTTCAAGCTGACCAGGTCCCAGTAGAGCCTGATAACGGAAGCCGCGGTGGCGATCACCTGCTGCCGGAAGACGTTCTCCGACACGGCGCGGTTGTTGCGCGCGATGCGGATGTACCGCTGGTTCACGGCCAGGCGGAACCCCTGCAGCAGCCGCTGTGTCACGCTGACGCCCGCAGTGGCCGTGGTGTACGGATTGTAGTCCGGCTTGATCCAATTCGCGCTCATCCTCTCGCTGGTATAGCCGGCAGAAAGAGTGGTGCCGGTGGCGAAGCCTTTCTGCACACCGAATGTACCGGCCAGGTCGTTGAGCAACACCGGGTTCACACCGTAACTTGACAACGTATTCTGCAGGTTTGATTCATGGCTCCAGTTGAGCTGGCCGGTCAGCGTCGGTTCAAAGACCGGCAGCGCCGGACCGGCACTCGTGGCATTGGCGCCTACTACCGAAAGGTTCGTCTCCTGCTGCGCGATGCCGCCCAACTCGCCGATGTTGGGCGAAATGGAGCCGGACGGCGTGAAGCCGCCCACGTTGGTGAGCAGCGGCGCTCCGGGGCCACCCACGCCTGCGGGCAATTCACGCACACTCAAAGGCACACCGCGCAAAGTGCCGCCGCCCTGCGCGCGGGCGACATCCGTTTCGGCGATGGCCGGGCCGTAGCGCTGCAGTTCGATGTCGAGGTTGTTTTCAAGCGCCAAGGCCAGCGCATCGTTGAGCGACAGGTAGACCTGTCCGGCCTTCACCAACGAGTAGATGCGCTCGGAATTCGCGAAACTCGTTTCGGAAACCGACTTCGGCGAATAAGGGCGAAGCAGCCCGCCGTGGGCGGCTGGTTCTATCTTGACTTGCCCCCACCCATGGATGGCGAGCAGGAGCGCGGGAATCAGAACGGCCTTCCGCATCGCTATCGCCTCTTCGCGGGCCGGGGTGTCGCGTCTTCCGGCGGCGCCTCGCGCTTCACCAGGACCGGCCGGACTTCCGCGCCTTCCTTCACGTCGTCACCCGGCGAAGTCGCCACATACTCATCGCCGTTGAGGCCGGCCCGTATTTCGGTGAACGCCCCGTAGTCGCGCCCGACCTCAACTTTCTGAAAGTGCACCCGGTTGCTCGCCACTACAGCCACCTGTGTGCCGTCGGCGCGCACCACCAGCGCGTCGCCAGGGATGAGGACCGACGGCGCGGCGGCCACCTGGAACAGGCGCACCTGGGAGTACATATTCGGCAGCAGTACGCCGTCGGGATTCGCCACCTGCACTTCGGCGGGCAGCGTGCGTGTAGCGGCGTCCAGCGCGTTGGCCGTGCGCGAAACGTGGCCCTCGAATTTGCGTCCGCCGAGTTCCTGCAAGGTCACCTCGGCGCGCTGCCCGATCCGGATGAACGGCGCACTCGACTGGGGCACGTCCACCATGATGCGCAGCGTGCCGATTTGCGCCACGCGGAACAGCGGTTGCCCGCCACCGGGAGACACCAGCGACCCAATGTCCACGTTGCGCGCCGTGACGATGCCGGCAAACGGCGCGGCGATCTTCGTGAAAGCGTGGAGCTCCATCAGGCGGCGCAGGTTGGCTTCGCTCGAATGGATATTGTCCTCGGCCACCCGGACGGCGGCTTGGGCGGCTTCAACCGAGGCCTGCTGGCGCTCGTAGTCGGCATCCTTCTGGTCGGCTTCCTGGCGTGATACGACGCCCTTGGCCACCAGCACACGCCAGCGCTCCGCCGTCACCTTGGCCAGCTTGAGATTGGCTTCCGCCTGCCGCAGGTTGTGACGCGCTCCGGAGAGCGTGCTCTTGGCTTGCTGCAGACCGGCTTCGGCCTGACGGACTTGCTGGTCCAGTTCCGGCGCTTCGATCTCCGCCATCAACTGCCCCTTCGAAACGTGGTCGCCGATGTCCACCAGGCGGCGTTTCACGTAGCCCGAGGCGCGGGCCTGTATGAGGGCTTCCGTAATCGGGGTTATATTGCCTGGCAACATCAGGTCGGTGGAGGCTGGCGACCTGGTCGCTTGCCCGACCATCACTTGCGGGATGGCGGCTTGGTCCTGTTCGGCTGCGCGAACCAGGCCCCGCATGCGCTCCCGACGCGGCAGGTAGCCCACCGCGAAGAGCACGCCCAAAACAACTACGATCAGAAAACCGGCCAGCGCCGCGCGCCAGCGGGATGAGTGGTCACTTGAGTTCACTGTAGATCTTCCTCGCGCTCCTCCGTCTGAAACTTACGATCCAGGTCGGAAGGAGGCGTCTTGCGGAGATAAGAGTAAACAACGGGCACGAAAAACAGCGTCGCAAACGTGGCGACGATCAATCCGCCGATCACCGCGCGGCCGAGCGGTGCATTCTGTTCGCCGCCCTCGCCAAAGCCGAGCGCCATGGGGAGCATACCGATGATCATGGCGGACGCCGTCATGATGACGGGCCGCACGCGGGCATGTCCGGCGCTCAAGGCGGCTTCCAGCGCGCTCTTCCCGCTCATGCGTTCGTCGTTGGCGAATGTCACCACCAGGATGCTGTTCGCCGTAGCCACCCCGATGGTCATGATGGCCCCCATCAGCGACGGGACGCTGAAGGTGGTCTGGGTGATGAAGAGAATCCAGATGATGCCGGTCAGCGCGCCGGGAATTGCCATGAGGATGATGAACGGATCGAGCCAGGACTGGAAGTTCACCACCATCAGCAGGTAGACCAGGATCACGGCAAAGCTGACGCCGAGGCCCAGTCTGAAGAAGGACGTGCGCATGGTTTCCACCTGTCCGCGCACATCGATGAAGGCGCCCTTGGGCAGGCTGGGCGTCACATCGCGCACGATGCGGTCCACTTCGCGCGAGAGCGTGCCCAGGTCGGTCCGCTCGACGTTGGCGTACACGTCGAAAACCGGCTGTACGTTGTAGTGGCTTACCAGCGCGGTCGATACGCCGCGGCCAAACGTCGCCAGGTTGCTCAGCAGTTGCGGCGGGGCGCTCGGCGAGGCAATGGGAGTGCGCGCCAGCTCATCGAACGAATTCACGCGATACTGCGGCGTCTGCACCGAGATCTGGTAGTTCACCCCGTTCACCGGATTGAGCCACTGGTTGGGAGCCACCTGCCCGCTGGAGCTCAACGAGATGAGCAGGCTGTTGGCCACGTCGCGCTGCGTGAGGCCGACCTGGCTGGCCTTGGCGCGATCCACATTGACGCGGAACTCCGGATAGTCCACTCCCTGGTGTATGTGTACGTCTGCCGCGCCCGGCACGCGCTCCAACTGGCTTTGGATGCGCCTGGCAATCTGGTAATTAGCCTTTGCGTTGCGCCCAACCACCTGGATGTCCACCGGCGCCGGCAAACCGAAATTCAGGATCTGGTTGGTGATATTGGCGGGCTGGAAGAAGAAGTCCAGGTCCGGGAACTTGTCCCGCAGCCTGCGGCGCAGGCGGCTGGTCCACATCTCGGTCGGCGAGTGATCCTCGTTCAGCGAGATCAGGATTTCTCCGTCACCGGGCCCGATGGTGGCCGTGTTGGACAGGGCCAGGTTGATGCCGGAAACGGGTAGGCCGATGTTGTCGAGGATGTTGGAAAGTTCCCCACCGAGTTCCCTGCGGATTTCGCCTTCCACGAGGCCGAAAATGCGCTCGGTTTCTTCGATGCGCGTGCCCGGCGGAGTGCGGACGTGCAGGCGCATCTGCCCGGAGTCCACATCCGGGAAGAAATCCTCTCCCACAAACCACGCCAGGGGCAGCGAGACGGCGACCAGCAGAAGGAACGCTGCAATACCCACGCGGCGGTGAGCGAGCATCCATGCCAGCGCACTCACGTAACGGTCGCGGGCGCGTTCAAACCAGTTGTTGAAAACGTGGTGCACGCGCCAGATGAAACCGGCGACCTGGACGTGGTCTTCACCCTTCGCGTAGACCTCCACTTCGCTCGCGCACAGGTAATGCACCATGGCCGGCACCAGGGTGCGTGAGAGCACGTAGGACGCCAGCATGGCAAACACCACCGCCATGGCCAGCGCCGTGAACAGATAGCGCGCCGGGCCGGTGAGCAGCAGCACTGGCACGAACACGATGCAGATCGAAAGCGTGGAAACCAGGGCCGGCACCGCAATCTGCTGTGCGCCGTCCAGGATGGCGCGTGTGAGCGGCTTCTTCTGCTGCATGTTGCGGTGAATGTTCTCAATGGTCACCGTAGCGTCATCCACCAGGATGCCGACGGCCAGCCCCAGTCCCCCGAGCGTCATGGCATTGATGGTCTGCTTGCAGAAGTAAAGGACGGCCAGCGACGTGAGAATGGACAGCGGGATTGAGATGCAGACCGTCAGGGTGCTGCGCCAGCTTCCCAGAAACAGCAGAATCATCAGGCCGGTAAGCACGGCGGCGATTACCGATTCCCGCACCAGGCCGTTGATGGCCGCGCGCACAAACAGGGACTGGTCCAACAGGTACTGCACGTTCAGTTCCGACGGCAGGCCCGACATGATGCGCGGTAGCGTGCGTTTGATGCCGTTGACGATATCGAGTGTCGATGCCCCACCGCTCTTCAGCACGGTGAGCAGCGCCGCGCGTTTGCCGTTGTGCCGGACGATATTGGTTTGCACGGAGTTCCCGTCGCGCACCTGTGCCACGTCCTTGATGAACACGGTGGCGCCGTCCACGGTCTTGATAGGCAGGTCGTTCAGGGCGGCCACAATCGTGGGGCTGCTGTTCAGCTTGACGAAGTATTCACGGTCGCCCACCTTCACGTTTCCGGCCGGCAGGATGAGGTTTTGCAGGTTGATGGCCTGGCTCACGTCGGTGGCCGAAAGCCGCTTGGCGAACAGCGCTTGCGGATCCAGGTCCACCATGATGTTGCGAAACTTGCCGCCGTAAGGCAGCGGGATGGCGGCGCCCTGAACCGTGATGAGCTGCGTCCGGATGAAATTCTGACCGTAATCGAACAGCGCCTGTTCGGGCATGGTACGGCTATTGACGCTGAGCTGCAGAATGGGAACGCTCGAAGCGTTGTACCGGATGATGTTGGGCGGGAAGATGCCCGGGGGAAGGCCGCGCAGGATGGGCTGCACCCCCGCGGTGACCTGCGCCACGGCCATCTCAACTTTGGCGGAAGGATGCAGGTAAACGCGGATGACCGTCACGCCCGGGTAGGACTGCGATTCGATGTGCTCGATGTCGTCCACCGTGGTGGTGAGGGCGCGTTCGCATATGGTGGCGATGCGGCCGCTCATCTCCTCCGGAGGTATCCCGGAATAAGACCAGATGGCGCTGACGACGGGGATGTCGATATTAGGGAAGATGTCGGTGGGCATCGACACAATAGCGTAGACGCCCAGGATCGCGATCAAAACGGCGGCGACCGCAAAAGTGTACGGACGCCGGAGAGCAAGTCGGACCAGCCACATGAATGTCTAGAACCCTATTTTCATCATATCGTTTGGACTGCAGTCCACCCAGAAAGTACACTTCCCCCCACCCCTCTCTGGTTGATTAGGCGTTCAAACACCCGCAAAGGTTATCCGCCGCGAAGGCCGCTCTAAAAGGACGGGCGCGATAGAATCGAGGATATGTCCCGCCTTTTGTTGTTGTCTTTAGCCACCGCATTCACCCTGGGGGCGCAGAAGCTGCCGTTCGACGCGCAGGCGCTGTTGAGCCTGTCGCGCATCGGCGACCCGCAAGTTTCTCCCGACGGTAAAACGGTGGCCTTCACGGTTCAAACAATCGACGTGCCCGCGAACACCAAGCCGGTGCAAATCTATGTGGTGCCGCTAAGCGGCGGCGCACCCAGGCAGATTACGCACGAAGCGACCTCCAATACGAACCCGCGCTGGTCGCCGGATTCCAAGGTTATCTACTTCATTTCCAACCGGAGCGGCAGTTCGCAGATCTGGTCGATGGACCCCAACGGCGGGAGCGCCAAGCAGCTCACCACCCTCTCGACCGAAGCCGACGGCGTGCTGGTCTCCCCCGACGGGAAGAACCTTGTTTTCACCAGCGAGGTCTACCCCGAGTGCTCCGACGACGCCTGCAATAAGAAGAAGATCGATGACGAGAGCGCTTCGAAAGTGAAGGCGCGCACTTACACTACCCTGCTCTACCGGCATTGGACCCAGTGGCAGGGCGCGCGCCGCAAGCATCTTATGTCGATGCCCGTCTCGGGTGGCGCGGTGAAGGACCTGACTCCCGGTTCCCGCGATGTACCGCCTTTCTCGCTGGACGGTGGCAGGGATTACGCTATCTCGCCGGACGGCATCGAGGTGTGCTTCGTGATGAACGCCGACGAGGAACTCGCCACAAGCACGAATTCGGATCTGTACGTGGTTCCGATCGCGGGCGGCGAGACGCGGAAGATCACGAGCAACCCCGGTGCCGACAACGGCCCGGTCTATTCGCCCGACGGCAAGTACCTGGCTTGGCGTGCGCAGTCGAAGGCCGGCTATGAGAGCGACCGTTGGCGCCTGATCGTGATGGAGCGCGCCACGGGGAAGGTCAACACCCCGACTGAGACCCTGGACCGGTCCGTTGGTTCGATCGCCTGGACGCCGGATTCGACGCGCCTGGTTTTCGCCATGGAAGACCGCGGGCGCAGCGTGTTCCAGATGATTCCCGCCACCGGCGGGGGTGCCCGCACGATCGTGAGCGGTGCGAGCCAACTGGACGACCCGCAATTCACGCCCGACGGCAAGACTCTTGTGTATACCACGCAAAGCGGTTCTCGCCCGGTGGAGATCTACCGCGCCGCTTCGGCTGGCGGGGCGCCCACCGAGATGACGCATCTGAATGACGCCGTGTTCGAGAAGTACCATTTGGGCGCGATCGAGGAATTCGAAGTGGAAGGCGCCGAAAAGGCGCGCGTCAGCAGTTTCCTGTTGAAGCCCTACGGCTTCCAGGCCACTAAGAAATACCCGGTCCTGTTTTTGATCCACGGAGGACCGCAAGGCGCCTGGGGCGAAAGCTGGACCTATCGCTGGAACGCGCAGGTTTTCGCCGCCGCCGGCTATGTGGTGGTGATGCCGAACCCGCGTGGCTCCACCGGTTACGGGCAGCGCTTCACCGACGAGATCAACGGCGATTGGGGTGGCAAGGCGGCCGACGACATTATGGCTGTGGCCGACTACATGGAGAAGCAGCCTTACGCCGACGCAAACCGCATGGCCGCGGCTGGCGGTTCCTACGGCGGTTACATGGTGAACTGGCTGCTGGGCCATACGGTCCGTTTCAAGGCCTTTGTTTCGCACGCCGGAGTCTACGATCTTCGGAGCATGTTCGGCGAGACCGAGGAGCTGTGGTTCCCGCTGTGGGAATTCCGCAACACTCCGTGGGGAGACCCGGAGATGTACGCCAAGTGGTCGCCCAGTTTCTATGCCAAGGATTTCAAGACGCCCACGCTGGTAATCCACGGTGAACTGGACTTCCGCGTTCCATTTGGGCAGGGGCTGCAACTGTTCACCGCTCTGAAAATGAACAAGGTGCCGGCGAAGCTGTTGGTGTTCCCGGACGAAGGGCACTGGATTCAGAAGCCACAGAACAGTCTCCTGTGGTACCGCACGTTCCTGGATTGGATTGGGGAGTGGACCAAGCCCCCAGCCAAGTAAGAAAGAGGGTTCTCATGAGACGCCTCCTGTTGTTGCCCGCCCTATCGCTCTGCCTTCTGGCGCAAGCGCCGGAGGCGAAGACCGCCCCGCCCGCCACAGCCGCGGCGGAGGAAAAGCCGGTTGTGACAAAACACCAGATCACGGCCGGAAATCGCACGCTGGCTTACACCGTGACGGCCGGAATGATGCCCATCATGAATGCGGCCGGCGAAACCGAAGCCGACATGTTCTACATGGCCTACACGCTGGACAACGCGGGTCCCGCTGCGAAGCGCCCGCTGATGTTCTCGTTCAACGGAGGGCCGGGATCCTCGTCGGTGTGGCTGCATGTGGGAGCACTGGGGCCGAAACGCGTGAAGATGCGCGAAGACGGCTCCATGCCCGCTCCGCCCTTTGAACTGGTGGACAACGAATACACCTGGCTGGGGGAAACAGACCTGGTGTTCATCGACCCGGTGGGGACCGGCTACAGCCGGCCGCGCAAGGCCGATCTCGGTAAGAAGTTCTGGAACGTTAAGGGCGACATCCAGAGCGTGGGGGAGTTCGTCCGTATGTACCTCACGCGCTATGAGCGCTGGACCTCGCCCCTTTTCCTGGTAGGGGAGAGTTACGGCACAACCCGCGCCGCGGGCCTAGCCGGGCATCTCATCGACCAGGGCATCGCTTTCAACGGCATCGTGTTAGTCAGCTCCATCCTGAATTTTCAGACCGCACGGTTCGCCAAAGGGAATGACTTGCCGTACGTGCTGTTTCTCCCCACCTATACCGCCACAGCTTGGTATCACAAGAAACTGCCTGCGGATCTCCAGGCCGACTTTCAAAAGGCATTGAGCGAGGCCGAGCAGTGGGCGGAAGGGCCGTATGCCGAGGCCCTTGCCAGGGGCGACCGGCTGGGCGCAGCCCAGCGCCAGGGCGTAATCGACAAGCTCAACCGCCTGACCGGACTCGATAAACGCTACATTGCGCAGTGCAACTTGCGCATCGAGATTCAGCATTTCTGCAAAGAATTACTCCGGGACCGCGGCCGGACGGTCGGCCGCCTGGATAGCCGTTTCCAGGGTATTGATGAATCGGGTGTGTCCGAGACACCGGACTTCGACCCGACGATGTCCATCATCTACCCGCCGTATACGACGACCTTCAATCAGTATGTCCGGACGGCGCTCGGATACAAGACGGACCGCACCTACAACATCCTGGGAGGCGTGGATCGGTGGGAATTCGGGCCGGGCTATGCCGATACCAGCGAAGCACTGCGTAGCGCCTTTGCCAAGAATCCGTACATGAAGCTATTTGTGGCCTCCGGATACTTCGACCTGGCGACGCCCTACTTCGCCACGCAGTACACCATGAGCCACATGGGACTGGATGGAAGCTTGCGCGGGAACGTGACGACGGCCAACTACGAGGCGGGGCACATGATGTACCTCCAAGAGAAGTCGCTGGGGAAGCTGAAATCGGAGGTTGCCGACTTTCTGGTGGGATCTCTAGGAAGGAATCGCTGAGGGGGCGTACGCCACGCGCAGCCCCCTGCTGTTAGTGTGTTAGGCCAACTCGACTTGGTCGGCTTGGAGGCCCTTGGGACCCCGCTTGACGACAAAACTCACTCTGGCGCCTTCCTCCAGGGAGCGGTAACCGCTCGACTGGATGGCGCTGAAGTGGACGAAAACGTCTTCGCCGTTGTCGCGTTGGATGAACCCAAATCCTTTGGCGGCGTTGAACCACTTCACCGTGCCGGTTTCTTTCATGTACTCTTTTCTCCTAGTGTTACTGCAATTCGAGCCCTGTGCTGGCCTGAACACACTGCGACACGCTCTTGTATGTGATTCGGAGATGCAGTCGCTGTTGGGTCAAACGTTTGGCAGGATTCTCAAATGCTACTTCAGACTAACATGTCCGGCTGGAGAATGCAAATCGGGCTTAGACCTGATGTGTTACAATTTTTCATAGAGGAACGACGGAGTTGCGCGCAACCACCGCGACTCCGATCTCGTCTTATCAAGTAGAGAACCACGCACAATCATGGCTGAGCAAGAGCAGATAACGGCCAACCCGGCGGTTGACCCCCAAACGGGGCTGCCGGATGCGCGAGACCCGAATATCCACTTGCAGCATCTGCTGTCATTAGAAGTCGAGCAGCCATGGTTTGCGTCGTTTTTACAAAACCTTAGAGATACCATTAGTCCTCCCAAACTGCCTCCGCTGGCGGTAACCTCCAAGCCCGTCGCCGTAAAGGACGTTTGGGGGATATTTGGAGACCATCGCAAGGGAGCGGGGTTATCCAGCGTACTGCTGCA
Organism: Terriglobales bacterium; assembly: GCA_021372245.1. Taxonomy (GTDB): domain Bacteria; phylum Acidobacteriota; class Terriglobia; order Bryobacterales; family Bryobacteraceae; genus JAJFUV01. The sequence goes on from JAJFUV010000082.1 coordinate 15,286, forward strand.
CGGCGCCGTTGTGGTACTGTTATTCACGGTCGCCAGCCACCCCGCGGTGAACAAGAAACTGGGTGAGGCGGTGAGCTTGATCGCCCCTGTCGATCTGGCGCCTTATATGCCGCAGCAGCCCAAGCCGAACCCGATGGGCGGTGGTGGCGGTGGCGGGGATCGTTCTCCATTGCCGGCGAGCAAGGGGCGCCTGCCGAAGGTCGCGCCCAGACAGTTCACGCCCCCCACGGCGGTTTACAATAACTTGAACCCGAAGCTGACGATGGATCCCACCATCATCGCTCCCCCGGATGTGAACCTGCCGAACGTGAATATGGCGCAGTACGGCGATCCGCTCGGCAAGTACGGACCTCCTTCGAACGGTCCCGGTTCCGGCGGTGGAATCGGATCCGGTTCAGGCGGTGGTGTAGGCTCTGGCCGTGGTCCGGGATTTGGCCCAGGTGAAGGCGGCGGCTATGGCGGCGGCGCCTACCGCATCGGAGGAGGCGTGTCCGCTCCGTCAATCGTCTTCAAGGTGGAGCCGGAGTACTCCGAGGAAGCCCGCAAAGCGAAGTTTCAGGGCTCTGTGCTGTTGTCGATCATCGTGGATCCGTCTGGAAAGCCTCGAGATGTCCGTGTGATCCGCACCTGCGGGTTGGGCTTGGACGAGAAGGCCGTGGAAGCCGTCATGAAATGGCGTTTCCGTCCTGGTCTGAAGGACGGCAAGCCGGTGCCGGTGGCCGCTACTGTCGAAGTGAATTTCCGTCTGCTGTAAGCAGGGCGGATTCTTTCAAGAGATTGCCTCAAGCCTGAGGCGGCTTGCACTCTCTACAAGGGCAGATTTCCCGGAAGTAGTCGTAAGAGTAGATCCCTGCGTTGTGGCCGTCGCTCCAGTGGATCCGGATCGCGTACTGGCCGACGGGCTCCACTTTTTCCATTCTCAGTTTGGGCTTGTAGAGCTGCAACGGGTTCGGAGCGGTGGGGGCATCGGGGTGCGCTTCCGCGCAAGTGGCGCAGGGACAGTGGTCTCTCAGATACTGCAAGGTGTATTCGCTGTGGTGGCCGTCTTTCCAGTCGATCTTGATTCCGCTGGATTTGGCGATGGCAATGTGTTCGGGATCGGTTTGACGCATGGTCCTGGATGATTATTGAATGCGCTCGATGTCACGTACGCCGGATACGCGGCGCATGGCGGAGGAGATTCTTTCAAGCTGCTTCTTGTCGCGGATCTCTACGGTCATTTCAACCACAGCGCCCTCGGTTCCCTTCCCGTCGTCCGGGCGCGCCTCTAAGGTGCGGATGTTGCAGTCCTCGCTGAAGAGGATGGAAGTGAGCTGGTTGAGCATGCCCGGGCGGTCGTCCGTGTAGACGATGATCCGCACGCCGAAGGCTTCGTGCGTTGCGCGGCCCCATTCGACGTCGATCTTGCGCTCGGCCTCATAAAAGAGGTTCTGCACGTTGGGGCAGGCGGCGGAGTGCACCGCGACGCCCTTGCCCCGTGTAATGTAGCCGACTATCTTTTCGCCGCGGATTGGATTGCAGCACTTGGCTCGGTATACAAGCAGGTCGTCGGCGCCCTTCACCTTGATGACCAGATCTGCCGTGCCGGCCCCCGGGGCCGCGCCGGCCGCCGGCGCCGTTACCTTGACCGGCTCGGGTTGAGATTCCGGCTGCACCTGGCCGGGAGCCGCCTTCTGCAGCACCTGCCGTGGCGAATACTTGCCGTAGCCCAGGGCGGCATGCAGTTCCTCTGTCTTGCTGTAGCCGTATTCGCTTGCCACGCGTTCCAGATCGCTCTTGGTGATCTTGCCTAGCTGTACGCCGAGGCGGCGCGCCTCCTTTTCGAGCAGCTTCTGGCCGATGTCGATGGCCTTTGCGCGCTCGGTGGTGCTGATGACGTGCTTGATCTTATTGCGCGCGCGCGACGTCTTTACCAGCGCCAGCCAGTCGCGGCTGGGCAAATGGCCGGGTTGGGTCAGGATCTCGACTATGTCGCCGTTGTGCAGCGTGTAACGCAGGGGAACGATGCGCCCGTTCACCTTGGCGCCGATGCATGTGTGCCCGACGTCGCTGTGGATGGCATAGGCAAAGTCCAGCGGCGTCGCATCGCGCGGCAGGACAATGACCTTGCCTCGGGGGGTGAAAGCGTAGACTTCCTCGGGATAGAGGTCCACTTTCAGCGTCGCCAGGAAGTCGCCCGGGTCGCGCATTTCGCGCTGCCATTCAACCAGTTGGCGTAGCCAGGCAATCCGCTGGTCGTCTGCCGCCGGCCCTCGCTTCCCCTCCTTGTACTTCCAGTGCGCCGCGATGCCCTCTTCGGCCATGCGGTGCATCTCTTCCGTGCGGATCTGGACCTCGAACGAGACCCCGTTCGGACCCATTACGGAGGTGTGGAGCGACTGGTACAGGTTCGGTCGCGGGATGGCGATGAAGTCCTTGATCCGCCCGGGAATCGGGTGCCATTCGTTATGAATCACGCCCAAGGCGGCGTAGCAGTTCTTCACCGAATCGGTGACGATGCGCATGGCCAACAGGTCGTAAACCTGGTCCACCGTGATCTTCTGTTTCCGGAGCTTCTGATACACCGAATAGGCGCGCTTCACGCGCCCTTCGACGCGTGCGGGAATCGCCTCGGCGCGGAGTTTCTCCTCCACGGTGTGCTGAATCTCTTCGAGGAACGCTTCGTTCGCCACCCGCTTCGATTCGAGCTGCGCGGCCAGTTCCTTGTATTCCTCGGGGTGCAGGTAGCAGAAGGCGAGGTCTTCGAGTTCGCCGCGGACCTTGCCCATCCCCAACCGGTGAGCGATGGGCGCGTAAATATCTATGGTTTCCTGGGCGATGCGCTCCTGCTTTTCCCGCGGCAGGTATCCCAGCGTCCGGACGTTGTGCAGCCGATCGGCCAGCTTTACCAGAATGACGCGGATGTCGTCCACCATGGCCAGCAGCATCTTGCGGACGCTCTCCGCTTGCCGCTGCTCACTGGAGTAAAAGTTGAGCTTGCCTAACTTCGTGACCCCATCCACGCATCGCGCCACGTCCGGGCCGAAGTTCTTACGAATGTCCTCGACAGTGACGCCGCAGTCTTCCACCACGTCGTGGAGCAGGGCCGATTCCAGACACACCTGGTCCATCTGCATATCGGCCAGCACCTGGGCCACGTGTAAGGGATGAACGATGTAGGGTTCGCCGGACTCCCGTTTCTGGCCTTGGTGGCTACGGACGGCGAAAGCGAAGACTTTGTCGAGATGGTTGAGATCGTCCTGGGGTCGAAGGTTTCGAACTGTGTCCCGCAGACCGCGGTACAGTTTTTCCACCTTGGGATCCGTGGAGGCGCCGGCTTCCGGCGCTGTGACCGCCTCAGGAGAGTCCGATGGCATGAAGACACGATGGGCGGCATATCCGCCGCCCATCTCTATTATAGCGGAAGGACCAAACTGCTACTGCTGCGCAGGCTGCTCGTTGGTGATGCCACCAGCGCCGGCTGGCATCCTGGCTGCCTTGACCTTCTTGGTCTCCAAGGCCTTCTGCACCCAGTTGTCCGCCACTTCGATTTCCTTCTTGTACGTCTCGGCGTCGGGGGCAAGGTCGGCCCGCTCGCGGACCAGAAGGTTCATGTACGCCATTGCATCGTCGTACTCTTTGTCGATCTCAAGCGCCTTCTCGAGGCCCTTGATACCATCGTCGATGACTTGGCTATACTCTTCCTGCAGCTTTGCGACCACCTTCTTATCCTTGATCGGACCGGGATCTTCCTGCTTCATACCCAGCTTGGCGCGCGCCGTCATCAGCGCGGGATACCACTTAGACCATGCGATGAAACCCAGGCTGTAATACGCCTCTTTGTTCTTCGGATCGACCGCGATCTGCTTCTTGTACCAGTTAGCCGCTTCGTCGAACTGCTTCTGGTTCAATTTCAGCGAGGCGATGGAGGCAATCGCCACGGAGTTCGACGGGTCCTGCCTCAACACTTCCATGAACTGGTCTTCGGCGGCCTTCGCCATGCGGTTGTTCTCGGGAGAATCGGCTCCCGGGATGTACTGCATCATGTAAGCCGTCGCCAGATACAATCTCGCCGTCGGGAAGGTGGGGTCGAGGTCGACCGAGATCTTGAAATGCTCAACGGCCTCGGGGTATTGGGCGTTCTTGAACGCCTGCACGCCCTTGTTCAAATGGTCCCTCGCCTTGAGCCTTTCGCAACTCGCCGAGAACATCACGATCAAGCACAGGCCAACGCAGGCCGCAAGGAACAAAACTTTGCGCTTCATATAAGCTCCTGATTAGAACAGATTACCGTTGCAAGATGCAAGGCGGTCCTTACTGCCCGGCCTCGATCTTGGCGGTCATCAATCCTACCTTGTCGATGCCGGCCCCTTTCGCGATATCAATCGCCTTAGCCACATACTGGAAGTCCAGATCCGGGTCGCCCTTCACAAAGACCACGCGCTCGGCGCGCGTCTTGAAGATCTGTTCCAAGCGCGTCCCCAGGCGTGACTCATCGGTGGGCTCCGTATTGATAAACATCGACTTGTCTTTATTTATCACGATAACCACGGTGCGCGTGTCCTGAGCGCTCGCCTGTACACCCGGCGGAGGAGGTTGCGGCACCAGAGTCTCCAAACCCTTCGGGGTGAGGGGCGTGATGACCATGAAGATGATGATCAGCACCAGCAGGACGTCGATCATCGGCGTCATGTTGATGTCGGCTTTTGGGCCGGCACCGGAACCACCCACTGCCATTCCCATAATGTTGCTCCTTAATTCTTCTTCTCGTCCGCTGCACGGACGGCTTTCCCGGCAGTTCGCGCAGCCGCCTACTGGGCGGGTGTCGCCGTCCCACCGGCAACGGGAGCCGAACTGCTCTCCGTCTTCTTCTTAAGCTCCTCGGTCAGTAGGCCAAGCTGGTCCACACCCGCCGAACGCAGGTTATCGACTACCTCGACCACCTTTTCATAGCGCGCCCGAGAGTCCGCCCGCAGGTAGACAGTTTTGTCCAACTTGTTGGTCAACATGTCCTTTACCTTTGGCGGGAGGGTATCTGCAGTCATCTGTGTGGTCTTCAGGTACACCTTTCCGTCTCGCGTCACAGCCACCAGGACGGCGTCGTCCTTGTCGGCGGCCTGCATCGCCACCGGGTTGTTCGTCCGCACCATGTCCACGCTGATGCCCTTTGAGAGCATAGGCGTGATGACCATGAAGATGATGAGCATCACCAGCATGACGTCCACCATCGGCGTGACGTTGATGTCCGCCATCGGCCCGGGAAGTTTCTGTCTCGCCATATTTGCCTCCTTCTTGAGCTTCGCTGGTTCACAAGCCGCGCCGCGGGGACTCTCCGCCCCCGCAGCGCGCGCTCGTTTCAACTCGCTGAGCTCAATACGTATCGTCCCGTTGCCGGGGGCGTTACTTCCCGGCGCCGGAGCGCTGGGACCGCTTCAGGAAATAGTCGATCAGCTCCGAGCTGGAGTTCCCCATCTCGACGTCGAACGATTCCGTCTTGTTGGTAGCGGCATTGAACGCCCAGACAGCCGGGATAGCCACGAACAGACCGATAGCGGTGGTCACCAGGGCTTCGGAAATACCGCCGGCCACTGCACCCAGACCGGTGGACTTCTCGGTCGAAATGCCCTTGAACGCATTGATGATGCCGACTACCGTTCCGAACAGTCCCACGAACGGAGCCGTGGAACCGACTGTCGCCAGGGTGCTGACGCCGCGCTTCAGTTCGGCGTGAACGATCGCTTCGGCGCGTTCCAGGGCTCGCTTGGAAGCCTCGATGGACTCACCCGAAATCTCGCTGCTCATCTGGTGAGCGCGGAACTCCTGCAAGCCAGCCACAACGACCTTGGCCAAATGGCTCTTCTTGTAACGATCCGCGATCTTGATGGCCTCATCCAACTTTCCTTCGCGCAGCGCGCCCGCCACGGCCGGCGCAAACGCACGCGACTGTTTCCGGGCGCCGCTGTATGCCAGCCACCGGTCAATCATGATACCAATGGACCAGGCCGACATGACGAACAACAGGACGACCACCAGCTTCGCCATCATACCCATCTGGGCCCAGAGGGACCTGGGATCCCATCCTACCGTGGCGCCTTCCTGTAACAGAAAGAGCGCCCATACTTGCATCTGCAAAAGCATATTCATTCTCCTGCGAGTTGAAATTGTGTCTTACGACATTCAAACGACTACTGGCTCAACGTGAAGTTCACGTCGATAACCGTTACTACTTCCACCGGTTCCCCGTTGAGCAGGGTCGGCTTGTAAACCCACTGTTTCACGGCTTCCAGCGCGCTGGGGACGAGCAGAGGATGCCCGCTCATCACCTGCAACTGCTGGATGGTGCCGTCGCGCGAAATAATCGCTTGCAGCTTCACAGTGCCCTGAATGCGAGCCTGGCGGGCCAGCGGAGGATACACCGGCCTGGTCTGCCGCATCAACATGGCCGCCTGCACATTTCCGCCAACGCGGATGCGCTGAAGCCGCACTTCTTCCTTCTTCTTCTCCACCGGAGGCGGAGGCGGAGGCGCCACGGAGGGAACGCCACCGAGGATGCTGCCGATCACGCCACCGGGCGTTCCACCCGGCACGCCACCCGGCACGCCGCCGACCACGCCGACGCCGCCACCCATCGTAGGAGGAAGTTCCTCTTCCTTAATAATGGCGATTTCTTTCGGGATCGACTTCGGAGCCATCAACCGGCCTGCGTCGAACTGCCGCGGGATAACTTTTACTACTTTCACCGGAGCGGCGGCAGGAGGCGGAGGAGGCGGAGGGGGAGGGGGAGGAGCCACCAGGAAGCTGGTCAGGGTCGTCCTGGGCAGCGTGTCAGTATAAATCAGAGGAATCAGGATTGCAACCAGGATCAGGAGGACCTGCAGGCAGAAGGAAACTGCCACCGCCCACGGCCTTCTAGTCTGGCCGGCCCCAACGAAGGTTTGCTCAAACATGGTACTTATCCTTTCCGCGTCTTTCCAGCCGAGGCGGCCACGGCCACCTTCTTGCGGCTTTCGAGGAAGTTATTCCAAAACAGTACGATCGGGCTCGCGATGAAGACCGAAGAGTAGGTCCCGACAATGATCCCCACCACCAGCGCGAACGAGAATCCATGCAACACCGGTCCGCCAAACAGATATAGCGCAATGCAGGTGAGGAAAGTGAGCCCGGAGGTCAGTACCGTCCGGCTCAAGGTCTGGTTCACGCTGATGTTCATCAGCGGTTCCAGCTTCTCTTTCCGCATCACCTTCAAGTTCTCGCGGATCCGGTCAAAGATCACGATGGTGTCGTTCATGGAGTAGCCTACCAGGGTCAGAATCGCGGCCACCACCGTAAGGGAAATCTCTTTGTTGAAAATCGAGAACAGGCCGACCGTGACCACGGTATCATGAAACACCGCTATCACAGCGCCCAATCCGTAAATCCATTCAAAGCGGAATGCGATGTAAATCAGCATCCCACCCAGGGCGTACAGCGTTGCCATGATCGCCTGCCGCCGCAGGTCGGCTCCGACTTTGGGGCCCACCATCTCGATGTTGCGGATGGCGAATCCCGACGTGTAGCACTCCTGTTTGAGAGCCGTCATCACCACCGGAGTCACTCCGGGCACCGACCCCAGTTCGTCGACGTTGCGCAGCAGACCGCTGCGGGGTGCCGAATCGCGATATCCGAGGATGGCCTTAGTCAGGTCCTGCAACTGCTGTTCAGACAGGGCCACGCTGGCGCGCTGCAAGGGATCCCGCAACCGGTTGGCCAGAGCTTCCTGCCCACTGTTGTTCAAGTCCAGCTTTCCGCTCGATTCGCCGAACTTCGACCGTAGAACCTCTTCCATCTTGGCTCTCGATGCGTTCAGTTGCTGTTCGTCCTTGATCTCGGTCCCGATCAGCATCTCATCGGATCCGGCCAGGTTCTGCACCGTGATCTCGCCCGAGATCTTGGCGCTCAAAGCGGAGCGGATCATATCGGGGTGCGGCTGATTGACGAACTTCACGTACATCAGCGCGCCTCCATTGAAGTCAATACCGTACCGCGGCCCGCCCTTGACGTATAGGCTAATCGCGCTCGCCACCATCAGGAGCACCGAAAGGCCGATTGCCCACCATCGCTTGCCGAGGAAGTCGAAATGTGTCTCTTTAAATATCTGCATGCGTTCAGCCGGGCCGGCTCTTGTTTCAATTAGACACCGGCCTCACCCAACCAGTTCCCGCAGTGTGACCAAAAAAATATCACAAAACGGTCAAATGCTCAAACTCTCCACCTGCCGCTGCCGGCCCAGGTGCCAATCGAAGATCACCTTCGAGACGAACACCGCCGTGAACAGGTTCGCCACCAGGCCGATCACCAGCGTGACGGCAAATCCCTTCACCGGTCCCGTCCCGAACATGAACAGAAACGCACAGCTTACCACCGTGGTCACGTGCGTGTCGATGATGGTAAGGAAAGCGCGGCTAAAACCGGTATCCACGGCCGCGACCACTGCCTTGCCGGATCGCAATTCCTCGCGGATCCTCTCGAAGATAAGCACGTTGCTGTCCACCGCCATGCCGATCGTCAAGATGAAGCCGGCGATACCAGGCAACGTCAAAACCGCTCCAAAATAACTCAACAAGGCGATCAGGATGACCGCGTTCAATATCAGCGCCACCGTGGCATTGACTCCGCTGCCCTTGTAATAGACCAGCATGGCCGCCACGACAGCGAGCAAGCCAACTAAGCCTGCGATCAGGCCCTGCCGGATCGAGTCCAACCCGAGCGACGGACCCACGGTGCGCTCTTCCAGATACACGACGCCGGCCGGCAGCGAGCCGGACCTCAGCACCAGGGCCAGGTCCGAGGCTTCGATCTCGCTGGCTTGCCCGGTGATGCGTCCCGAATCCTCGATGCGCGACTGGATCGTCGCCACACTGCGGATCTGCTTGTCCAAGACCACGGCCAGCCGATTCCCGATATTGGATTCCGTGAAACGGGCGAACTTACGGCCGCCTTCCTGCGTCAACGTAAAGTCGGTTTCCCACTTGCGGAATTCGTCCTGTCCGGGGCGCGCGTTACGCAGGTCCCGGCCCGTGATCACCGCCGTGCGGTTCAGCAAATACCAATTCTCTCCGGAATCGCCGCGCGGTGCCATCCGTACCAGTACCGTGTTCAGCGGCAACACACCGCCGTGCTTGGCCCGGGCGGCTTCCTGACTGCCGAACGGCCCGTCCTTGACCTCGCCGATCTCGAGCATGGCCGCAGTCTGGATGATCTGCTTCACTCGGGCGGGATCGTCCACGCCCGGCAACTGCACCAGAATCTCGCCTTCGGCTTCGGCGCGCCCACGCTGCTGGATGACCGGCTCGGTCAGCCCCAGAGCGTTGATGCGGTTCTCGATGGTCCGCATGCTGCGGTCGACGGTGTCCTTCCGCAGGGTCAGCGCTTCGCTGGGCTTCATGTTCAGCCTGTAGTCGGTCGAGCTCACCGGCGTCAGGGTCCAGGTGGGGAACCGCTCAGTGACGGTAGCGCGGAAGTCGCCCGTGCGCTCACTGGCCACGCCGTGGATATTGATCTGGATGCGATCGGCTTCTTCAAGCGTCGCCGGGTCGTTGCGATCAATGGCCGAATAATTGATGCTGGCCTTGCGCAGCTCTTCCTTAATCCTCTCTATGGCCTGATCCGCTTCGGCCTTGAAAGCGTCCTGTACCTGCACCTGCAGGACAAGGTGGCTTCCGCCGCGCAGATCGAGCCCCAGCTTGATGTTCTGGTTCAAGTTGGAGATGAGTTCCTGCTTGGATTTCGGCAGTCCAATGATCCCGTACACACAAATCAGCAGGATCGCAATGATGAGGGTTATTTTGAATTTCAGATTCTTCTGCATGCGGTGACCTTACGCAGACCTATTTCTTTGTCTCCTCCGGGAGCACTCCGGCAACCGCGCTACGAGTCACCTGAATCTTCACGTTGTCCGGCTTCACGCGTAAGAACAGGGTGTCGTCGTCGTTGACCGCAACAATCGTACCAACCACGCCGCCGTTGGTGACTACGCGCTGGCCGTTCTGCAGCTCGCTCAGCATCTTCTTCTGCTGCTTCTTCTGGCGCTGCATGGGAAGGAACAGAAGGAAATAGAAGATCGCGAAGATCAGAATGATGGGCAGGAAGCCCATCACCGGGCTCGATGGCGCCGGTTGCTGAAGCAAGAAAGTCAAAACCACAAGTCGCCTCTAGCTGCGGATCAACACTCGCATCGCTGGATTAATTTGGTCCTGAGGAACTTTGAGCCCGCTACTCCTCGAAGGCTTCTCTGGAGCTTAGCGCTCTGACGAGATCCACAAATGTCCCAAGTCTTATAGACTGCCTGATTCTCGCCATGATGTCAAGGTAGTGCTTCACGTTGTGAAGGGTCCCCAGGATGGAATAGAGCATTTCGCCGGCCTGAAACAGGTGCCGCAGGTAGGCTCGCGAGTAGTTGCGACAGGTGTAGCAGGAGCAGTTCTCGTCGAGCGGCCGGGCATCGTCGCGATAGCGCGCCTGCTTGATGATGACGCGTCCCGTACTCGTAAAAAGGCACCCATTCCGGGCATTGCGCGAAGGCAGGACGCAGTCCATCATGTCCACCCCCCGGGCAACGTACTGCGCGAGTTCCTCCGGCATGCCGACGCCCATGACGTAGCGCGGACGGCCGGCCGGCAGCAGCGGCGCCGTCGTCCCCACCATTTCCAGGCTCATCTCGCGAGGCTCGCCCACCGAAAGGCCGCCGATGGCGTAACCTTCGGCGTCCAGTTCCACCAGGCTGCCGGCGCATTCCCGCCGCAGGTCCGCGTACATCGAGCCTTGCACGATGGGAAACAGCGCGTGACGGCTTTCCATGCCCTCGACGGCTTCGCGATAGTGCGCAAACGCCGCCCGGGCCCATCCGACGGTGCGCCGCATGGAAGCGCTGGCGGCTTCGTGGCTCGCCGGGTAGGCCAGGCACTCATCCAGTACCATGGCGATGTCGCTGCCCAGGGCCAACTGCACGTCCACCGTGGACGCCGGCGTGAACAGGTGCGCGTCCCCGTTCAGGTGGGAATGGAACAGGACCCCCTCATCGGTCACCTTTCTTAAGCTGTCAAGGCTGAAAACCTGGAAACCGCCCGAATCCGTGAGGATCGCGCCCGGCCAGGACATGAACCGGTGCAGTCCGCCCAGGGAACGGATCAGTTCGTGACCGGGGCGCAGGAACAGGTGGTAGGTGTTGGCGAGCAGGATCTGCACGCCCAGTTCGTCACGGAGCTGCTGCTGCGTCAGCCCCTTGACGCTCGCCTGCGTCCCTACCGGCATGAACACGGGCGTCTCCACCACACCGTGCGGCGTGTGCAACAGGCCCGTGCGCGCACCTGTTACCGGGCATTCGGCGAGAATCTCGAATCGGAGTGCGGGCACCAATTCCTTATTGTACGGTGCCCGGCGCCACGCCCGCGCCTTTCGTGGTAGTAATGGTCATGCCTATGCCTACACGCCGGGTATTTCTTCAATCCGCCGGGGCTGTGGCTCCGGTTCTCTCGGGCGCGCTTTCCGCGGCTCCGGCCGATCCCGCGTCCGCAAGATTCACGCCCGTCGACCTCTCCTCCCGCTTCAATGCAACCAGCACCGATTGGGGTCCTCAGGAGCAGGCTCGCCGCCTGGGCCCCGCTTCGGCCAAGGATCAACTCGTGCGCACACCCGGAGGACGCACGGCGCTGCGCGGCATTCCCTTCCAGCTAGGGCGCGAGGACGTGCGGCAAAAATCGTGGCTCGCGGTGAGCCGGCGCGGCGTATCGTGGACCACCCCGGAGATGGAGATCCCTATCGAAAGTGAGGCCCGGTTCCTGGTGGTGGCCAGTTTTTGCGATTGGTACGAGAAAGAGTTCTTTTCGGCCGGTGAAGAGACGGTCGACCTGGTGGGCGAGCTTCTGGCCACGGCCGCAATCGTCTATGAGGATGGGACGCGGCACACCGCGCCCGTCCGCCGCCGCTTCGAAACCAACGCGCCCACAGCCGCCTTCGGCCAACTCGCCTACGCCGCGCGCCCCCATCGCAAGGACATAGCCAGCAGCCTCGGCGATCCGCTCGACCACGGCACGACGTGGGGGAATCTCCAGACGGGTGTATGGGACCGGTCCTACGGCTCCGGCCCGGCGGGCGACGGGCACGGCATTGTATGGCTTTGGGCGCTCGAGAATCCGCACCCGGACAAGCGCATCCGTTCTTTGCACTTCAAGGCCGACAGCCAGGGTCTGTTGTTCCTTTGCGGCGTGACCATGTATCACGGGCGCCGTCACCCGTTGCAGTACGAGCGCCTGCGGCTCTATCGCTTCACCCTGCCCGAGGGAACTTCGGCGAACGCCGACGCTTGGGATGTTGACGTGGACCTGGGGGTGGTCGGGCGAAAGTACACGCTCCCGGCCTTTTCCGCCGAAGCCTGGCTCGGCGTACCCGATCCCCGCGTCCGTCCCGCGGCAAGCGCGCCGGCAGCCCCGTGCGTCTACGCCGAAGTCACCGCATCGCCCGAAGCCACGCTGACGCTGCGTGAACGCTCCACCGGGCAGGCGGCCGCATTCGACCTGAGCGCGCTCCAGCCCGTCGCGGGCGCGCGTGTCGAACCGCTCCACCCGCACAAGACCTGGCTGCACGGCGAAGTGATCGATCGCGCCACCGGGCGGCCCACGCCGGTTCGCCTGGCGTTCCGGTCGCTCGAAGGACGCTACCTGCCGCCGTACGGGCACCGCTATGAAATAAACACCGGCTGGTTCCAGGACTACGGCGCCGACGTGGTCGCCTCGGGCTCTCCGTTCGCTTACGTGGACGGCACGTTTCAAGTGGAATTGCCCGTGGGCGAAGTGTTGGTGGAGATCGCCAAGGGCTATGAGTACGGAGTTACACGGCAGCGCCTGAAGATCGAGCCGGGGCAACGGGAGTTGAAGCTCGAAGTCGCCCGCCGGTTCGACCTCCGTTCCAAAGGGTGGATGACGGCCGACGTCCACGTGCATTTCCTCTCGCCATCCACCGCCGTGCTGGAAGGCCAGGCCGAAGGGCTGAATTACATCAACCTGCTGGCCGCTCAGTGGGGCGACCTGTTCACTAACGTAGGCGACCTACCCCTGGGCGCGCTGACGTCGAAAGACGGCGAGACCACGGTGTGGGTGGGCACGGAAAACCGCCAGCACTTCCTGGGCCACCTGGCGCTGATGCGCCGGCAGGGCGAGCCGGTGTATCCGATGTCGGCCTCCGGTCCCTCGGAAAGCTACATCGGAGATCCCATGTGGGCCAGCCTCAACGACTGGTGCGACGAGAACCGCTCGCGCGGCGGCCTCAATATTGCGGTCCACTACCCGCATCCGACCTCGGAACTCGCAGCCGCCATCGCGCTCGGCAAAGTGGACGCCGCCGAGATCTACCTGTTCAACGACGACTTCAACACCATGCGCATCCGCGACTGGTATCGCGCCTTGAACTGCGGCTACCGCATGCCGTGCGTCGGGGGTACGGATAAGATGAGCGCCGGCATGCCCGCGGGCGTGGGCCGTACTTACGCTTACATCGGCGACAAAGAGATGAATTACGACTCCTGGGCAGATGCCGTGCGCTCGGGGCGCACCTTCACCACCACCGGGCCATTGATCGAGTTCCGCGCCGAGGGCCGCATGCCCGGATCTACCATCAAGATCGCCTCCGGTGGTGCGACCATTGTCTGCCACGCCGAAGTGTCGAGCTACATCCCCATCCATCGCGTGGAGGTCGTCTTCAACGGGAAGGTGGCGGCTTCGCGCGAGGAGTCCTCCGGCGCGCGGCAACTCACGCTCAACGAGCCTGTCAAAATCGGCGGGCCCGGGTGGCTGGCGGCGCGCTGCGTGGGACGGCTGGGCCCTTCTCCCGGCGTGCGCCTCGGCATCCAGGCCCACACTTCGCCCGTCTATGTGACCGCACCGGACAGGGAGCATTTCGCGCCGGATGCGGGTGCTTACATGTTGAAGTTGATCGACGGGACGCGTGCCTGGGTGGATACTCTCGCCGCGCACGAGGGCACCGGGCGAGCCGACCGGCTGCACCGTGTGCTCGCCGAAGCCCGCGCCGAACTGGAGGCGCGCCGGGCCCGGCGTCGCGTCTGAAACGTCTTCTCTTTGCTAGAATTGGAGTTAATCCAGCCCAGATGTCCAATCAAACGGATTTGTCCCGCATCAGCGTTGCCGATTTCGCCGAACGTTTTCGTGGCGAGATGGTGCCGCTGTCGAATACGTTCTCATATTTTTCGGCCCTCCCTCTCGCCGAGGACGAAGTGAAGGAGTACCTCGAAGAGCCCATCGCCGCGCTTCCCCCAGCCATCCGCAAGGCGCTGCCGAAGACGTTCGTGCTGCTGGTCCCCTATCTGGAGAGGACCGGCGGCAAAGGGTGCGACATCGTTTGCTTCGAGGCCCCGCCCGACACCAAGCTCAGTTGGGCGGCCCGCCTGTCCTCACCGAACGGCACCGTCATCGCGCTTCCCACCAAAACACTGGAGTTGGGCGACTACCATTACCAGTTCTACTACTGCATCGCCGAAATCATGGGCGATGTGTGGGGTGAAGGCGCCCGTGCGAAGTACAGCAGCGCTTTGCGCGAGGAGTTGAACGGCCGCGTGCACGGCGAAGTGGACGATCGCGCCTGGCGGCTGAAACAAGCGCTCCTACGGCGGCAGACCAAACTGCGCCGCGAGACCAAAGCCTTCCATGAATACGCCACGCAGAGCTTCATCGACACACTGGCCCTATTCCTGCACGGTATCTGCTGCGATATCGACGTGGAGACGGGTCCCCGCCAGTTGCCGAGCCGCTATTTGCGCCGGCGCCTGATGCTGCTCGAAGAGTTGTTCCCGCCGCCGGAGAAATACAGCGTTTTCCCCGAAGGCGCGGGCGCATAGACCGTCGAGAGTCGAATCAACGGGCGGGGATCCGCCTGGGGATCTCCACCGAGCCCACGGCCCCGGAGTTGGCGTCGCGGACGACGACTTTCAATCGATACGCGGAAGAGGCCATGGACAGTTGCTTCGGTATAATCAGGCCCTCTTCAACTATTCTGGCGTAATCCTCGGGCGTGAGATTCAGTTCAACATCGTCCTTGACGAGTGTCGCGCCCTTGCCGTCCGGCGTGGGCTGCTGCACGTAGGCCAGATCGATTTTGCCGGCCCAACGCAGGTCTTTCCGGGCGAACGCAATATCTTTCGCCTCAATAATGACTCGCAGGTCCAGGCGCCCTGCCGAAGGTGTGTCGGGCCGTGTGGCCACCACCAGGCGGATGGCCGTCGATTCGAGCAGGCTGCGAGCGTCTTCGAGCAGGGCCGTCTGCCGGTTGCTCTCCATCCTGGCTTCTTCCGGCAAGGCGAGATATCCCCCGCGATGCCGCACGGAAACACCGGGACGGTTGACGCTCACTTTTATGCGCTGGAAACGGCCATCCCAACGGCTTTGCGATGGATGATAGGTGAGAACGTAATTCACGCGCGAGTCTTCCACTGCCGCGGCGATGGCGCGGCCGGTGTCGTTCTCATCGAGGAACGCAATGCCGCCGGTGCGTCCCGCGATGGACTGCATGGTTTCACGATTCGAGTAGAACTCCTCGGGCAGCGAAGTAGCGGTGGTCTTGCGCCTCTGCTCGAATTCGAGGCTCTTCCGGTTCCGGGCGTCAATGGCGGGGTTGCCTAAGAGTCCCTGCGCGTCCACCGGGTACACGGCCATATCCGCAGAATCCATGGCGCGAGCCACGCGTTCGTTCTCGGCGTCGAAGATGCGCTTCTGAGCCCCGGGATACTCGATGAACATGTCATCGTCGCCCGCGTCGAGCGGATTCTTGCGGCGGTCCATGCCGGAAGGAATCTGCGCGCGTTTGGTTCTCCTGGCTGGGTCCTGCATGGGGCGCGGGCCAACGCCCAACGAGAACGGTATGCCGCCGGTCACCCAAACCAGGTTCTTGCGGCCGGGCAGCGCCGCCACACGCCCCGCGATGGCTTCGAGCGCCGCCGCCGTCCTGCGCACCCGCAATGCCGCGTCCATGTCGGACATGATCTGGTCCGCCCGCATCAGGTATTGATCCAGCGCCCCTATGCCCGTGTCCGGCGCCGCGCGCTCCACCGTATCCGGGCCGGCCAGCGTCCGGGGCCGATAGCGTTCCATTGCCTCGATAAGCCGCGCGGCGTCGCTCGTAAAGTCGTAAAGCAGGAGCAGTTCGGTGTCCAGTGCGTAAAGCGCGATCCGGTAGTCCGGCCTGAGCTGCCCTCGAAGGAATTTCAACAACTCCTGGCGGGCGCTTGCCCGGTCGCGGAACTTCGTGTTCATCAGGTCGAACAGGATCACCGTTACGCCGCTCGGCGCGCCTCCCTTCAACTCGTAGCGGTTCGTATAGAAGCCTGGAGGGAGCGGATCGGCCGGAGGCGGCAGCACGCGCAGCCTTTCGGCGGAGAAACCGGCGATTTGTTGCGGCTTGCCGTCTTCCGTGATGGTGAAATCGTCCTTCGTGAGCCCCTCAACCGGCCGGCCGTCCTTGCCGGTGACAATGACATTGACTTCCACCAGGCGCGTGGTCACACGAAGGACGGGCTCCTGTTGTCCGCTGAGCACCACACCCAGGAGAAGAACACTCCATCGCAGCAGATTCATTTTCCGCCTCTGGGCATCTCCACCGAGCCCACGGCCCCGGAGTTGGCGTCGCGGACGACGACTTTCAATCGATATGCGGATGACGCCATGGACAACTCCTTCGGCACGATCAGGCCTTCCTCGACCACCTTGGCATAGGCTTCCGGCGTGAGGGTGATGTCCAAGTCGTCCTTTACCAGCGTCGTACGTTTACCGTCCGCCGTTGGTTGTTGCACGAAAGCCAGGTCAATCTTGCAGGCCCAGCGCCCGTCTTTGTTGGTGAATGCGATGTCTCTGACGTCGAGCATGATTCGCACGCTAAGCCGTCCCGGCGACGGCATGTCGGGCCGCGTGGCCACCACCAGGCGAATGCCGGTAGATTCGAGCGGGCTGGTTGCAGCCTGCATCAACCCGGCCTGCCTGTCGTTCGCCGCCACAGCCGTGTCCGGCAGCGCGAGATAGCCGCCGCGATGCCTCACCGTCACATCCTGGCGGTTCACCTTCACCTGTAGCTTCTGGAAATGTCCGTCCCAACGCTCCTGCTTGGGGTAGTAGCTGAGCACGTAAGTAAGTTGCGCGTCTTCCACCGCCGCGCGGATGGCGCCGGAAAGGTCGTTCGAGTCCAGAAAAGCCTGTCCGCCGGTCCGTTCGGCGAGGATCTTCATCGTGTCTCTGTTGGCATAGAACTCATCGGGCAGTCCCGTTCCGCCAAGCTTTTCCCGCCTCTCAAAGGCCATGCTCTTACGCTCGCTCGCGCTGATTCCTTGCGCCCCCAACAGCCCCTGGGCATCCACCGGATATACGGCCAGGTCGGCCGCATCCATGGCGCGCCCCACGCGCTCCGTCTCTTCGGTGAAGATGCGCTTGGCCGCGGCCGGGTAATCCGCGAACATCTCGTCGCTCTCACTCGACATCTTCCGCGAGTCGGGCAGGTTTGCACTTGGATTTGCACCGGAGGGCTTCTCTGCGATCTTCCGCCTTTGCGTGGGGTCCTGCATCATGCGTTGTTGAATCCCCAGCCAAAGAGGCACCCCACCGGTCACCCACACCAGGCTCTTTCTTCCCGGCAGCGCCGACACGCGGCGCGCGATCGCTTCGAGCGCTCCCGCCGTGCGCTGCACTCGCGCGACGGCGTTCATGTCCGAGAGAATCTGGTCCGCCTGCATGGTCGTCTCGGCCAAAGCCTTCCATCTCAGGTCGGGCACGTCAGGCGCGGTTAGGTCGTGCGTGTCCGGACTGGCCGGCGCATTAGTTCCAAAGCGGTCGAGCCTCTGGATGAGTTGCGTCGCGTCGGTCGTGAAATCGTGCAGCAGATGAAGCTGCAAGTCCAGCGCGTATAGCGCCACACGATCGCCGGGCCGCAACTGCCCGCGCAGGAATTTCAGCAATTCCTGGCGGGCGAAAGCCTTGTCACGAACTCTCGTATTCAGCAGGTCGAGCAGGATCACCGTAGCGCTGGATGGCGCGCCCCCCTTCAACTCGTAGCGGTTCGTATAAACATCGGGCGGCAACGCCTCGGCAGGCGGTGAGATGACGTGCATTTTCTCAACCGAGAACCTCTCAATCTTCTGCGGCTTGCCGTTTTCAACCACAGTGAAGTCGTCCTTGGTGAGGCCTTCGACGGGCCGGCCCTGCTTATCCGTAACGATGACGTTGACTTCGACCAGGCGCGTGGTTACGCGGAGAACGGGAGGCTCCTGGCAAATAAGAACCGTGCAGGCGGCCGCAATACATCCAATTCGGGCAAACCAGGTGATACCTGATGAGGGCATAATCCCCGCATCATATATCAACTTCGGATATTCGCGCCAGCAATTCTGCGAGAATACGCCTCGTGGAATCCTTCCCTTTTTCTCCAATTTCGCCGATCGGCCCCACGCAACTTGGGCAGCCCGTTTCGCACGGGCATGACGATAGAAGTTCGGCGGCACCCCGCAACAGGCGCGGCGCCAGTTTGAACAGCGGCGCGCTTTGGCCGGATCCGCCCGAGCAGTTATCGTACAGGTAAAGGTTGGGTTCGAAGACGGCCAGCCCGCTCGCGATGTCCTCGGTCATGGCGACACCCAGGTCGTGGGGGTCCGCCATCAGCAGCACCGCGGCCATGGTGCGCAGCAGGTTGCCCAAGCCCCGCAGGCCGTACTGCTTTTCCGTGGGCGTCAAGTCCGAGAGCGGTTCAAAGAAAGCCTGCGGGAAGTGCAGCCAGAACGCGGTGGTGTGCATCTCCTGCTCGGGCATGGACAGATTCCCTGCGCCGACGTTTTCAAGCGTGTAGAACTTCACCTTCTTGAACCCGACCACTTGCGTATTCAAGCGCACGTCGCCATGGACGATACTCGCCGAGGCCAGCGGCGCCGATTCATACTCTTCGAGCACTTTCACCTGCGTGTAGTCGATGGCGTCTGTGAAGTAGTCGCATTCCACCTTCCGCACGTAGGCCTTGCGCTGCTCGTAGTCCATCTTCTCCACCTGGAACTGCGCGCCCTCGTGCATGTAGATGGCCTTCTCGTGCAGCGCGGTGAGGGCCGCCGGGAAGCTCACGTCGGCGATCACCTTGGGTTCGCCGGTTGTGTCGATCACCACGAAGTTGTCGCTGGTGGTCGAGCGGAGACTCACGGCGTCGGCCGGATAGGAATCCGAAGTCCAGTGCCAGGCGCCCGCGGAATGGTGCAGCAGCTTCAGCTCCTCGAGAAAATGACACATTTCGAGCGTTTCGTGCGGCCCGAATTTCTCGCCGTCGCGCACGGGCAGTTCGAAGGCCGCGCACTTCAGGTGGCTCACCAGCACTTCGAGATTGTCCGGGTTGATGTAAGCGTGTTCCGGGGACCCCCCAAAGAAGTAGTCCGGATGCTCGACGATATATTGATCGAGCGGCGCGCTGGATGCCACCAGCACGGCGATAGAGGTCGACTGGCGTCTCCCAGCCCGCCCCGCCCGCTGCCAGGTGCTGGCGATAGTGCCGGGGTAGCCCGCCATCACCACGGCGTCGAGCGAGCCCACGTCGATGCCCAACTCGAGCGCGCTGGTGGCCACAACGGCACGGATGTCTCCTTCGCGCAGCTTGCGCTCGATCTCCCGGCGCTCGCGCGGCAGATATCCGCCGCGGTAGCCCCGCACGGCCTCCGCGCCCATGGGTGTGTGCGAGACAGCGTCCTTCAGGTACTTCACCAGTACTTCGGTGGCCAGGCGGCTGTTGGCGAACACCAACAACTGGTGGCGGCGGTCCAGGAATTCGAGCGCGATGCGCCGGGTCTCGTGCAGGTAACTGCGCCGGATACCGAGCTGCCGGTTCACCACCGGCGGGTTGTAGAAGACGATGTAGCGCTCCCCGGTGGGCGCCCCGTTGCGGTCCACCAGTTCGAACGGGGATTCAGTGAGCGCCTCGGCCAGCTCGCGCGGGTTGGCGATGGTGGCCGACGAACAGATGAACTGCGGCTTCGATCCATAGAATTCGCAGATGCGCCTCAGCCGGCGCAGGATGTTGGCCAGGTGGCTGCCATAAACACCACGGTAGTAGTGCAGCTCGTCGATCACGACGTAGCGCAGATTCTCGAACATCTTGGCCCAGCGCGTGTGGTGCGGGAGGATGCCGCTGTGGAGCATGTCGGGATTGGTGAGCACCACGTTGGCGCGCTCGCGGATGGCTTTGCGGGCGTCCTGCGGTGTATCGCCATCGTAGGTGAAGGCCCGGATATCGGACCCCATCGCGTCCACCAGGGAGTTGAACTCGTGGAGCTGGTCTTCGGCCAGGGCCTTGGTGGGGAACAGGTACATGGCGCGCGCGCCCGGGTCGGCCACCAGGCAGTTCAGCACGGGCAGGTTGTAACACAGCGTCTTGCCACTGGCCGTGGGCGTGACCACCACCACGTTGCGCCCGCCCGCGACGCGCTCGAACGCCTCGGCCTGGTGGGTGTACAGCCGCGTGACGCCTCGCTCGCCGAGCACCTTGCGGATAGCCGGGTCCACCGTCTCCGGGACCTCGGCAAACTCGCCGGCCCTGGCCGGTTCGTGGCGTATGGCGCGGATAGGCGAATCCGTCTGCGCCATCCATTCTTCCAGGCGCCGGAGCATGAGTTCAAAACCCGGACGACGGGCCAGTGAATTGGCCTGCTCCGGGTCGGGAAACCCGAGAGTAAGGTTCATCGTTAACTTCTAGTAGAGCAGGATTTTGCGCGGCTGGGAGGGAGGGTTACGATTTCGGCCGGATGAATTCGTAACGCTCCATGGTGGCCGCAACGCCAACGCGGTGCGTGCCGTCCTCGTAGCGGGCTTCGTGTTCTTCCAGGCGCAGCACCTTGCCCAGGCAGCGGAGGCGAACCGAAGCCCCCTGGCCCACGCCTTGCGGCAAGCTGATCATGTACTCGATAGACTCACCGACGTCGATCTTGGCATCTGAAGTGAACAGAACGCCGCCAGAGCTGACATTCTTTGTCTCACCCCGGTTGGAGATCTGCGACTTTCCCGCGCGGATCAGTTCCACGGGCAAACGCAGCTCATAACGCCTGTGTTTTCGATGGTCAATCACGTTGCTTCTCACACTGTAAGGGCGGATATCTCTCAGGTCAATATGTAGTCGGCCCATTTAGGGGCCTGATAGTACTATGTTGGTACTTTTCTGTTAGTTAGCGTGGCAAGCGGGCGGCTCCCCCGGCCACTGGATTGAATCCGCAAACGACAGTGGGACCGCAATGGTCTCTTCGGAGCGATCCGCGCGGGGGCGGGCATCGCTCGCGAACGGCGCCGGCGTGCTCTCGAACATTGGTGACCTCCTCCTGCTCCGATTCTCGGCGAGGCGATGCGCCACCGCCCACACGCCCGCCGCTATGTGACCAGAAATAGGCCGAATCTTAATCTGCCAAGCCTGTGACTGTAATTCCACCTTGCCCACACGGCCTCTCGAACTAGACAGCAGGCCCCGGTTTTGCCAGACTTGGCTCATGTGGACATGGGCTAGCTGCCAGCCGGCGAAAGGATGGGAGGTGCTGGTGGCGGCAAGCGACAAGGGCATCGTCAAATTGTCGTTTGCGGCCAGCCAGGCACGGTTTGTGGCCGAACTCGGGCGCGAGTTTCCGGGACAAGTTTGGAGGCGCGACGACGCGTCCCAGATCGCAGCGGAGACGGCGCGCCAACTGGTGGAGTACTTCCGTGGCGAACGCCGCAAGTTCGACCTGCCCCTGGACGCGCACGGCACCGCGTTCCAGAAGCGAGTCTGGAGCGCTTTGAGACGCATCCCGTACGGCGAAACGCGCAGCTATAAGGACATCGCGCGCGCGGCGGGGTCTCCCAAAGGCGCGCGCGCCGTGGGCATGGCCAACCACGAGAACCCGATCGCCATCGTGGTTCCATGCCACCGCGTCATCGCCGCCGACGGCAGCCTGGGCGGTTACGCCTGCGGGCTGGATTTCAAGCGGAAGCTGCTGGATCTGGAGTCCGCAGCCGGGCGGTAATCTGGTCGAGCAGGGCGCCGGCGCCATCGACCTCAACGCCAATGCGCAGCCAGAAGAGGCGGAGAGGGGCGACCACTTTCTCCGCACCCGGACACAGATTGGCGTAATCCTTTTCCGTGGTGAGCAACGCCTGGGCGCCCAGGGCCTGCGCATGCCTGGCTACGCGGCGAAGTTGGGCCGGCGAGTAAGCGTGGTGATCGGCGTAGGTCATCGAATCGACCGGACGGATGCCGAGTTCGGCCAGCGTCATCCAGAACGAACCTGGGTTGGCGAGGCCGCAGAAGGCCGCCGCGCGGAGCGGCGTGACTTCGGCCAGCGGGACTTCCCGACCGCTTGCCACCTCCACCCAGCACTCGGCCACGGCCCGCGAACGGTAGATGGGCGCCGTCCCGTTGTAGGCCCGAAGCTGCGCCTCCAGCCCGTCGAAACGCCTCCCCGGCGCGGCGCGCGTGATCAGGATGGCCTGCGCGCGGCTGAGCGACTCCAGCGGCTCGCGCAGCTTGCCTAGAGGCAGCAGTTGGCCTCCGCCGAACGGGTCCAGCGCATCGATCAGGACCAGGTCGAAATTGCGCGCCAGCCGATGGTGCTGGAAGCCGTCGTCGAGCAGAAAAACATCCGGAGAGAAGCGCTCCTCGATGAGGCGCCCGGCTCCGTAACGGTCCGCTCCGATGCCAACCGGAGCGGCGCCGGAACGCAGGAAGATCTGCGCCTCGTCGCCGGTGCGTGCGGCGGGAATGTGTGCGCCTGCTTCAACGACGGTATGTTCCTCGGGCTGCTTTCTGCGGTAACCGCGCGTGAGGATGGCGGGCCGCAATCCCCGGTCGCGCAGCCGCTCGGCGAGCCACGCCACCACCGGGGTCTTTCCCGCCCCGCCCACCGTGATGCCGCCCACGTTCACCACCGGCGTGGAGAGGCTTTGGCGGCGGGACGCGGAGCGGCGGCGGTCAATGTGGGCGCCAAGACGCCACAGCCATGACAGCGGCGTCAGCAACAGGCGCGCGATGAAAGACCGGGCAAATTCCGGCACGGCGGCGGAATGCAGGCGGACGATCTCGCGTATGGCCACCTCCGTAGCGCCGCGTTCGGCGAGCGCCAACGCCCGGGCCCGCTCGCCCATCGACGTTCGAAGGCGCGCATCGTCGAGCAGCGCCGCGACCGCCCCGGCCAGCTCCGAACCGTCCGCGATCTCGAGCAATCCATCACCCTCGCGGAACCCGGCGGCGATCTCCGGGAAGTTCTCCATGTGCGGGCCCACGATGGTGGGCACGGAGAAGAACGCCGGCTCGATAATGTTGTGGCCGCCCCGGCGCGCCAGACTTCCGCCCATGAACACAACGTCGGCGCGGGAGAACAGGCTGCTGAGCTCGCCGATCGAATCGAGCAGCAGTACGCGGGCGCCGGGCCCGGCCGGAAGCGCCGAACGGCGCGCAAAGCGGATCCCGGCCGCGGCAAGTTTCTCAGCGGCGGAATCGAAGCGCTCCGGCCTTCGCGGCACCAGGATGAGCAGCGCTTCCGGATAGCGCGATTCGAGCGCCCGCCAGGCGTCGATCACGATATCGTCTTCGTCTACGTCGGCCGCATCCAGGCCGGGCATGGTGCTGGCCGCGATCCAGATCCAGCGCGGCCTGGCGGCGTTCAAAAACTGCTTGATGGGGCCGGGCAGCTCGCCGGAGCGCGGCTCGAAATCGTACTTGAGGTTGCCGCCCAGCCGGACTTTGCCCTCGCTCGCGCCGAGCACCAGGTAGCGCCGCTGGCTGACCACCGACTGCGCCAGAATCGTATCGGGCTGCTCGAGCACGCCCCGAAAGAACCAGCGCAGCCGCTGGTAGCGGCCGATGGCTCGATCCGAAATCCGGCCGTTTACCACTACCAGGCCGCAGCCCACCCGCCGGGCCTCGCGATAGAGATTCGGCCAGATCTCCGTTTCCATGACCGCCACTACGGCCGGCCGCAGCGCGCGCAAAACGCGGCGCACGGCGAAACAGTAGTCGATAGGGGCGTAGAAGATCCCGTCAGCCAGTCCGGCGAGCTTCTGTTCGGCCAGCGCCCGCCCGGCCAGCGTCGTGGTTGAAACGAACAGCCGGGCGAAAGGCAGCTCGGCGCGCAATCGTTTGAGAAGTTGTACGGCTGAAAGGACTTCGCCTACACTGACCGCATGCAACCAGATGGCGCCGTCAGCCGTCTGTTTGAAGTCCGGCGGAAGCACGCCCAGCCGTTCGTCAAGGCCGCGGAAGTAGCGCCGGTCGCGCAAGCCCCTTATCAGTACATAGAGTAGGATGAAAGGGAATCCGAAGAATCCGAGAAGGCGGTAGAGAAAGTAGATGAAGCTAGTAGGCAAGACTCTGACTCTCCTTCTGAGTATAGCGGTGGGCTTGGTATGCGCCAAGGATCAGCCGAAGTTCGTTCCCGGGCCGGCCTCGTCCTATCTGTCCAAGCAAACCGTGGACAAGCTGACCATTGCGGCGATTCCATATGACACCGAAGAAGTGGCTAAAACCGCGTTCGGCAAAGTCGATCCCAACCACTACGGCATTCTGCCCATCCTGGTGGTGATGGACTACGCCGGAGACAAGGCGCTGTTCCTGGAGAACATGACGGTAAGCTACGTGGCGCCGGACGGCAGCCACATCGAAGCCACGCCCGCCTCCGAAGTCCCGTATGTGATTGCTCCGAAGCGGCCGAGCGTGGGAGGGCCAACTTCGCCGATCCCCCTGCCGCGCAAGGGCAAAAAGAACCCGCTGAACGCCTGGGAACTGCAGGGCCGCGCCTTCGCCGCCAAGATGCTTCCTCCGCATCAGAGCGCCCACGGCTTCTTCTATTTCCACACGTCGTATTTCAACGCATCACAGCTTTATATCACCGGCATCCGCGAGGCAGCCACGGGGAAGGAATTGTTTTACTTCGAGATTCCGCTGGTCAAGAAAGAACCGTGAGCTGTCGTCCTCTGTCCGATATGGACAGAGGAGCATGAGCAAGAGGCTTGCCACACTAATCCAGGAGTTTCCCGCCAACCCGCAGAGGGCGGGGCGCGCTATGCGCGAGTTGTCCGAGACGGACCCGAGGGCCTTCCTGGCCGAATCCATCGATATCCTGCGCAGGTTGCCGAAAGGACCGGGCCTGGACTGTGTGCTGACGCTGCTTGCGCCGGACGATTACCTGGTGGATATCCTCTGGGACGACGATCTGCTGACCACGGCGCAGGCCACGGAGTTAGCGGCCTATGCCCAGCGGCTCGACGGGCAGCTTTCCTTGCACCTGGGGCAGCGGTTGGGGGCGGCCTCCGCGGGCGCCGGCAATGACAAAATTGAGCGCGTCCTGGAAATCCTGACGGCTACCCCCGACGCGATGGTGCTGCCGTTGCTGCTGCCGTTCACGCGCCATCCCAACCGCCGCATACGCTCCAAGGCCATTTTGATGATGGGGCTTGTAAACCGCAACGCCAAGTGGGCGGAGAAGCGGCTAGCGGACCCCGATCCGCGAGTACGCGCCAACGCGGTGGAATCCATGTGGAATGTCGATTCGCCGGAAGCGCGTGCGCTGCTCTCGAAGTCCGCCGGGGACCGGCACCACCGCGTGGCGGCCAACGCTTTGCTGGGACTTTACCGCCTAGGCGATCCAACCGGGACCAGGCAGTTGATCGACATGTCGCGAAGCGAAGCGCCGGAGATGCGCGCCGCATCGGCTTGGGCCATGGGCGAGTGCGACGATCCCCGCTTCCTCAGCCGTCTTCGACAGTTGGCCGGTGATCCTTTCACTCGGGTGGCAGACAGCGCCGCCAAAGCCGCGGCGCGTATTCAAGTGCATCTGTGCCGGCAAGCGGATGCCGCACCGCTGCGTGTACGCCTGTTCGCCGAGCGTATTCGGCCAGCGGGGCAACGGGAATTGTGGGTGTCGGTCGCGAGCCCGGAGGGATTCCCTCTCCATGGTTTGACGCCAATGGCCTTCGCCGTCTATGAGGATGAACGCCTGGTCACGGACTACAGCGTCGAGGAGGCCCGTCAGTCCGAGTCCCTGGCAGCCGGATTTGCCTTCCCACGCTCCTTGCCGGCCGCGGTCGCCGGATGTTTGCGTTACAAGACCAAGCCGCATCAGTGGGCTCTGGCAGGCTACGTTTCCGGAGCCGGGCAAGGGACCGGAACGGCAGAGGAGAGGGCGGACTGCCTGCTTTCGGCCTCGCCCTCGGTCCTGACACAGGAACTCGACCGGGCGGCCAGCGGCCAGGACTGCACCAGCCTGTATGCAGCCGTTCGCAGTTTACTGAAGGCGGTCAGCCAGGATCAGGAAAACAGGCACGTGATCGTGCTCGTCTGCGCTCCGGAAGACTCCCACGAACTCGCCTCCTCGCAGGCGGGAATGGCGGAGCAGGCGCGGAAGCTCAGTGTTCCCATCCATGTGGTGGCGGGCCCCCACGTTCCAGCGGAATCGTACGTGTTGCTCGAAGAATTCGCGCACAAGTGCGGCGGACGGGCTTTGCGGATCTTCAGCGAGGAAAAGCTCGCCGATGCCGTATCCACGCTCTACCTGAGCTTGATGCACTCCTATCGAATTGCTTACCGGCACACGGACGCGAGTGGCGGCGCCTCTCAGACGATGGTCCGCGTGGCGTCACCCACCACGAGCGGGTACCACATGGTCGAAGACGCGAGCGAGATCGACCATCCGCTGACCGTCACAACGAGCGAGACTTGATCGAGTCCGTTACTTGGCCACCGACTTCGTGGCTTTCTTTGCGGATTTCGCGCCGGTCTTGGTCACAGCCTTCTTAGCGACTGCTTTCTTGGCAGCAGTGGCGGCGCGAACCACCTCGGGGGCGTTCGGTGGAACCGCACCCACGCGCTGGATGCTCACCTTCACCATCCGCACGGCGGTGCGCGGCTTGTCGTTGGAATCGCGCGGCACACGGGCGATCTTACCCACCAGCGGCTGGCCGTCCACAACCTGCCCAAAGATCGTGTGCTTGCCGTTGAGGTGCGGCGTCGGCACTTCGGTGATGAAGAACTGGCAGTTGCCGGTCTTCGGCTCGCCCGTGTTGGCCATGGCCAAGCGGCCCGGAACGTCGAACTTCAAGGTGGGGACGAACTCGTCGATAATGACGAAGCCCGGATCGCCCATGCCGGTTCCAGTCGGGTCGCCACCCTGAATCATGAAGCCGGGCAGCACGCGGTGGAAGATAGTCCCTGCATAGAGGGGACGGCGGACCCGCACTCCGGTCTTGGGATCACGCCACGCTTTGCGGCCCAGGGTGAGATCCACGAAATTCTTGACGGTGATGGGAGCTTCCTTCTCGAACAACTGCACCACGACATTGCCCATGGTGGTTTCGAACGTGACGTACAGTCCATCCGGACGGGCAGCCGGCTGCGCGGCGGGCGGAGTCTGCGCCGAAGCCAGGCTGACGATGCTCAACGCGATCAGGGTAACGATGGAAACAGTCCTCATGACTGCCAGTTTATACTGAAACCAAACATTCATGCCTACTGCAAGACTCTTCTGTGCCTTGTTC
>JAJFUV010000086.1 GCA_021372245.1 Terriglobales bacterium
AACGCTGGAACGGCTTGTAGACACCTATCTGTTCTACTCCTATCCGAACAGCGTGTTTGCGTTTCAAGGCGGCGAACCGACGCTCGCCGGGCTGCCCTTCTTTCAGAAGCTGGTGGAGTTCCAGCAGCGGTATGGGCGCAACGGGCAGAGCGTGAGCAACGCGCTGCAAACCAACGCCATTCTCATTGACCGCAACTGGTGTCAACTGTTCCACGAGTACAACTGGCTGGCCGGCGTCTCACTGGACGGCCCCGAGGAACTGCACGACCGCTACCGTGTCAACAAGGAAGGCCGCGGAACATGGAAACGGGTGATGGCTGCTGTCGAGCTGATGCAGGCCGAAAAAGTGGAGTTCAACGTCCTGTGCGTGCTCAGCCAGGCCAACGTTGACAAACCGCGCGAACTATACCGTTTCTTCCGCAAGCTGGGCATCGACAATGTCCAGTACATCCCGCTGTCGGAATTCGACAAGAACGGCGAACTGCTGCCCTTCACGATCACTCCGGAACAATACGGCCGCTTTTTGTGCGAGACGTTCGACATCTGGTGGCCGGACCGGCGCAAAGTGCGCGTTCGCTTCTTCGACAACCTGGCCGAGGCACTGGCCGGGCAGAAACCAGGCAGTTGCACCTTGCACGAGACTTGCGATTCTTACGTGGTGGTGGAGTACAACGGGGACATCTTCCCGTGCGATTTCTTCGTCGAGAAAGACTGGAAACTGGGCAACATCAACGTGGATAGCTGGCCGGAGATCGCACGGCGGCGCAAACGTTACGAATTCGCTGCGAATAAGACCATTCCCCACCCGTTGTGCCAGGTGTGCGAATACCAGGCGATCTGCCACGGCGGCTGCCCCAAGTTCCGCCATGCGCGGAACAGACGTTTCGAGGACCTGGATTATTTCTGCCCCGCCTATAAGATGATTTATGCGAAAGCCGCCGAGCCGTTGCGTCGCGAAGTCGAAAAGTTGCTTGGCCGCGCGCCCTCCGCGCAGAGCCCTTACTGATTTGCAGCCGCGGCGGGGCCGCGTTCCAGGCGTACGCGTGCGATGCGGTTGTGCTCCATCTCGACGACCGTGAAACGCATGCCTTCGTACTCGACGCACTCGCCGGGCTCCGGGATGTGACCCAACTCATAAAGCAGGAAGCCGGCCAGTGTCTCGAAACCCGCTTCGGCCGGCAGCGTGATGCCGTACTGCATCTCCAGATCGCGAATCGGGGTGGCGCCGTCCAGATCGATGACGCGCGCGGCGGCTGACGGAGCCGGACGCCGCTGATCGTGCTCATCCTCGATCTCGCCGAACATCTGTTCGAGGACGTCCTCCAGCGTGACGATGCCCACGATGGTCCCGAACTCGTCCACTACCATGGCCATGTGCGTGTGGGATTCACGGAACAGGTCCACCATCTGGTCCAGGAGCTTGCTCTCCGGAACCACGACGGCGCGGCGCACCAGCGTCCGCAGGCGGAAAGGCAGCAGCGGGCGCCCGAGGCGCGCGGCGAAGTTGCGGCGCCTCCAGTCGCGCAGCAGGTCCTTGTAGTGGACGATGCCGGCGATCTCATGCGGTTGCTTCTCGTAAACCGGCACGCGCGAGAACTCGTGCGTGACGAACACATCCAGGGCCTGTTCGAGGGTGCTGTCGATGGAGATGGAAACCACGTCGTTGCGCGGCACCATAATTTCGCGGACCGCCAGGCCTCCCATGTCGAGCACACGCTGGATCACGGATTCCTCCCAGGTCTCCAGGTGCCCTTCGCGGCGGCTGGAACTGATGATGAAGCGCAGTTCCTCGGCGGAATGCCCGCCTCCGCGCGTTCCCTGCTTGAGGCCAAGCAGGCGCGACATAACGGCAGCGGAATGTTCGATCACGAAGACGAACGGCGCGGTAATCCGGCTGAAGACCAGAAGCGGAGGCGCCACCAGCATCGCAAGCCGCTCGGCTCTTTGCAGGGCCAGGTTCTTGGGAACCACCTCGCCGATGACGACGTGAACGAATGTTATGGCGAGAAACGCCACCAGGAAGCTCGCGCCGTGCAGTATGTGCGCGCTCACGGGAGTCAGTACGGGGTGCAGCAGGGCGAGGATGCTCTGATAGACGGTTTCCTCCCCGGCCCAGCCGAGTCCAAGGCTCGCAAGGGTCACGCCAACCTGCGCCACGGAGAGCAACCGTTCCGGTTTCGCCAGAAGGCTCAGCGCCGTACTCGCGCCTACGTTTCCCCGCTGCGCCATCTGGCGCAACAGGCCGGACCGTGAAGAAATGAGGGCTACTTCCGCCGCGGCGAAAAAGCCGTTAGCGGCGAGGATGAAGAACAACAGGATGTACCGGTACCCGAGATACGCTTCCACCATCGCCAGGAGAGAATCACTCCGATTTTCAGTAGAATTCTACTAGTGTCCTTAGATCGGCTTCTCAAATATATCAATTTGCTCATCGCCGCGGTGGCGGTGGCCGCTATCGCAATTACTTACTGGCTCGCGTGGCGGCCGCTGCCGAAGACCAACGGCGAACTGAAGGCGCCCATCTCCGCGCCGGTCACCGTTACGCGCGACTCGCTTGGCGTGCCGCACATCCGCGCAGCCAGCATAGAGGATGCCCTGTTCGCGCAGGGCTTCGTCACGGCGCAGGATCGTCTCTGGCAGATGGACACACTGAGAAGACATGCTGCGGGTGAGTTGGCCGAAGTTGCGGGCGAGGCTGCACTGGAAAGCGATCGCGAGGTGCGGCGGATGCGCATGGCGCGCACGGCCCGCGAGCATGCAGCCCGGCTGGCGCCCGAAGACCGGCGGGCACTGGCGGCTTACGCGCGCGGCGTAAACTACTACATCGAGACCAACCAGGGCCGGATGCCGTTGGAGTTTTCGGTGATGCGCTACGATCCGCGCCCCTGGAGCGTGACTGACTCTGTCCTGGCGGCGCTCGAGATGTTCCGCACCCTGACCAACTCCTGGAAAACGGAGATCCAAAAGCAGGCGCTGCTCGAGGGTGGCGACAAGGCCAAGGTCGAGTATCTGTACCCGGTACGGAGCGGGTTGGAACTCATCCCCGGCTCGAATGCATGGGCAGTTTCCGGCGCGCGCTCGGCCACGGGCAAGCCGCTGCTCGCCAACGACATGCACCTTCCGCTGACCATTCCGCCGATGTGGCATTCGGTACACCTGGAGGCGCCGGGCTTGAACGTGGCGGGCGTGGCACTACCGGGCCTTCCGGGTGTGGTCGTCGGACACAACCAGCGCATCGCGTGGGGCATCACCAATCTCGAATTCGACGTGCAGGATCTTTACATCGAAAAGCTCAATCCGCAGAACGGCCGCTACCTTTACGACGGCCACGAGGAGCAGGCGCGCGTGGAGCGCGAGAAACTGCCGGTGAAGGGACGCGCGCCGGAGGAGTTGAATAACATCGTCACGCGGCATGGCCCCGTCGTCGCCATCGAAAACGGCAAGGCCCTGGCTTTACGCTGGACCGCGGCCGAGCCAGGCACGTTCCGCCTGCCGCTCATCGGGATTGACCGCGCCGCAAACTGGCCGGAGTTCCGCGCGGCGCTCTCGACTTTCACGTTAGGCCTCAACTTCGTGTACGCAGACGTGGACGGCAATATCGGTTACCAGGTCACGGGTTTGCTCCCGGCAAGAAAGAATTGCGCCGGGGATGTGCCGGCCGACGGATCGACCGCTACCTGCGAATGGGGCGGTTTCATTCCCTTCGACGCACTGCCATCGATCCTGAATCCGCCTTCGGGAATGATCGTCACGGCCAACCAGAATCCCTTCCCGCCGGTGTACGCATATCGCGTGGGCGGTGGATTCGACGCGGGCTACCGTGGCCGCCAGATCGCCCACCTGCTCTCCGCTCGCACGGGTTGGCGCGCCGGAGATATGCCGTCCGTCCAGAAGGACGTCTACTCGGCTTTCACACACTTCCTTGCCCGGCAGGCGGTGGCGGCCTATGATGCGCGCGGGCGCGGCAGCCAGGGATTGAGCGAACCGGTCCAAATTCTGCGCACCTGGAACGGCCAGATGGACAGGAGTCTCGCGGCGCCGGCTATCGGGGCGCTGCTCTATCAGCACCTGCGCCGCCGCATCGTGGAACGCGCCGCGCCAGGCAAAGGCTTGGTGTACCGCAGCGCGATGGCGCCGGCGGCGGTCGAAAAGCTCTTGCGCGAGCGGCCGAAGGATTGGTTTGACAATTACGACGAACTGCTGCTCAAAGTTCTAGAGGACGCCATGGAAGAGGGGAGGCGCCTGCAGGGCCCCAAGCTGGCGAAGTGGTCCTACGGCCGGTTGAACCGGTTGTATCTCGTCCATCCGGTGGGCGGCCGGCTGCCCGGCATCGGTAAGTATTTCAACGCGGGTCCGGTGGAAACCAGCGGGAGCAGCACTACAGTGAAAGCCGCCGGCAATGCGTTCGGCCCTTCCATGCTTCTCGTGGCGGACCCGGGCGATTGGGAGCACTCGCTGTTTACCCTTCCCACAGGCGAATCCGGGCAGATTTTATCGTCGCATTACAAGGATCAGTGGGATGCCTATCGGGCGGGACGCGGCCTTCCTATGCAATACCGCAGCGTCACCGCCAAGGACACCCTGACTCTCGCGCCGCGCTGAATGCCTTACAATTGAAGTTCTTTTGAGAATTGATGTCAGGAGAAGCCACACGATGAAGCTCTTTTCCCTGCCTGTGCTGTTAGTATCCTTGGGAGCCGCCACGGTGTTCGCGCAATCGAACCCCAGCCCCTGCCTTGAGGATCTGACCCATCCGGAAGTCCGTAGCCGCCAGATCGAAGTGGCGCTGCTTCCGATAGGCTCCACCGAACCGCACGCCAAGCACCTTCCATACGCGAACGACACTTTGAGCGCGCGGATTCTGGCGGAGCGCGTCGCCGCGAAAGCGAACGCAATGGGCGCGAAAGTATTGGTACTGCCCACCATGCCTTACGGTGTGAATTCCAATCAAGCGCCGAACCCTTACGCCCAATCCATACGGCCGGCCACGCTGATGCAGTTCATCAAGGACGTGGTGGAAGTCAGCGAACACCAAGGCATTCGCAAAATCGTCATCCTGAACGCTCATGGCGGCAACACGACTACCATCGCAGCCACGCTGCGCGAACTCTTCGCCAGCAATCCCAAGGTTTTTGCGGCACAAGTCGATTACTGGATCTCATTTCCTGAAAAAGCCAAAGAACTCATCAAGACCGGCGGCGACCACGCCGACGAGCAGGAAACCTCCATCTCCCTGGCGCTGTTCCCCGACAAGGTGTACATGGATCGTGCGGTGAAGGCAAAGGACACCCCCCTCGCATTGCCCAGCCTGCGGGTCCCCTACATCCACTTCATGCGTCCCTGGATGTATGTCAGCGACAACACGGGCACGGGCGATCCCACCCAGGCCACCGCCGAAAAAGGGCGCGTGCTGGTGGGCGTGTTCCTCGACCGGATTTCCAATTTCCTCAAGGAACTGAGCGACGCCAAGCTCACCGGCACGTTCCCGTTCGATTTCAAAAAGTAAGGAGCTGAAGCTGAAATGAATTCTTCGACATTCCACGGGATTCTTCCCGCCATCATCACGCCCCTCGATGAGAATGGACATTTCGCCGCCACGCCGTTCGAGCGTCTGCTCGAACGCGTGTACGCAGCCGGTGTCGACGGCGTTTATGTCTGCGGGCAGACGGGCGAGGGGCCCCAACTCGCCGTCGAGGACCGTAAGCGCGCGGCCGAAGTGGCCGTGCGCTGCTCGCCGAAGGGCAAGCTGGTGATCGTGCATGCGGGTGCCTCCCGGCCGGAGGATGCCGTGGAACTCGTGAAGCACGCCGCCCGTTGCGGCGCTTCGGCGGTAAGCAGCCTGCCTCCTGCTGGCGGGTATTCGTTCGAGGAAGTCGCCGGATACTACCGAAAGCTGGCGGCCGCTTCCAACGTGCCTTTCCTCGTGTATTTCTTCCCGGACGTGGCACCCGCCATCAACCGCGTCGAACACATCCTGGAACTGTGCGCCATCCCCAACGTCATCGGCTTGAAGTTCACCGACTTCGACCTGTACCGGCTGGGGCTTTTCAAGCAAGCGGGCGCGGTGGTCTTCAATGGCCGCGATGAAGTTCTCGCCGCCGGTTTGATGATGGGCGCGGACGGCGGCATCGGTTCGTTCTACAACCTGATCCCCGAGCTGTTCCTGGAAGTCTACAGTCTCGCTGGCGCCAACCGGTTCGTCGAGGCGCGCGCGGTCCAGTACCGCATCAACGAATTGATCCAGCTCACCCTGCGCTTCCCCGCCCTGGCCGCCATCAAGCAGATGCTCAAGTGGTCAGGCATCGATTGCGGGCCGGTGGCGGAACCGCGGCGCTGGCTTACTCAGGCCGAGGAGACGGAGTTGAAGCGCCAACTGGCCGCTTCGAGTTTCGCGGGTGCATCCTTCGCCGGCGCGTAGTAGGAGCTACTTTACCGGTTCGAAACGGCCGTCGCGGCTCAGATAGTACTTGCGCCCGCGCCATTGAATCGTGTTGCCGAAAAAGCCCAGCGCCCAGAACATGAAGCTGGCCATGTCCTGGAGCGGTACCAGCCACCAGCGCCCGATAGTGACCGGATCGTGAAGCACGCGGCATGCCGTCGCGTGAGCTGCCGCGACGCGGAGGCCGGCAATCACTAACAGCACCGGCCACCACGCGGGCTTCAGCGCCACCAGTAACAATGCAATAGGGAGCGGGTTGGTGAATACCTGGCCGATATAGCCGTACGGCCGCGAGCGGCGCGTGCTGCGCGACCAGCGCAAGCGGTGCGCCGCGTTGGCCCGGAAACCTTGCGTGCCGATGCGGTGCTCGACCACCGTCCAACTCAGTCCCACGCCGAACCCTTTCTCCGCCAGTCTCTGCCCCATGACGAAGTCCTCGGCCAGGTAATCCTTGAGGCTCTCCAGGCCACCGAGGGCGGCGAGCGCGCTGCGGCGCGCCGCAATGGTGGGCCCCACGGCGAACTTCATCCCTTCGAGCATTCGTGCTACCAGCACCCCACCCAGGAATTCCGTGTTCATCCCGACGGCTTCGAGCGTGGACCACAAACTCGCGCCCGGCACGGCACGATACGGGCAGGTGGTAAGCGCAAGATTCGGGTCACGGAACTCCGCGGCGATTTCGCGCAGGAACCTCGAATTCACGCGGATGTCGCTGTCGCTCATCACAACCAGCGAATACTGGGACTCGTCGAGCATGGCGGCCAGGCTGAAGATCTTCGCGTTCGGGTAGGGCGGCTCGCCGGTGACGATCAACTGCGCGGGAACGTCCGGATACTGTTCGCAAAGCTTCAGAACGGTGGGTACGGCCGGATCGTCGCCCTTGCGGACTCCAAACAGGATCTCGAACTTCGCGTAATCCTGCTCGAAGAAACTACGCAGGTTTTCTTCCAGGCCCTCATCGGCCCCGGCCAGGGGTTTAAGAATGCTGATGGGTTCCGTGTTGCGCTCTTGCGTGGGGCGCGCGGCAAGGTAGCGCCGGGCGGCGACGACCGTCATGACACAGTACACCGCGCCCCCTGCGGCCAGCGCGGCCAGAAGCAACGCCGGTATCCATGACATGTTTCTCTATTCGGACGTGGTCCGGGTGGAGATCTGTTCGCTGACTTTCGCGATGAATTCGTCGACGCTGGCGGAGCCCTGGTCGCCGTGCTTACGGTTGCGCACGGCAACGGTGCCGGCGGCGGCTTCGCGGTCTCCCACTACCAGCATGTAAGGAATCTTCTGAAGCTGGGCTTCGCGGATCTTCAGGTTGACCTTCTCCTTACGGTCATCCATGGTGACGCGAATGCCCGCATCCTTCAGGCGTGCGACCAATGCCTTTGCGTATTCGATCTGGCGGTCCGTGATAGGCAGCACTGTCGCCTGTATCGGCGCCAGCCACACCGGGAACGCGCCGGCATAGTGCTCAATGAGGATGCCGAAGAAGCGTTCCACCGAACCGTAGAGCGCGCGGTGCACCATCAAGGGCTGATGAGCCTTGCCGTCCTCGGCGATGTATTCGAGTCCAAAGCGCCGCGGCAGTGTGAAATCGAACTGTACGGTCGAAAGTTGCCACAGGCGGCCGATGGCGTCCACCAGCTTCACGTCAATCTTGGGGCCGTAAAACGCCGCCTCGTCCGGCATCACCTTCACCTTCATTCCGAGCCGGTCCGTGGCCTTGTGCAGAGCGTTTTCCGCGAGCTGCCACTGGTCGGGCGTGCCGTCGTACTTGCCGCTCGCGCCACCGTCCCAGGTGGACAGCTCCGCTTCATATTTGTCGAAGCCGTAGGTGTGCAGCACGTCCTCGGCAAATTCGAGGCAGCTGACCACTTCGTCTTCGATCTGCTCGGGCGTGCAGAAGATGTGGGCATCGTCCTGCGTGAACCCGCGCACGCGCAGCAAACCGTGCATGACGCCGCTGCGCTCGTAACGGTAGACCGTTCCCAACTCGCCCAACCGCACCGGAAGGTCGCGGTAGCTGTGCAACTTGTTCCTGTAAATCAGGATGTGGAACGGGCAGTTCATCGGCTTGAGCTGGTATTCGGCGTCGTCCAGCTCCATGCGTTTGAACATGTTCTCGCCGTAAAAATTGTAGTGCCCGGAAGTCTTCCACAGATCCGAACGCGCTATGTGCGGCGTGTACACCAGCGAGTAGCCGCGCTTGACGTACTGATCCCGCATCCAGTCCTCAAGGATGCGCCGCACGGTGCCGCCCTTGGGATGGAAGAAGATCAAGCCCGGGCCGGCAAGCTCCTGAATACTGAACAGGTCGAGTTCCTGGCCCAATTTCCGGTGATCGCGCTTCTTGGCTTCCTCGATCTGGGCGAGGTACGCATCCAGCTCTTTCTTGACGAAGAACGCCGTGCCATAGATGCGCTGCATCTGCGCGTTCTTCTCGTCGCCTTTCCAGTACGCTCCGGCAATCGAGAGCAGCTTGAAGGCCTTGATCTTCCCGGTGGACGGAACGTGCGGACCGCGGCAGAAATCGATGAACTTGTCGCCCAGCGTGTACTCGGTGAACTCGTCGGAGGCCTTCTCGTCGATCAACTGGCACTTGAGCTCTTCGCCCATCGCGGCGTATTTCTTGAGGCCCTCGCTCTTGGGCGTCAGCTTGCGTTCGTAAGGAAGATCGCGCTTCTGCAAATCCCACATGCGCGACTCGATGGCCTCGAGGTCTTCGGGCGTGAAGGGCTGCTCGCGCTGGAAATCGTAATAGAAGCCGGTATCGGTGGCCGGACCGATTCCCAGCCTGGTCTCAGGAAACAGTTCGAGAACGGCGGCGGCCAGCAGGTGCGCGGTGGAGTGCCGGTAGATGGGGAGCGCCTCGGAGCTGCGTGTGGTGAGGATTTCGACGGTCGCATCGGCTTCCAGGGGACGGGTGAGGTCGAACAGCTCCCCATTAACCTTGGCCGCGATCGCGCTTTCGGCCACACGCGGGCTGATAGAGCGCGCCACGTCGAGCGGACTGCTACCCGCGGACACTTCCTGCTTACTCCCATCCGGGAGTGTAATGAAAATGCTGCTCATAGGGTATGAATTTTCAGCGTATCATACCGCCTTTGAGCGGAGGGCCTTGGTCACGCTATAGTAATGACTGTAGCGGGCGCGGTGAGACCGATATGTTCCCAGCCAAGAGCCAATCCTCAACCCCCGACGAAGGCGACCTCGTCACACGCGCGCAGCGGGGCGACGCCGGCGCTTTTACCGAGTTGGTGAACCGTTACGAACGCCGAATCTTCCGTCTGGCCAAGAACATCACACAGAGTGACGAGGACGCCGAGGACGTCCTGCAGGAGTCTTTCCTGAAGGCTTACGAACATCTGGACGGCTTCCAGGGGCAGTCGAAGTTTTATACCTGGATCGTGCGGATCGCCGTCAACGAAGCCTTGATGAAGCTGCGGAAGCGCAAGACGGATCGCACCGTCTCGCTGGACGAAACCATCGATACGGGTGAAGAGAATATCGTGCGGGAGATCGCGGTCTGGGACAACAACCCGGAGCAACGGTACTCGCAGCAGGAGATTCGGGAAGTGTTGGACAAGGCGATTCTGAGCCTGCGTCCGGCTTTCCGCACGGTTTTCATCTTGAGAGATGTGGAAGACCTTTCAACCGAAGAAACAGCGGCGGTCCTCGACTTGTCCGTGCCGGCGGTCAAAAGCCGCCTGCTTCGCGCCCGGCTTCAACTTCGGGAGAAGCTGACGCGATTCTTCAAGCGGAAAGGGGACGATGTCTTTGCTTACATGTAAGGAATTCCTCGACGGGATCAGCGATTTCATCGACGACGATATCGCTCCTGAACTGCGAGAGAAGCTGCAGAAGCACATTTCGGAATGCCCGAATTGCTGGGTGGTTTACGATACTACCAAGAAGACAATTCAAGTCTACAAGGGCATGGAAGCTCAGGCGGTCCCCGACGATGTACGCGAGCGGCTGATGAAAGCCCTCGAAAAGCGCATGGCTTCGGGCCGTGGCTGCGCCGGGGCTAGGACTGAATAACCTTCCCCGCCGGGCATACCCCTCGATAGTAGCCGCACCGCACGCATTGCTCGCCTTCCTGTAACGGAAACTCGAGAGAATCCTGCGCCCGGCTGAGAGCACGAACGCTGGCGCGCGCGCTTTCAAGCGAAGCCGCGTCAAGCGGCACCTCCACCTCATGTCCGCTGCGTAAATAGCAGAGCACGGCCCGGTCAGGCAGCCGCCCGCGGCTTCGCTCCAGGGCCAGCGCATACAACTGCAACTGTACCGCGTACGAGCTGGCGCGATCCTCGTGGCGGTCCGTCTTGTAGTCGATCAGGATTAATTCCCCGCCCTCTTCGAACCACAAATCCATTTGTCCGCGCAGGATGACGTCGTCGAGCGCCACCAGGAAATCGAACTCGCGCTCAATGCGATCAGCGCGCCCGGCACGTAACCCTAGCCCACTCGATGTGAAGCGCGCAGCGAGTTCCAGCGATTCGCGGGCCGGCGATTCGACGGCGGTGCCGGCGAGCAGGGCATGCACTTGCACTCCCAACTCACTGGCATCCATGGGAGCTTCGCGCTCCTCGTGTTCGAAATCCAATACATCCTCTGGCGTTTCCGGCCAGCCCAGGTAGCTTCGAAGAAAATACTTGCGGGGGCAGGCCTTGAACAGCGCCACGGCAGTGGCGGTGGTAGTGGAGTCGTGCTGGCCGCTCACTTCCGGGCGATCCAGGTCCAGCGGCTCGGTAGCGGCCCCGGCGGAAGTCGGCAGGTCCGCCGGCGGCGGCGCATTCCCGGTGCGGAACACACGAACGCCGTCCACCGTGACCGGCTTGCCATCTTGGTTCTTGAGATCTCCTCCCAGCTTGGCGGCCACCTGCCCGGCCCAGGCCGACATCCGCTTTGTGTCGGCGAATGACAGGACCAGATGCTCCTCGGCGCGAGTCATGGCAACGAACAGGAGCCGGTCGGCCTCCCGCGCTTCCCGCTGCTTCTCCAGGTCGGACGCAAGGTTGTGGGCGCTATCGGCAATCGATTCACCGTTCGAAGGATCGCGCCAACGCGCGCCCAGGCCGCTTTCGGCCCGGTAGACGAGCGAAGCCGTTTGCTTGTTGGTTTCCTTGTGCAGGGCGGCGGCGAAGACGATGGGGAACTGCAGCCCCTTGGCGGCGTGAATCGTCATCACGCTGACCGCATTAGCCGCCTCGGTGGGCGGAGCCTCAGGCTCAGGCTGTTCCGCGCGCTGTGCGTCCAGCCACTCTATCAACTGGGAGAGCGTGCCCGGCGCTGCCGCCGCATAGCCGCGGATCATGTCGAGGAACTTCTCGATATTGGCCCGCGCGCGGCCGTCGAGGCCCTCCAGATAGCCGGACTCGTCCAGGGCGCGCGCGACCAGCAGATCGGGGGAAACATCGGCCGCCAGTTTCCGCGCATTCACGATGCAAGCTCGCGCCGCCAGCAGCCGCTCGACGTCGCCCGCATCGCAGCCCGCCGCCAGGGCTTCGAGCTTCTTGAGCGATGTCCACAGTTCGCCGTGCATTTTGATCCGCGCCAGCGTTTCGTCGCTGGCGCCGGCCAGCGGCGAACGCAGCACAGCCGCCAGGCTGACCTCGTCGCACGGGTTCGCCAGCACGCGCAGGTAGTTCAGCAGGTCCAGCACTTCGCGCACTGCGAAAAAGGTCCGGCCCTTGGTCTGCAGGAACGGAATTTGGAATTCGGCGAAGGCCTTGGCCAGCGGCTCGACGCAGGCAGCCGTGCGGATCAAAACCGCCATATCCGAAAAACAGGCCGTGCGCGGCTTGTCTGGAGGGCCGACTATGAGCTTGCCTTCCAGTTCCCGGATCCGTCGCGCCAGCCATCGGGCTTCCAGTTCGGAGCCGGCCGCGCTGTTTTCGCCGAACGCCGCCAGAACCTCCACGCTTGGAATGTCCTTCGCAACGAACTCGCCGCGTGGTTCGAGCTTCATCGGCTCGATGCCGGGGGCACCTTCGAACATGCGAAGGACGGCATCCAGAATCTCCGGCCGGCTTCGGTAGTTCTCTACCAACAAATCCACCGGGAGTTGGCGCTCCTCCAACGAGCCGCGGTAGCGGTGAAACACTTCCGGGTCGGCGTGCCGGAACCCGTAGATGGATTGATTGATGTCTCCTACCGCGTAGAATCGACCCTCGCGGCGAATCAGGTCTACTAGCCGCCATTGCAGCGGATTCGTGTCCTGCAGCTCGTCCATCAGGATCGCGTCGAAGGACTGCCGGATGCGGGCGCGCACAGCGGGCCGCTCGCTGAGCATGCGGATCGTGTGCTCTTCGAGATCGGCGAAATCCAGTACCGCGGCGGCGCGCTTCTGTTTGCGATAGAGCGCATCGAAACGCACCAGGGCTTCCTGCAAAAGACGCCTCTCGCGTTCGAAGAACGCTCCGATCACCGCCGCCCTGGCCGGCTTCAGTAGGTCATCCCTAATGGATTTCAGGGCTGCGGAAATCTCGCTGCCCCGCTTCACCTTATTCAGGTTGCATGCGAAGCTGCTGAGAACCTGCAGGCAGTCCCGCCAGCAGGGCACTACAGCCCGTTCGAGCGCCGACTGTGCCCACTCGCGCTGTGCTGCCAGATATTCCTTTTGCTTCGGGTTCCACCCGTCGGCGGAGCCTTCCAGTACCTCGCGGACGGCTTCGTGCAGCCGGTCGATTTGTGCTC
This sequence comes from Terriglobales bacterium, assembly GCA_021372245.1. Lineage (GTDB taxonomy): Bacteria > Acidobacteriota > Terriglobia > Bryobacterales > Bryobacteraceae > JAJFUV01. The sequence continues at coordinate 13,133 of JAJFUV010000086.1, forward strand.
CGCCCTCCGGCTCCGCAATCAACGCCGCGCCGTCCAGCGGGGCGCCCGCGCTGCGGATGGCGTCGTAAACATCGATCAGATCCCTGGCCAGGTCGCGGTTGGAGAATCCCGCCAGCAGACCGCCCATGACGTCCGGCTTCTCTTCGAGCAGGGCGTCCAGCGTCTCCTCCGCGGCTTGGAAAGTATCAACGGCGCCAACGGCGTCCTCTTGAATCGTGAACCCGGGATCCAGACCCGCGACCACGGCGTTTTCCCGTAGCAGCCGGGCGCAGAAGCTGTGGATGGTGGAAACGTAGGCGCGCTCGATCCCGGCGCGCTCCTTCGGTTGTTGTTTGAAGTGGTCCACCAGCCTCTGCTTGATCTCGTTCGCCGCCTTTTCCGTAAAGGTAATGGCCAGGATGCGTAGCGGCGAAACGTCATGCTCCACGAGCCAGGCGAAGCGCTCCACCAACACGCGCGTCTTGCCCGAACCGGGCCCCGCGACCACGCACACATCCTGGCCGGAGCGTTCAACGGCGGCTTGCTGTGCAACGGAGAGCTTCATTCAGCCTCCTCGCCGGCGCCCAGCACCTGTGCCATCGTCTCCACGCGGCAGCAATCGTGGAATTCGCAGTACTCGCACTGCGCTGTGTCCGCGGGGTCGGGCTGGATGACGCCTTCGCGAATACGACCGGCGCTCTCCAGCGTAAGCTGGCGTGCCTGCCCGGCCGCGACACGCAGATCCTCGTCCGTTTGCCAGCCGCGTGGCTTCTCCAGTTTGCCGCGCAACGCGAAGTACAGCATTTCGGCGACGTGAAGGCCGAACACTTGCTCGACCGCGATGACGTACAACCCACCCTGCACGCGGCGCCCCTCGTTGTGTTCTTTCATTCGCGCGGCGAGCCGCGTCGCGCTGGAGTATTTGTAGTCAACGATGAAGGCGTTGTTCGCGGCATCGACCTCGAAACGGTCGATCCGGCCGCCCACGGTCACCCCGTCCGACAGTTCGAACTTGAACGGCACTTCGGTGCGCACTTCGCGATCGCCGGTTTCGGGCATCGCGGCCAGGAAGCGACGCAGGTTGCCCAGCATCTCCAGCCGCATGGCTTCGGTGCGATGGCCCGGCACAAGCTTCGCTTCCTCGACGGCCTTGTCGAAGGTCCGTTTGAAAAGCGCATCGACATCGGCGCCGTGGCGCCAGGCGGCTACCACCTCATGCTCGATGGTGCCCTGCACGAGCGGATCCAGGCGTTCCTTCGGATTCGGCGGCGCAGCCGCGAGTCCCAGCGTGTGACGTCCGAAGAACTGGAAGGGGCACTGTAAGAATGACTCGATGCGGCTCGGCGAGAAAGCTGCGTGCCGGTCTCGAATCCAGCCGCGCAGGGATTCGTCGAAGATCACCGGCGTGCGCTCGGGAGCGCGGGGGCGCTTGGGACGGGGACGGACACCGGCCGTCTTCGGCGTGGTCTCCGGATAGCCCTCCAGGAAGAACGATCGCAGGTTCGCGTCGCCTTTGGCGTCGTACCTGGGGTAGGAGAGCACCACCAGCGAAGTGGCACGCGAAATGGCCAGGTCGAACAGGAATTGCTCTTCCCCTTGCCGCTCCGCGGTCGTCGCCAGGCGCACGCCGACCTCGGTCAGCCGCGCACGAGACTCGTCGCCGAGCAGGGGATCCTGCGACACATAAAGCGGGAACTGCTTTTCGAGCAGCCCGCAGACGAACACCACCGGCAGTTCCCACTGGCGGGCTTCGAGAACGTCCATGACGTGGACGACATTGCGCCGGCGGTCCGCCACCCGGAGCCGCGTTTCGCTGAGTACGGTCCGGCACTCTTCCCAGAACCCCGCGAGCGGCATGGGCTCCTGATCGCCCAGAACGCCTGCCGTCTCGTCGAGGCACTTCTCGAAAGCGCTCACGGCGGCGGCATCCGCCCGCCACAACATCACTTTCTCCGCGGTGGCCGGAAGTTCGGGCGGCGGCCCTTCGAGATATGTGCGGAGCGCCCGCAATCGCGCCGCCCACTCGCCCGGCGCCAGCGTCAATGATCTCCACTCATCGAGCGGCCGGAGTGCCTCCAGCCGCGTCGCGACCTCGATTGCGTCCACCGGGCGCGCGGTCGCGCACAACGCGTCAAGGCCCTTGGCCGGCATGCACTCACGCACCTTGAAAGCGAACCGGTCGCCGGCGTCCGTCGCGCCGATTCCGGATAGCGGCATCTCAAAGGCCGGGAGCGACGTCTCGAAGTCCCAACCACTCAGAATCCCGTCCACCAGCAGCGAGAAGTAGCGGACCACGGCGTGTTCGGACAGGGGCCCGGCAAAGTAGAATCGCGCCGGCACGCCGAAGCGGTCGAACGCCAGGCGTAAAGCGGGCACATAAGGAAGCTCGCTGCGCACCACGACGCCGATCTCGCGCCACAGCCTGCCGTGCGAGGTCTCCTCCAGCACCCTGCGCGCGATCTCTTCGGCTTCGCGGTCCACGGTCGGCGGCACCACCAGGATGCACTTCGGCGCGCGATACGTTTTCTCCAGCGCCTGTTCGGACGCGCCCAGTTCCGCCAGCCTGCCGCGCACACTATCGCCGGTGGGCCATGGCGGCAGCGTCAGTACGACTTCCGCCTGCCGGTCGAGCGCCGCCAGGACAGCGATCTCCGGATCGGTGAAGGTGAAAAAGCCATCCAGCAAGATCAGGTCGATTCCCGCTATTCCGCGGCTGGCAATCTCGCTTGCGGCACGCTCCAGCCGTGCGCCGCGCAGCGCCCATCCGTGGGCGGCCAGTGTGGCTTCCACCGCGGAGTAGACCGCGGCCAGGGCGGAATCATAGCTTCCTCCGGAGGCGGAGTCCGCGAATTGCCGCGCACCGCAACCCGCGCTCGACAATTCGTCGATCAGCCTCGCCACGGCAGCCGCAAAGCCGCGCATCCCGGCAACTTCCCGGAATTCCGCGCGTTGGATTCGCTGCAGCGCTTCCTCCACCACAAGCAGAAGTGCTTCCGGCGATACCAGCGGCAGATCGGCGGCAAACGGTTCCACGAAGCGCGAGAGTGTTTCAACCAGTGTGCGGCGGAACACGAAGCCTTCGCGAGCAAGCTGGTTACGCACGTGCTCGGCCATGGTGGCCGTGGGCACCAATAGCCGGAAGTCGCTCCGGCCCGCACCCAGACGGGCGCGCGCCTGCTCCAGAATCCGATGGCTTTTGCCTGAGCCCGGCGGGCCGACGAGGATGAGCATTCTCGGCCCAGTATAAAAGTTCTAGTGGATCACCTGGGCGCGGAACGTGTAGATCCTGGTGGATGGATCGTCGTATACCGACATCCGCGCGCCGCTCTTGCGCGCCAGTCCCTTGAAGAAATCCTCGGCGGTCCATCCGAACTCGGTGGCCACCTGCGGCAACAGCAGCCCGCGCTGGAATCCAGCCTCCAGCAGCGCGCCGTGCTCGTTCACCCGGAAGTCTGCGCGGGACGCGATCGGCTTGAGGGGGCTGAGCACGGAAATCTCCATGTCGATATCGGTTTCATCGCGCCCGAGCGGTGGGAAGCGGCTGTCGTCGAGCGCGGCGGCGAGCGCCATTTCGGGCACCGCCCGAGACAGGGCTTCGACGGGTTCGGACATGCCCACGCAGCCGCGCAGCTCGCCTCTCTTGTGCAGCGAAACGAACGCCGCGCACGGCCGTGCCAGCGCCGGGCTCGACCGCTGGGTCACGATAGGCTCGCGCTCCCCCGTCCGGCGATACCGGTCGAGCGTCTGCCTGGCGCTGTCCATCAACGCCGCCTGGTCCGCCTCGTTGAGCAGCATCGAACTGTACGGAAAGTAGCCCAGTGCCATGTAGCTCACCGAATGGTGGAAGTCGCCCGTGATCTCGCCGGAGGTTTGATAATCCAGCTTCTGCTGGTAATGTTCCTCACCGCGTTCTAACTCATTCACGATGGCGAGCAGCAGCGATATCGGCTCGAAGCCGCACACCGTGGCGCCCGTGTCGCGGATGGTGTTGAGGAACATCTCGTCGTTGATGCCGGCGGCCCCGTCCACCACGGCGTGATCCAGGCTCCAGAGCCGGTCTGAGACGCGATGGTCCGCGGGGAACGGCTCGTAGTTGAAGGCGTGCCCGTAATGCGTGAAATCCGAGCTGGCGATGAAGACCGTGCGGCCGTCGGCGAGCCGGGCGAGCGCCTTCGCCACGGCGTGGCGGGTTTGCGCCTTCAGCTGGAAGATATAGACGGGAACCAGCTTCGCCTGGGGAGCCACCCGCTGTAACAGGGGGAGCTGGATCTCGACGGAGTGATCACACACTCGTTCTTCCGGGGTCTTCCGCAAGGATTTCTCATCACCTAGCAACTCCACCGCATCCCGGTCCACCAGCGTGTCGCCAACGGGCGTCCGGTAGCATTCGGCGTCGGGCAGCCACGCACCGGGCGCCGACCCGCGGTGAGAGAAACCTATCATCACCACCCGCTCGATCGGCCGGTTGAGCAGGTGACGGTAAGCCGCCGCCGCAACCGTACCCGAATACATCAGCCCCGCGTGGGGAACCACGAATCCGGCGCCCCCTGGAAGCAGCGAATTACCGGTGCGCGATTCGGAATCGGTGAAAAGACGGTCTAGCAGGTCCTCCAACTCCCCCCGTTCGCCGGGGTACCAGGATCCGCTGTAAGGAGATGTATGAACCGCTGTCGTACTCATAGCCGGGCGCTCCTGAACAGGGCCCGGCCGATGCCTAACAGACCGGGCCGTCCTGCTTATATGGAAGCACAGACTCCGGCGCTGCGCCAGGATTATTCCTCGCGTCCGCTTCGGTTGTGTGCAGCGCATCCAGCATGCTTCGCACGCTCAGAACCGAGCTGTTAAGGCCTGAAGCCTCCAGCGCCGCGCGCACCTCGGGCATTCGGTTCGCGTAAGCCGGGAACTCCACGACACCACTCTGATGGTAGATCTGTGGATTCACCGGAAAGGGGACCTGCGCCAGCGCGTCAAGCAACTCTTCAAGTTGGTACGGCTGAACGGTGATGCTCGCTACCACCAGTTCGCCTTCCAAGCCCAGCAGGGATGGAACGGCTGCCGCCGCATTGTGCCAAACGCTCATACAAACCTCCCGTGCCCCGCGAGGGGCACTGCATTCAGCGCAATCGGCCCATAAAACAAAAACCCTGGGGCCAAAGGCTCCAGGGCAACTTCCGCTGCGACCGATCCGCCTTTAGCACTTTTTTTTACGTGGTTGCAAGTAGCTGGCCCCTGAACCGCCGGGCCTAAATCACTCCACGTCAACTGCAGAATATCACCAGCGCCGTGGAAAATCAATCTTCGCCGGCGAAGAACCCCTCGGGCAGGTGCAGCGACCAGACTTCGCTGCTCAAAGGCCTGGCGTGGCCTCCGGCAATCCACAGCCTGTCGTGGAAGACGAAGGCGGAGTGCTCATGCCGTTCCTTCCAGGTGACCTTCGACTTGAGCCGGGTCCAATTCCTGCCGTCGCCGGAGTACCAGACGTCGCCCAGGTTCATCTCCGGAACCTTGCTCCACCCGCCGAGCACCCACATACGCCCTCGATAGACGGCGGCGGAGAACCACAAACGGGGCATCCACGGCGCTGCATCCGTCACCTGCGTCCAATGCTCGCCGTCTTCGGAACACCAGACATCATTGAAAGCCTTGTACACCGGCACGTAGTTGCCCCCGCCGAACACCCAGATCCTACCCCCGTGGACGACAGCTTGGTGATAGGCGCGCGGAGCCCATCCGGCATTCGCCGTCACGCGCCGCCAGTTCTTGCCGTCGGCGCTCGACCACACGTCGTTCTTCAAGCTCCGCTCATCGCCGAAGTAGTAATCCTCGGTCCCGCCCAGGATCCACATTCGCCCCTTGAATTCGACGATCGCCGCGGCAAGCCGTGGCGACCACCTGGCGTGCTCCGTCACCCGCTTCCACTTCGCGCCATCTTCGGTGGACCAGACTGCGTTGCTGGCCGAATGGCCTGGCAAGCGCCCGTTGTACCAGCCGCCCATCATCCACATGCGATTCCGGAATGGGATGCTCATGGGCAGATCGCTGTGCAGCCAGGGAGCTTGTTTGGTGACGAGACGCCAGATTTTCCCGTCGGGCGAACTCCAGACATCGCGCGGCGGCGCTTCGAACGAGTTGAACCACCCGCCGAGTATCCAGAGCCGGCCCTTGTAGGCGACCTCGCCCATCGAATCCCGGGCCTGCCATCCGGCGGCGGGCGTTTCACGCACCCAGTCCGGTCCGGGGCGCTCCGCGGCCGCAAGCGGAACAATTATCGCCAAGCACAGTGTGAAGAGTTTCAGTCTCATTAGGCCAGGCAAATCGTACCACAACCAAAGCCACCGGCCAGCTTTCGCCTGCTAGAGATGCGACGGGTAGCGGTTGAAGAGGATGTCGCGCTTCTGCCAGGGCACTTTGTTGATCGTCAGGTTCTCGAACCAATATTGGCCGGTCTTGCCGGCGCAGACGATGTCGAGATCACCGTCGCCGTCCAGGTCGATGACGACGAACTGCGTGCCGGCGCCCGCGATCGAATTGTAGGCGATGGGGTGGCGTTCGAACACCGGAGTCTTGCCCGGTTTCACCTTGTAGTAATAAATGGCCAGCGGGTCGAACGAACCCGGGTCGGATTCATTGTGGCCGCGGTAGCGCTTGCCGGCCAGGATTTCGAGCTTGCCGTCGCCGTCCAGATCCACCATCTTCACGTTGTGTACCTGTGAAAACGACAGGTCGATGTCGTGCTTCACCCAGGTGTGCTTGCCGCCCTTCGCCTTACGCTGTTCGAGCCAGAAAAGCCCGTAGGAGTGCCCCGAGGAGTAGAGGATGTCCGGCCGGCCGTCGGCATTGAAGTCGAAAGCGTAGATGGCGATGCCCGTTTCCTTCAAATCGAATTCCGGGCGCCACTCCCATTTGTCCGCGGTGAGATCCACCTGCCGGTAATATCCATGGGGCGTGATGATGTCGGGCTTGCCGTCGCCATCCACGTCGCCGAAACCGACGCCGTGCCCGCTGCCGGCATCTCCCACAGGACGTTTGGTGATCTTGCCGCCGGCGATGTGCAGCCAGAACACTGGCTGCGAAGTCCAGTGCGTCGGGATCACATCGGGTGTTCCGTCGCCGTCCACGTCCACCGAGATCAGCCCTTCGGTTTGCCGCGAGGGTGTGATCTGCGTCCTGGGCCACATGACGCCGGGCTTCTTCGGGTTCTCGAAATAAAAGATGCCGTCGTCCATCCATCCGGAGGCCACAATGTCGGGATAGCCATCGCGGTTGACGTCGATGGCGAATTCGCCGCAGTTGGAGACGAACTCGCCCGAGATCTTGGCTTCGCGGAATTCCGTGCGCTGCCAGTCCGGCGCTTTATACCAATAGGCGCCGCTGGTCACATCGAGCTTGCCATCGCCGTCGACATCGAAGACGGCGACTCCTTCGGAACGGTCGGTCCCGATCTGGTGCAGCAGGAAAACGGGCGGCTCGGCGGCAGCGGCCAGCGCGGCGGCGAAAAGCAGGAACGTGGATTTCAGGGTCACCGTCCAATTATGAACGACGCGAGGCCTTCCTGCGGCCGGCGAAACGGCTGAGGTAGGCAGTCCAGTTACTTTGAACTAAAGGAGAATCGAACGATCTTTTCCAGTACTGGCGGAAGGCCCGCATACGGCGTTCGCCGAGGGCTTCGATGCGGCGCTTGGCCGCCTCGGCGGAACGCAGGGAACCGGCCGGCGCGCCGTCAAGCAGTTCACAGGCGCTCGCGCAGTCGCTCACCCCGCCCAGGTGCTGCTGCACGGTGCGCAATGCACTGAGGCGATCCACGAGTCCCGGCCCGTAAACCGGCCGGAACAACTCGACGCTGTAGCGAAAGCGCTTGCTGGCCAAGCGGAACTGGTGCAGCGCGTCACGGCTTTTGCCGGCGGCAGCCGCCCGCCGTCCGCGCTTGAAGAACTTCCGCGCCATTTCCGGCAACGCCTTCGAGGCGTAACTGGCTGGGGCGTCGAGACCGGGGGTTGAGCCACCGGTCGCCTCAGTTGTGGAAAGTTCCAGCGATTCCCGCCAGCGGCGTGAAAAGTCGCGCCGGTTGAGGCGGCTCAGTTCATCCGCCAGGTTCTCCATCGCCTTGCCGCGTGCGCCGGCAAGCCAGGCGTACAAAGCGGAGCGTTGTCCTACTCCGGCCAGACTCAGAAGTTCGATGGTGATGTCGTGATTGCGTACCACGGCAGCCAGATCCATAATGCGCCGCAAGCGGCGGTGGCACTTCTTGGCCGCGCCCGATGGAATGTACTTTCGAAAGACGGACAGACATTCGCTGAAGCGGCGGATGGCCACGCGCAGGTCGTGAACGTCGTCGGGACGGCGGTTACGGACTGCACGGCGCACTTCAAATACCAGGCGCGTAAGACGACCCGCCATCTGTTCCGCGGCGTAGGCGCGCATCGTTGTGCTCCCAGTCTACCGCCTTGTCATCACCAGGGTGAGCGGAAGCCCATAGACCTGCCGGAAAACTTCGCCCGCACTTTCGCCGGCCCAGACTTCGAGGTCCGTGTCCGCGGACGAACGCAATTCCAGCACTACGCCGGATTCTCGAATCCGGCAGGCCACGCTCTCGACGCGCTGGTCGTGACTGCGGTCCAGGTTATCAGCCAATCGCAAGATGGGAATCAACATCATCACGGTGCGCTTCTCATCGGCGGAGAGAGACTGGTAAGCTTCGTGCCGCGGCGATGGCATGCTCTTGCGATGGTAGCGGCACAGCATGGCGACCACAATGCGCTCACGGTTGGTGAAGCCGGGCATGTCGGAATTGGCCACTACGTAAGCAGAGTGCTTGTGATGACCGTTATCGCTGATGAGGTGGCCGGTGTCGTGGAGGTAGGCGGCGGCTTCGAGCAGCCGTCCCATAGCCAGCGTCTGGCCATGCTGCCGGTGAAGGGCCACGAACAGGGTATGCGCCAGGGCGGCAACCTTGCGTGCATGCCGCACATCGACACCGAAGCGGCGCACCATCTGTTCTACTACGGCGCGCTGCTCCCGGCTCAGGCGGGAGAGTTCCAGGCCCACGCCCCGCTCGGCAAGGTCGGCAACGATCCCATCCCGCAGACCGGCGCTCGTGTAGTAAAGCGACGGCAACCGGAGACGATCCACCGCCACGCGTAACACGGCGGCGCCGGGGATGATAATCTCCGCCCGGCGCGGCCCCACGCCGGCGATCTTGCGCCGGGCGGCGAGATCGCATTTCGCCACACGGTGGTAAAAAGCGCGCAACTGTGCCACCGTGACCCGCAGGCGGTCCGCCGAATCGCGGCGCGTTCGCGCCACACCATTTATTGCGCACACCACGGCCGCCGCTGTCGCGCTGGTGGCAATGACGCGGTCCCACCGCCTGGGATGGGAGCACCGCGATGCGGCTGCCAGTTTCTCCTCGATGAACTGTTCCAGCCGGTGCAACTCCTCGGCGGTGGGCGGATCGTGCTTGATGAAGACCTCCATCAAACGCACAGCGCCGAGCGGCTTCGAATAGGCCGCCGCCATGCGTCCGCTCTCGCCGAGGATAAACTCGGCGCTGCCGCCTCCGACGTCGATGATCAGGATTCTCTGTTTCGGATGAGGCCACCGCGACTGGACGCCCATATGAATCAGCCGCGATTCTTCCTGCCCGGAGATGATCTCGACACTGGTACCCAGCGCCTGGGATGCGGCTTCAACGAAGAGCCGCTGGTTGCCCGCGTCGCGCACAGCGCTGGTAGCCACGGCCCTGATGCCGGCCGGCTCAAACTTGCCGTAAGCGTCGGCGAACCGGCGCAGGACCTGGCAGGTGAGGTCCAGGGACTCCTGGCTGATCAGGCCGTTGAGGAAAACGCCCTCGCCCAGGCGCGTCACCTGCCGCTCGGCCGCGAGCACGCGCGGCGCGGCACCGAAGGGCACCTCGGCCGCCAGCATGCGGACGGAATTGCTGCCGATGTCGACGGCGGCGTAACGGGGCATAGGGCTATAATAAGCCCAACGAGATCGCTAACTATATGCCATTACTAGCCCCTAACCGCTACAAGGGCAAGCTGATCGTCGTGGAGGGCATTGACGGATCCGGGAAATCCACCCAACTCACTCTTCTGAGCCACTGGTTGAGAGGGAAGGGTATCGCCGTCGCTTTCAGCGAATGGAACTCTTCGCCTCTCGTCCGCGAAACCACGCGGCGCGGCAAGAAGAAGCAGATGTTCACTCCCACCACGTTCAGCTTGATCCACGCCACCGATTTCGCCGACCGCCTGGAGCGCTACATCACCCCGATGCTCAAGGCCGGCGCCGTGGTGTGCGCAGACCGTTACGCTTACACCGCTTTCGCGCGCGATACCGTCCGCGGCGTAAGCCGGCGCTGGGTGCGGAACCTCTACCGCTTCGCCGTGCGGCCGAACCTGGCGTTCTATTTCCGCGTGCCTCTGGACGTGGCCCTGGGCCGTATCTTAGGCGGACGCGCCCAAATCAAGTACTACGAAGCGGGCATGGACCTCGGCTTGAGCCGCAACATAGAGGAGAGCTTCCGCCTGTTCCAGGGACGCATCCTTGAAGAGTACGAGTCCATGGCCGCTGAGATGGGCTTCCACGTGATCGACGCCACCGGCAGCATCGAACAGCAGCAACGACAGATGCGGGACATTGTGCTGCGGGAGTTGGGCGACAGTTTGCGCACCGGCGTTCTGCGAATCAGGGAGGGAGACGATGGTGCTGACAAAACGTCCGCTTGAGTTCTACGGCGATCCGCTGCCGGGTGTCGACACGGCCGAACTGCAGGGCAAGCTTATCGTCGTCGAAGGACCGGACGCGGTGGGCCGCACCACGCAGATCGCCGCCCTGCGCACGTGGCTGGAGGCACAGGGCCACGCCGTGCTGGACAGCGGCATGGCGCGTTCGGCGCTGGCCGGAAAGGGTATCCAGCAAGCCAAGGAAGGCAACACGCTGGGTCCCATTACTATGACGCTGTACTACGCCACCGATTTCGCCGACCGCCTGGAGAACGAGATCATCCCCGCTCTGCGCGCCGGGTTCGTCGTGCTCATCGACCGGTATATTTTCTCGATCATGGCTCGCGCCGCCGCGCGCAACGAAGACCGCCGCTGGATCGAGCAGGTCTCCGGCTTTGCGCTGGTTCCGCACGCGGTCTTCTATTTGCGCGCCGACGTGAAGGATCTGGTATCGCGCGTCGTGGTCGGCCGCGGCAGCTTCGATTTCTGGGAAAGCGGCATGGACATGCGCTTCGGCCGCGACATGTATGAGAGCTTCGTGCGCTACCAAAGCCGTTTGATTCGCTCCCTGGACCGCATGGAGAAACGGTATGGTTTCCAGGTGATCGACGCGAGCAAGCCGCCCGACCAGATCTTCAAGGAATTGCAGCGCAGGATCGCCCGCCTGTTCGCGGGCAGGCGGAGAAGGCCGAAAACGAAGGCGTAGAAGCGCAAACTGCTAGTATTTCCGTGGAGGCATGAGGGGCTATGAAAGCGATTCTACTCACCGCTCCCAAGCAACTTCTCCTTACCGATCTTCCGCGGCCCGAGTTGGCGGGCGGACAAGTGCGCGTGAGGGTGCGCAAGGTCGGCGTCTGCGGTTCGGACTATTCGAGCATCGCCGGCAAGCTGCCGTTCACGCGGTTCCCCATCGTTGTCGGACACGAAGCCAGCGGCGAGATCCTGGAATCCGCGGCCCAAGGCTGGCAGCCTGGGGAGCGAGTCCTGCTCCATCCCATCCTGTGCCGGCGCGACGAGGATGTCTTCGCGCGTGGCGAGGTGCATCACAGCGATTCGACCGAGGTGCTCGGTGTGGTGTCGCGCAACGGCGCCTATGCCGAGGAGGTGGTGGTCGAAGACTACATGCTGCGCCGCATGACGGACGCCATGGACTTCGAGACGGCCGCGATGGTGGAGCCGGTGGCGGTGTCTGTGCGCGCATTTCAACTCGGGAAGCCCCGCGGCGGCGATCGCGTGCTGGTGTTCGGCGCGGGCAACATCGGGCTCATCCTGGTCCAGGTGGCGCGTGCTCTCGGCGCCGGGCAGGTCGTCGTGACCGACATTTCACCCGAACGCCTCGCGCTGGCCCGTGCGCTCGGCGTGGACGAAGCCATCGACGTGCGCGAAGACTATCCGGCTGCCCGCCTGGAAAAGCAGTTCGATATGGTGATCGACGGCGTGGGCACCAACGACACCGTCAACAAAGCGCTGGCCGCGTGCGTGCGCGGCGGCCGCATCGTCGTCTACGGCGTGCCCGCCGGTGACATCAACTATCCATTGAAGGTGGCTTTCTCGAAAGACGTGACCCTGGCCACCAGCCGCCTCTACAATTCGAATTTCGACGTGGCCATCCGCCTGGTCGCCGAAGGCCGGCTGCGGCTCACCGGCATCATCACGCACCGTGTGACGCTCGACCAGGCGCCTGCCCTGCTGCTCAATCTCATCGACGGCAAGGAGAAGGCCATCAAGGTTATGATTTCGACATGAACCCGGATCTCTTCTCTGTCAAAGACAAGGTGGTTCACGTCAGCGGTGGTTCGCGCGGCATCGGCCGGACCATCGCGCTGGCGTTTCACGAAGCCGGGGCCAAGGTGGTGGTGAGCGCGCGCAGCGAGCAGGCACTCAAAGCCACGGGCCTCGAATACGAAGTCTGCGACGTCACCAATCAGGACGCCATCGACCGCACCGTAGCCGGCATCGTGGCCCGGCATGGCCGCCTGGACGTGTTGTTCAACGTGGCGGGCATCAACTACCGGCACGCCGCCGAAACGTTCCCCGCCGCCAAGTTCGATGAGATCATGGCGGTGAACGTGCGCGGCAACTACTTTATGGCGAGCGCGTCGGGCCGCGTGATGGTGAAGCAGCGCTCGGGCAAAATCGTCAACGTCGCCAGCCTTCACACCACGCAGAGCATCCAGGGCGTCTCGGCGTACGGGACCAGCAAGGGCGCCATCGGTTCCATGACGCGCGCGCTGGCTGTCGAGTGGGCCCCATATAACGTGCAGGTGAACGCCATAGCGCCGGGCTTCATTGTCACCGACCTGAACCGCAAGCTCTGGGAAAACCCGGCCATGCGTGGATGGGTGGAAGCGCGCACGCCGGCCACGCGGCTCGGCACGCCGGATGATTTGTTGGGCGCGGCGTTCTTCCTGGCCACCGCAGCCAGCGACTTCGTTACCGGCGTCGTGCTCAGCGTCGACGGCGGCTTCAATGCCGGTTCGTTGTGGCCGCTCGAAGTTCCACGCTGATGCTGACGTCCGGTCTGGGCATTCTGCTTCTCACGCAGCCGCAACCAAGGGGTGCGGTGAATTGGAGAGAAATCCATGGCATACAGGCAGCAGACACTCCAGGCGCTCAAAGATACCGGCGTTGTGGCGGTCATCCGCGCCGACAAGGCTGAGGATCTTGTGGACGTCGGCCGGGCTCTCCGGCAGGGCGGCGTTCAGTTCATCGAAATCACCATGACGGTGCCGGGCGCGATCGCGGTCATCGAAAGAGCCACGGCGGCGCTTCAGCACGACGACGTGTACATCGGCGCGGGGACGGTGCTGGACTCGGAGACCGCGCGCCAGGCGATCCTCGCCGGGGCCAACTACGTGGTCTCGCCCGTGTTTCGTCCCGACGTCGTTGCGCTGTGCCGGCGCTACAGCGTGGCGGTGATGCCGGGCGCCATGACGCCCACCGAGGTGCTCAACGCCTGGGAGGCGGGGGCCGATGTCGTTAAGATCTTCCCCGCCGGGGTCGGCGGCCCGCAGTTCTTCAAGGACCTCAAGGGACCGTTCCCGCACATCGAGATCATGCCCACCGGCGCGGTCAACCGCGAAACGGCGCCGGCGTTCATCAAGGCGGGGGCCTGTGCCGTCGGCGTCGGCGGCGAACTCGTGGGCAAGCCGCTGATTGCCGCCCGGGACTTCGCCACTATCACCAAGAACGCCGCCGATTTCCTGGCCCTCGTGCAGACAGCCAAGAAGAAGTGAGCGCGGGGAGGATAGGATGAACGCATTGAAAAAGGCGGTGTTCTTCGGCGAGTTGCTGATGCGCCTGGCCACCAAGCGCTACGAGCGGTTCGTGCAAAGCCGCGAGTTCGAGGTGGGCTACACCGGCGCGGAGGCCAACGCGGCGGTGTCGCTGGCTAATTTTGGCCTCGACGCGTACGTTGTGTCGGTGGTGCCGGACACGGAAATCGGGCAGGCGTGCATCAACTACGTCCGCCAGTTCGGCGTGAACACGGATTACGTGCTCCGGCGCGGCCCGCGGTTGGGGACGTTCTACCTGGAAACCGGCGCTTCCCAACGTCCCTCGAAGGTCATTTACGACCGCGCGGGCAGCTCGATTACGCAACTGAGTCCGGGCCAGGTCAACTGGGTCGAAGTCTTCGCCGGCAAACATTGGTTTCACTGGTCCGGTACGGCTCCGGCCCTGAGCGACTCGATGGCGGCGGCCACGTTCGAAGCCTGCCAAGCGGCCCGCAAGCACGGCTTGACGGTGAGCTGCGACCTGAATTATCGCCGCAAGCTTTGGCCACCCGAGAAAGCGCGCCGGACCATGACCGAATTGATGCAGTACGTGGACGTCCTCATCGGAAACGAGGAGGACTCCGCCATCGTGCTGGGCGTCGAAGCCAAGGGCGTGGACGTGGCTGCGGGGTCGTTGGATGCGGAACGTTACAAGGAGGTCGCCGGGGAGTTGCATCGCCGGTTCGGCTTCAAGTACGTCGCCACCACCTTGCGCGAGAGCATCTCGGCTTCCGAGAACGGCTGGTCGTGCCTGCTCTCCGACGGCAACCAGTGTTATCTCAGCCGCAAGTACCGCATTTGGATCGTGGATCGCGTGGGCGGCGGGGACTCGTTCTCCGGCGGCCTCATCTACGGACTGTTGAGCGGCATGAGTTGCCAGGAAACCGTCGAATTCGCCGCGGCCGCGTCCTGCCTGAAGCACTCCATCCACGGCGATTTCAACCACGTTTCGCGGGCCGAGGTACTAGCCCTGCTTGGCGGCAGCGGCTCTGGCCGTATACAACGGTAATAGCGATCATCATGCACAAACCCACATTATTCGTGTCTTCTATGCTACTGTTCGCCGCGCTGGCCGCAGGCTCGCCGGCGGCATTCCAGTCGGCCAAGCCCGTCTGGCCCAAAGGCCGCGAAAAGGAGATGAACCTGACGGCCGGTTTCCAGGCCGCTTTCCGCGCCCCCAAGGATGCGAAAGTCACGGTCCGCCTCACCGCATCCACGCTTTACAGGCTCTACGTGAACGGCACGTTTGCGGGCTACGGACCTGCGCGAGGTCCTTATGGTTGGTTCCGCATCGACGCGTGGGACGTGACTCACCTGCTGAAGGATGGCGTGAACATCGCTGCAGTGGAGGTCGCCGGCTACAACGTCAACAGCTATTACACGCAGGACCAGCCGTCATTCCTGCAGGCCGAGATCGTCTCGAACGGTAAGGTGCTGGCGTCGACGGGCGGCGGTGGCGCGAAGTTTGCCGCCCGCGTGCTTCCCGAGCGCGTCCAGAAGGCGCAACGCTACAGTTTCCAGCGGCCATTCTCCGAAGCTTACCGCCTGAAGCCCGGCTGGAATGGGTGGCGTACGGAACCGGGAACCGGCCCAGCGGCGCTCGCGCTGCAGCCGGTTCATCAACTCCTCCCGCGCGGCGTGCCTTACCCACGCTTCCAGTTGTTGCCCGCACGGCGTCAAGTGGGTGAAGGCACTATCGAGACGGGCGTGACACCAGCGAGGTTTTGGCGCGATCGCGCACTCACAAACATCGGGCCCAATCTCGGCGGCTACAAGGAAGCAGATCTCGAGATCATCCCATCGATCGAGCTCCAGAAGATACGCTCGCACGCGGGCGGCGCGGCGGAATTGCCTATCGAGTGGAGCGGCAAACTGCACCTCGGCAAGAACACGTATCGCATCGTGGACTTCGGCACCAACTTCACCGGTTTTCTAGGCGCCACAATCGAATGCACGGTGCAAACACGCATCTACCTGGCCTTCGATGAGATCCTCAGCGATGGCGACGTCAATTTCCGGCGGCTGGGCTGCGTGAACGTGGTCACTTACGATCTCCAACCAGGTTCTTACGAGGTGGAGTCCTTCGAGCCGTACACCATGCGCTACATGAAGATGCTGGTCACCGAAGGCGCCGCCGACGTCTCGCGCGTCTACTTGCGCGACTACGCCAATCCGCAGGTCTATGACGCGCACTTCGCATCGAGCGACGCCAGGCTGAACCGGCTGTTCGCGGCCGGGCGCGAAACGTTCCGGCAGAATGCGCTGGACGTCTTCATGGATTGCCCCTCGCGCGAGCGCGCCGGCTGGCTGTGCGACAGCTACTTTACGGCCCGCGTGGCGCCGCTGCTTAGCGGAGACACCGCCGTCGAGCGCAATTTCCTGGAGAATTTCCTCCTGCCGGGAGAGTTTGCCGGTTTGCCCAAAGGGATGTTGCCGATGTGCTATCCGGCGGATCACCCCAACGGCAATTTCATCCCCAACTGGTCGCTGTGGTTCGTGGTCCAACTCGAGGAATACCTGGAGCGTTCCGGCGACAGGCAAATGGTGGACGCGCTACAGCCAAAAGTGACGGCGCTGTTCGACTACTTCAAGCCGTTCCAGAACCAGGACGGCCTGCTCGAGAAGTTGCAGCGCTGGGTCTTCGTCGAGTGGTCCGAGGCGAACAAGTTCACCCAGGACGTGAACTATCCGAGCAACATGCTTTACGCCGCCGCGCTCGACGCAGCCGGCCGCATGTACGGGAAGCCTCAACTGAGCGCGCAGGCAGCCTCCATCCGCAACGTCATCCGCAAGCAGTCCTTCGACGGGGAATTCTTCGTGGATAACGCCATCCGCAAGGACGGGCGTTTGGAAGTCACGCGCAACCGCAGCGAAGTCTGTCAGTACTTCGCCTTCTACTTCGGTGTGGCCACCCCGGAGACGCACGCCGCGCTCTGGCGGAAGCTCGAGCGCAGCTTTGGTCCGGATCGCAAGAAGACCGGCGCGTTCAAGGAGATTCACGCCGCCAATTCCTTCGTCGGAAACGTCCTCCGCCTGGAGTTGCTCTCGCGGCAGGGGCTCGGGCAGCAGATCCTGAACGAATCGGTCGGTTACCAGCTCTACATGGCGGACCGCACTGGAACACTGTGGGAAAACGATGGCGCTTACGCCAGCTGCGACCACGGCTTCGCGTCGCACGCCGTCAAGGTGTTGTACCGCGACGTGCTGGGAATTTACAAGGTGGATCCGGCCGGCAAGCGGATCTTCCTTCGCATACCGAGTTCCGACCTGAGCTGGTGCGAGGGCCGCATTCCACTCGCCGAAGGCGGGTTGTCTTTGCGCTGGTGGAAGGAAGGCGACGCGGTGATGTACCACCTCGACTCGCCCGCGGACTATCGCATTTCAGTGGAGAACCGCACCGGACGCAAGCTGGTGGAGCGCTGAGACCGGCTATTGACGCGGCCGCGGTGCGCCGGGAGCCGGCGTAGGCAGCCGGAACCCGGAAATCCCCATGGACTTGAGCCGCTGTTCGAAAGCCGTCCATGCGGGAACACTGAGGCCGCGCCGCAAGTCGTCCAGGCCCTGCCGGAGGATGGCGTCGGATTCCGCCTGTAAGTCGCGCATCTGCTCTATGTCGGGCCGCTGGCGGGCCAGGCGCGCCTCGTTCAGGATGCGCCGCGCGCGTTGATCCACTTCCTCGAGTTGTTCGGAAACGCGCTGGACGGTTGCAGCCATCAGGGCATCATCTGGACTCGCCGGAGCACCGGGAACGTTGCCCTGTTCGGCGCGGTGCCGGTTCATGGCGGCCGTCATGCGTATGTGCGAGCGGAACCGTTGTTCCATGGACACTTCGACGGCCTGCGGAGCATCCGCAGCCGGTGCCGCGCTGTACCGGGCGGGCGGGTGCACGGACGGAAGCGTCACGTCGCGCAGGCGTTCACGCTGGTCTGCCCACCAACTCTTCCAGAAGGACACGGCGGCCTGCTCGTGCGGTGGATCGTTGACCGGCGACCGGTTGAAGCAATGCGGGCTCATCTCCTCACGCCACTGGCCGGCAAGCTCGGATTGCCCGCCCAAGGCGCGCACAGCGGTGCAAACGCCCATGAGTGCGGAGCCGCGGGTCGAAGCATTGGGGCTCTCCAACATCACCACCAGGTAAGGCATCATGTCCCAGCGCCCGCTCCAGCCTAGTTTCATGGCCGCGGTGTTCTCGAGCGTAGGTATTTCGTTTTCACCTAGCGCCGCACGGGCCAATGAATGCATGGCCTCCGGATACTTTTTCAGATCGAGTCCGCCGAGGCTGCTTGCCAACGGAATCGCTTCGAGCGCCGACGAGAATTGCGCCGCGTTCTGTTCGATCAGGCTCACCTCGTTTACATCGCCGCCGCGCAGCAAACCGGCCACGCCGATCACGCGCAGGTTCGCCAGCTCCGAATCGGCAAAACGCTTGTATATCGGGCGCGCCGCGGCCGCATCCGTCAGCGACAGGAAAGAGCTGACTTCTTGAAAGGCAGCCTGCACGGGCGTCCGGTGCGCGGCATACCCGCCGGCCGGGCCTGTTACGCGTGTCTGATTGAGGCCCTCGCCCGCTTTGACGGCAAGTTGCTCCAGCACCGCGCCCAGCTCGCGCGCCAGCTTGGCATCCGGGCTGTCCACGGCGCCATATTCGAAACCCGAGGGGAGCTGCAGACGCGGCAAGGGAAGGAAGTATCCTCCCATCGTGCCCGGTGTATGGCCAACCCGCAACGGAAGGAAGCCGCCCTCTGCATTTGATCGAATCATCCAGAGACCGTACGCCCGCGGCACACGCGAAGTTGCCTCGGGTGGCTCGTGCATTGAGGGCACGTATTCCCAGGCGAGGTTCACGTCCGCGCCCGGCGCGATGCCGCCTTTAATCACACGATCGGCGCGCACGGCGACGCGGCATTGCACCTTGTCTCCAACATCGACGGCTCGCCCGCCCGAGATCTCGCCCAACAAGATAATTTCGGCGTTGCGGTAGGTCTCCTGAATCGAGTAGCTGCCGGTCGAACCCAACGCGCCCGCCTGCGTCGCCCACGCCATCGCCAGACTGAAGAATAAAGTGAGCATATTCGTACTTTACTCCCCCGAAGTCCGGCTTACTGGCCGGGAGGGAGCAGTCGCAGCATGTCTGCGATCAATTCCCGTTCCGCGGGGGTGTAGCGTTCCGCAAACCAGGGGCTCGCCATGCGCATCTGCCGCTCGCCGGGCGTCATTCTGCTCAAACGGAAGGCATGGCGGCGCAACTGCATCCGCCTGGGAGGCGGCACCTCGGCTAAACGCCGCGACAGCTCCCGGAGGGCTTCCTGCTGGGCGGGAGGCAGCCTGCGGAAAGACTCGTATCTTTCCCTGATCTTTCGGCGTTGCTCCGGGCTCAACTGCTGGAACCGCTCCAGGCGCTCTTCCAGGCGTTGACGGCGCCCGGGCGGCAGCCGATCCAACACTTTGGCGCGTTCTTCCGGAGACATGTCCAGCAACTGCTCGACCGCCGGGGGCGGTTCCCTGTGCCGCCCACCGGCCCTGCCGGGCTGAGCGAACAAGCACCCGGCCGTTGCTGTCAGCAGGACCAACGCGAGCGTTCTGTGCATAAAAGTCATAGTTGCTCGGCTCCGGCCGCCGTATCCGGAGGCGCCAGATACAACTGCTTCAATATGTCGATATCGTCCAGCGACTTCTCCACCTGGTCGATATCCATCGTGTCGGCTTTCTTCACCACAATAGTGGGGTTCGCACCTTCCGGAACGCGCAACAGCAACACGGCGGCAATCACCACCGCCGCGGCGGCAAGTGGAACGGCAGGACGCCAGATAGACGCCCACCAGCCGCCTCGGTCAGCCTGCTCAAGGCGCGCGCCGAGACGCGCATCAAAGCTCGCCGAAACCGGCGCCGGCTCCCAATCGCCTAGCGCCGACCAAACCATGGATTGCTTACGACAGAATTCACGGCACGCCGCGCACTGTTCAATGTGGCACTCTACCTCGGCCGCCGCAGCCGCATCCAGCGTTCCGGCGCAGTAGTCGATCAGGACCTGCGAACTTTCCCGAGCCTTAGCTGGACATTCCACTTTCGTTTCTCCTTATACACAATCCGCCAGCCTCGCGCGCAAGTACTCGTACGCGCGAAACAACAGCGACTTTACGGCCGGCTCCGAACATCCCAGTGCGGCGGCGATCTGTGAATACCCCATCTCCTGATATTTGTGCATCAGCACGGCGGCGCGTTGCTTCGTGGGCAAATTCCGGATCGCCTCGCGGACGCGGTCGAGCCGCACCTCGCGCAGCATCTCCTGCTCGACGTTGGGGCGCGGATCGGGTACCTGGCGGGGTTTCACCCCAGGGGCTTCCGCGTCCAGGCTTTCCGCGCTCTTGTCGCCCCTCCGGTCCCGCAAGTGGTTCAGCGCAACGTGGGTGGCAATCCGGAACAGCCACGTAGTGAACTTCGCCGACGGCTCATAGGTCGTCCTGGCCCGATAGACTCTCAGGAAAACCTCCTGCGCAAGTTCCTCGGCGACGGCCTGGTTGCCCACCATGCGGTACAGGAAATGGATCACGGGTCCGCGCTGTCGCTCCAACAGCGCGCCGAAACTGGCTTCGTCGCCGCCCTTGGCCCGGAGCATGAGTTCGGCATCCCGCTCCAGGGCAATCGCGGCCATATCTTCTTTAACCCGGAAAGCGCGAAAAGGTTGCGGACCCGATTCCCGCCAGCCCATAGGACTACTCGAAACTCATGCCTGGACTTACTCGCCTTTGAGCGAGCGTTCCAT
Organism: Terriglobales bacterium; assembly: GCA_021372245.1. GTDB lineage: Bacteria > Acidobacteriota > Terriglobia > Bryobacterales > Bryobacteraceae > JAJFUV01. Next base: position 33,874 of record JAJFUV010000086.1, read on the forward strand.
CAGTTCCCGAATGGCCTCCTGCGGAGGCCGGCCCAGTTTCAGTATGGCGTACATCTGCTCGGCGATCGGCATTTCGACGCCGTGGAGGCGCGCCAGATCCACGGCCGCCGTTGTGGTTTCGACACCCTCGGCCACCATGCGCATGGAGGCGAGAATCTCATCTAGCTTGCGACCTTTGGCCAGCTCCATCCCGAGCTGGCGGTTGCGGCTGAGCGCCCCCGTGCAGGTGAGCACCAGGTCGCCCAGGCCGGCGAGCCCGGCAAGCGTCTTCGGCCGCCCGCCCATCGCCACAGCCAGCCGCGTGATCTCGGCCAGGCCGCGCGTGATGAGCGCCGCCATCGTGTTGTTGCCCAGACCCAGACCGTGGCAGATGCCGGCGCCGATGGCGATCACGTTCTTGAGCGCCGCGCCAAGCTCCACGCCGACGATGTCGTCGTTAGTGTACAGGCGGAAACTCGGGCCGGAGAATGCAGCCTGGACATCGCTCGCCAAAGGCCGATCCTTCGAGGCGATGGCCACCGCCGCCGGTTCGCCGCGTGCCACCTCCTTGGCGAAGGTGGGCCCGGAAAGGGCACCCACGCGCGGCTCAAAGCGCGCACCGGCCACTTCCTCCACCACTTGCGTCATCCGCAGCAGGGTGCCGTTCTCAATGCCCTTGGTGGCGCTGACGAAAAGCATGGCCGGATCGAGAAACGGCAGCATGGTCTTGTAAGTGCGCCGCGCGTGCGCCGACGGCATCACACCCAGTACGATCTGGGCGCCGCCAAGCACTTCCTCAAAACTGGTCGAGACCCGGACGTTCTCCGGCAGCCTCGAATCGGGCAGAAACACGTCGTTCACGCGCGTGGCGGCCATCCGCCCGGCGAGGTCGGCCTCATAAACCCACAGCCGCACGTGCTCGAAGCGCGGAGCCAGCAATACCGCCAGGGCGGTGCCCCAGCTACCCGCTCCCACAACAGCGAGTTCCTGGTAACGATGATCGGTCAAGATTTCTTACTCCCGAATGAAAACTTATGCTCGCAGCCTTTCGCCAGGCGCGCGATATTCGCGTGGTGCCGCACGATGACGAACAAGCCGGCAATAGCCGCGGCCCACACCACCGCCGAGGGCGGATGCGAGATCAACCAAACCGCCACTGGGAACGTGCCGCAGGCCAAAATCGACCCGAGCGAGATGTAGCGCGTTGCGGCCACTACGACAACGAACACACCCAGCACGGCCAGTAGCGGCAGGGGCGCGAGGTACAAAAACGCGCCGATGAAGCTCGCCACCGCCTTCCCGCCCCGAAACTTCAGAAAGACGGGGAAAGCGTGGCCGGCCATCACGGCCAGCGCCGCCAGGCTCATCCACAACGGCGAGGAGCCCGTCAGGAGCGCGGCGATCCACACCGCCGCGTAGCCCTTGGCAATGTCCAGCAACAGCGTGACGATGCCGGCGGCGCGGCCCGTGGTGCGCAGGACATTGGTGGCGCCGATATTGCCGCTGCCGCTCGAACGCACGTCCTCGCCGGTCTTCCATTTCACCAGCAGGAAACCGAACGGGATGGCGCCAAGCAGATATGCAATCAGAAGTACGAACGAAGGCATCATGGTCTTTCTAATGGGAATTCGGCAATCACGCGATATTCGGAACCGCCCGGCTTCAAGATGCTCTGGTACAGAAAGAAGCCGCCGGCCAGGAACTGCCCGAAGTCCGGATTGACCAGCGTATCGACGGCGTTTCGCAGCACTGTCAATGGAACCGGGTCCTTGATGCGGGCCAACGTCAAGTGCGGCGAAAAAGGCCGGCCTTCCACCGGAACGCCTAACCGCCCGAGGCTCTGTTCCGTCTCTCGCGCCAATTCCTCCAGACCGGGACCGGCGTTCACCCCTGCCCAGAATACCCGCGGGTGGCTTGGATTGGGGAACCAGCCGAGGTTGCGCACCGCGATGTGGAGCTTGGGACGCGGCGGGAGTGCGCCGAGGGCTGAGACCAGCTCGTCGACGCGCTCGTCGGGCCACTCCCCAATGAACTTGGTGGTGATGTGCAGGTTCTCCACCGGGCTCCACTTGATCCGCGCCGTTGGGCGCAATGTGTCCAGCAACCTGGTGAGCCGTGTTTTGACTTCAGCGGGTAATTCGATACCAGTGAACAGGCGCATGAGTTTGGTACTTTGCTATTGTCGGATGAAAACGCATAAGGTTTCAACGAATTGGACGGACCGGGTGTCCTTTGAGCGCCTGGAGGCGGAGACCTCCATCCTGCCGCGCGGCTTCTTCGGACGCCACACGAAGCAGGTGGCGCGGGAACTGCTTGGCAAGGTTTTGGTCCACGGCCGCACGGCTGGTATGATCGTCGAAGTCGAAGCGTACTTGGGCTTGAACGACCAAGCCTCCCACGCATATCGCGGGCCGAAAGGCCGCAATCGTGTCATGTTCGGCCCCCCCGGCCACGCCTATGTGTACTTCATTTACGGCATGTACGAGTGCGTGAACGCGGTCACCGAAGTTGACGGCACAGCCGGAGCGGTCCTGATTCGCGCCCTGGAGCCACTGTGCGGAATCGAATTGATGCACCGGCGCCGGCCCAAGGCCCGCTCCATCGAAGACTTGGCTTCCGGCCCGGGCAAGCTCACCATCGCGCTGGGCATTACACGCCGCCTGAACCGGGCGGACCTCACGGCGGGCGAGTTTACGGTAAGGGAATGGCGCGGCGCCCCTCCCATCCAAATCGACGTCACGCCGCGCATCGGCATTCGTCACGCCGCCGATTGGCCGCTGCGATTCGTCGTGCGCGGCAACCCCTGCTGCTCGAAAGGGCCCACGGGCGGCCGTTGAGGTCCCTGCGCTAAATTGGCAGTATGCTCAAGCCCACAATTTTCCGCGAATACGATATCAGAGGGATCGCAGACCTGGAATTGCTTAGCCCCGGCATCGAGCTACTGGGACGCGCCATCGGGACGTACCTCCAGCGCGTGAACGGCCGGAAAGTGAACCTGGGACGCGACTGCCGCCTGAGCGGAGAACGACTGGCCGGCGCCATCCGAAAGGGATTGCTGGAGAGCGGCTGCGACGTCACCGACCTCGGCGTTGTACCGACGCCGCTGCTGTATTACTCAACCTTTCACTTGAATGCGGACGGCGCGGTGATGATCACCGGCAGCCACAATCCGCCGGACTACAACGGATTCAAGGTAGTCAGTGGACGGTCGACGATTTTCGGCGCTGAAATTCAAAAGGTCCGCGCCTTGATGGAGCGCGGCGATCTCAACAGCGGAGCGGGGGCTCTTTCAACGTACGACGTGGTCACGCCGTACGTGGATGAAATCGCCGCGCAATTCCAGCCACCCAAGCGCCTCAAGGTAGTTCTGGATGCGGGCAACGGAACTGCGGGACCGGTCATGCACCGGCTGCTCGAGAAGATCTGCCCCGGGGCGGTGGAGTTGTTTTACGAGATGGACGGTAACTTCCCGAACCACCATCCCGACCCCACCGTCGTCAAGAACCTCGTGCAACTGAAAGAGGCCGTCGCCCGGCACAAAGCCGACCTGGGGATCGCCTTCGACGGCGACGCCGACCGGATCGGCGCCATCGACGATAACGGCGAAATCCTCTGGGGCGACCAGCTTCTGACCATCTTTGCGCGCGAGATCCTGGCGCGGAAACCCGGTGCCACGTTCATCGGCGAGGTGAAGTGTTCCCAGGTGATGTACGACGAGCTGCGCCGGCTGGGCGGCAACGCCATCATGTATCGCACCGGGCACTCGCTGATCAAGGCCAAGATGAAGGAAGTGAACGCCGAACTGGCTGGCGAGATGAGCGGACACATGTTCTTCGCGGACCGCTACTATGGCTTCGACGACGCGCTCTACGCCGCCTGCCGGCTGATAGAAATCGTGGCCGCCTCCGGCCGGCCGCTCTCGGCCCAGCTTGAGGGGCTGCCCAAGATGGTCTGCACTCCGGAACTCCGCGTGGATTGCCCGGACGAGAAGAAGTTCCAGGTGGTGCAGTACGTCGTGGACCATTTCCGCAAGATCCGCAAGGTGCTGGAAGTGGACGGCGCGCGCGTCCTGTTCGACGGCGGATGGGGCTTGGTGCGGGCCTCCAACACCCAGCCGATCCTGGTGCTGCGCTTCGAAGCGCCGAACGAGGAACTACTCGCCGCCTACCGCAAAGAAGTGGAAGACGTGGTGGCCCAGGCCAAGGCGGCCGCGGGAGTTTGAGTATCCGGCGTAGGCAATCGTCGCGAACAATGGTATCATATGAATGGTAAATGGCATAATAGATATGCCATTACGGGAGGGCCATTGACCGCGACATTGACACTGGACAAAGCCGGACGAGTGGTATTGCCGAAGCCCATCCGTGACGAACTGCGTTTGGGCCCGGGCGACCGCTTCGCCGTGGAGGTGGAGGATCAGCGCATCACGCTTGTTCCGGTGCGCAGAGGCGAGATCATGGGCAAGGAGCGTGGCGTCTGGGTGTATCGCACCGGGGATCCCTTGCCACTCTCGACGGTGAACGAGACGCTACGCCAGATCCGGGAAGATGATCGCCGCGCCTTGGCGGCGGAGGCTGAATGAGGGCGTTTCTGGACACGTCAGTTCTGGTGGCAACCTTTCTTGGTGATCATCCGAACCACTCCTCCAGTCTGGACCTGTTCCTACGATTGACTTCGAAGACGGGTTTTTGCGCGGCGCATAGCTTGGCTGAAGTCTACGCCACCGTCACCAGACTCCCGGGACGACACCGCGTCGGGGGAGATCAGGCAGTGTTGTTCCTGGACGAGATCAGAAACCGGCTGAGCCTTGTGGCACTCGACGGCGATTCCTATTACAAGGTGCTTTCGCAGGCTGCTGATGCGCGAGTGGTGGGCGGCGCAGTGTATGATGCTTTGATCGCTCAGTGCGCGGTTCAGGCGAGGGCTAGCAGCCTATACACCTTGAACCAACGGCACTTTGCCGCGCTTCCTTCTTTGGGCAACATTCCGCTGCGGGTGCCATAGCCAGCGCCAAACCGCTGACCGCCCCGGCGTCAGTTCTTCGAGCCCACGGTTTCCGTGCGGCCGGCCAGCGGTTTCACGACGTCCCCGCCGCAAACGCCCACACCGGTGTCGACGAGAGCGTTCAGGAAGTTGAAGAAGACGGCGTAAACCAACTGTTCCGTCACGGGTTGGCGGCCAGGCATGCGGAAACCAATCGGCAGTTCCTTCAGAAGCTGCACGCGCACGGAGTTGGGTTGGATGTAGCCGGCACGATCGCGCCGGTTGGCCAGCCGCATGGGCGTCTGCAACACCATGCCGGTGACGCCGTCCACGTAAAACTGGCAGCGCGAAAACCAACCCAGGTTTCCGGCATCCGCGGCATCGAACAGAAGCAGGGGGCCTTCCCGTCCCGTGGCCGTCAAGTCGATAGTGAGGACTCGCCGCTCATCCTCGATCGTGCATTCGAACGACGCCTGCTTGGCGATGTTGGATACAAAATCCGGATCGAGTTCGAGCGAGATCAGCTTGTATTCGCCTGCCTGGATGACTTGCACTAATCTCCATTCTACTCGGCACTGGCTGCTATGTGTAGGAGCTGATGACCCCGCTATAGTAAAGGGGAGATGTCAAGAGCCGAATGGCAACCCGCGCCAGCGCTGGTTTTATTTGATATTGACGGAACATTGATCCGCCGCGCGGGCGCCCATCACCGCGAAGCCCTGGTGGAGGCCGTGCGCCGCGTCACCGGAGTCGACGCGACCACCGACCATATTCCCGTCCAGGGCATGCTGGACCGCGACATTCTGCGCATCATGATGCGGGACGCCGGCGCTTCGGCTGCGCTCATCCGCCGGTCGATGCCGGACATCTGCGCGGCGGCCGAGCGCATTTACGCGCGCCGCTGCCCGGACCTTCGGCGGCGCGTCTGCCCCGGCGCGCGAGGCTTGCTGTGGCGTCTGTTCCGCAGGCGCATCCCGGCGGCCCTGGTTACCGGCAACCTGACGCGCATCGGCTGGACCAAGATGGAGCGCGCGGGCCTGCGGCGGTACTTCCGTTTCGGCGCTTTCGCGGAAATGGCGCCGGATCGCGCCAGCCTGACCAGGATGGCCATCCGCGAAGCACGGCGCCAGGGTTGGATCGGCCCGGGAGCCAAGGTGACGCTCATCGGAGATCATCCCAACGACGTGAAGGCCGCCTCCGCCAACGGCATCCGCTCCATGGCGGTGGCCACGGGCCTGACCGGCAAACAGGAACTCGCCGAACATGTGCCTGACCTTTTGCTCGACGATTTGAGATCCTTGACGGTGGACATGCTTCTCGCATGAAGAACCAGGAAGCACAATCGCTGGCAGTGAAACGGGCGGAAGTCGAGTTCCACAACTTCGCTTCCCTGGGTGAACCGGAGCGAGCGCTCGCCGTTTACGCCGCCGAGAACGTCCGCCGCGGCGCGCTGATCCGCAAGTATCGTGATTTCATCGGCGAACTGTCGCCCTTCCTGGAGATCGGCGCGAATGCCGGGCATACCAGCTATATGCTGGCCAATGAATTCGGCGCCGAAGGCTTCGCCCTGGACATCTCCGCCGACAGCCTGCGTTACGGTACTGCGCTCCAGAAGATCTGGAATTTCCCTCGGGCGCCGATCCGCGTGGCCGGCGATGCGCTGCATCTGCCGTTCCGGGACAACTCCCTCCGGTTCGTGATGACCTACCAGACGCTCAGCCAGTTCATGGACATCGAGAGCGTCTTCCTGGAAGTGAAGCGCGTCCTGGCTCCCTGCGGCGTGTTCCTGCTCGCGGAAGAGCCTCTCCGGCGCGCGCTGACTCTAAGCCTCTATCGTTGTCCCTACTACGACACCATGCAGCCCTGGGAACGCAAGCTCTACGACTGGGGCCTGCTGGGCTACCTGGTGCGCGATGTCATCGGGGCCGAACAGGAGGAGAGCTTCGGAATCCGCCAGAACCACAGCATGAACGCGCGGCAGTGGCACGACCTGATTCGCAAGCACTTCGCCGATCAGCGCTACGACATTTTCGTGCGAGCCACGGGTTGGGGCGAGCGTTCCATGAAGCGTCTGGCGGTGATGCTCGATCCCTACCGTTCCGAGTGGCGCGCGGCGCGCCTGCTTGGCGGCACGCTGGCCGCCTTTTGTCACAAGGCCGGCACCCCGTCCGCGGACGCCGCGACACCAGGCAGGCTGGAAGATTGCCTGCAGTGCCCGGATTGCGCTGGCACCCTCCGTCGCGACGAGACCGGCACGCTGCGCTGCAGTTGCGGTTTTGAGGCTCCCGACGAAGGTGGAGTGTACAACCTGATCCGCTCCGAGGAGCGCAAGGAACTCTATCCGGGCAGGCGGGACGACATCATCGATTTCTCGTTGCCCGGTCACGAAGCGCAGCTCTTGGAGGGATGGGAGGAGTTGGAGGGCGTTTACGGAAACAAGTACCGCTGGATCAATGAGCACGCCGTGGCGCGCCTGGTACGGGTGGCCGCTGGGCCGCAACGCCTCCGCATACGCGGCCATGCCCAGGAGGGGATCTTCGCGCAAGGGCAACCCGTGCGCCTGGAAGCGGCCGCCAACGGCCAGCGCGTGGGCCGCTGGACGCTCGATCGCCACGGCTTGTTCGTGCTTGAAGCCGATGTGGCTGACGCCGAAGAGTACCGGATCGATCTCTACGCCTCGCCGTCTTGGACTGCCCCGCCCGACACCCGGCGGTTCACCGTCACCATCAGCATGATTCGCCTGGTCGACAGACAGTAACGCGCCCCCCCTGATCTACTATTGAACTTTTGCATCCAGGCGTGCGTAATAGCCAAATGAGGAGGAGTATGAGCAATTCAATCCTGACCTCTTTCCTGCCGGCAACGATGCTAGTACTTGCTGGTTGCGGCATCGAAGAGCTCGATGGTTTCGCCAGTTCGCAGCGGTTCAAGGAAGATTTCCACTACACCTACAATCTGTCCCCAGGGGGGCGGATCTCCGTCGACAATACCAACGGCAGCGTCGAGGTTATTGGTTGGGAAAAGGACTCTGTCGACGTCTCGGGCACCAAATACGCCAGCACCGAAAGCCTGCTGAAGGACTTGAAGGTGGACATCGCAGCCTCGCCGACCGAGGTCCGCATTCGCACCCTTCACCCCTCGGGGCGGCGAGGCGGCTTCGGCGCCAAGTACGTTCTTCGGGTCCCGCAAAAGGCGATCCTTGACCACATCGAATCCACCAACGGCAGCCTGCGGGCGGAAAGCGTGGAAGGCCCGGCACGGCTGCACACCACCAATGGCAGCGTTCGCGTTCTCAAGCTTCGCGGTGAAATCGACGCCCAGACAAGCAATGGCAGCATTGAAGCCACGGATACCGAAGGCGCCGCCACAGCGCACACCACCAATGGTTCCGTGACCGTGGACGGCTTGCGCGGTTCCCTTGACGCCGGCACCACCAACGGGCGTATCCGCGCGAGGATTGTGCAAACGGACCCGGGGAAGATCCTGCGCGCATCGACCACCAATGGCGCTATCGAGCTGACTATGGAGTCGTTCAAGGACAACGACGTACGCGCCTCGACCACCAACGGTTCGATCACCGTGCGACTACCTTCTTCTCTGAACGCCCGCCTTCGCGCCGGCACTACCAATTCGAGCGTCACGACGGACTTCGACGTCACGATCAAGGGCGGCACACAGAGCAAGAAACGGCTGGACGGCAACGTGGGCAGCGGTGGCCCGCTCATCGATCTGTCCTCCACCAACGGCACCATCAAGATCCTGAAGCTGCAGTAGCAACGTCAGCACTACAAGATACGATTCTCCGTGCTGAACCAGTATTATGGACAGTGTGCGGCAAGGAGGATTGATGAGAAGGCGGGAATTTCTGATGAGTGCCACGGCGCCGGCGGGCGCCGGCGTTCTGGCTGGAGAGACGCGCGCGAAGCGGGACGCCAGACTGCTCTATATCGGAACCTACAGTTCTCCCCAGGGACCCGAAGGGAGCATCGGGCGCGGTGAAGGCATCTACCTGTTCGCCATGGATCCCGAAACCGGCGCCTTGTCGCGGCGGGAAATATTCAAGAACGGGGACAACCCCTGCTGGCTGGCCTTTGACGCCACCCGGAAGCACCTGTATTCCGCCAATGAGACCATGACCTACCAGGGCGCGAATGCCGGGTCCGTGGGCGCTTACGCGGTCGATCCTTCCAGCGGGCGGTTGAGGCTTCTGAACACACAAAGCTCGCAGGCCGCGGGGCCGTGTCACGTGAGCGTCCACCCGTCGGGCAAATACCTTCTCGCGGCGAACTACCACGGCGGGGCGGTGGCCGTCCTGCGCATCGAACGTGACGGCTCCCTGGGTGAGGCCACCGATGTGAAACACGATACGGGCACGCCCGGACCGGTTCACGCGGTGAGCGCACCTCCCGGGAGCTTCGCCATCAGCGGTCACGACAAACCCCATGCCCACATGATCGAGGCGGACCCATCCGGGCGCTTCGTGCTGTCGCCGGACCTGGGGCTGGACCAGATCATGGTCTGGCGGTTCGACGCGGCAAACGGAAAGCTGCTGCCGGGAAATCCTCCCGCTGTGAAGCTGCCTGCGGGGGACGGCCCGCGCCATTTCGCGTTCCATCCCAACGGACGGTGGTTCTATTCGTTACAGGAAGAGGCTTCGACGCTGGTGGTTTTCGATTACGACGCCGCCAACGGGAGGCTCACGGCGAAACAAACGTTGTCGAGCCTACCCAAAGGTTTTGCGGGGACCAATTTCACCTCCGAGGTGGCGATCTCCAAGGACGGCCGTTTCCTTTATGCGGCCAACCGGCTGCACGACAGCATCGCCTGGTTCTCGATCGCGGCCGAAGGAACCCTGACATTCATGGGCGAAACGTGGACGCGCGGCGACTATCCGCGCAGCTTCACTATCGATCCGAGCGGACAGTTCCTCTATTCGTGCAACCAGCGAAGCGACGCGGTCGCCTGTTTCCGGGTGAACCGGCAGACAGGCGTCCTGACGTTCACGGGCCAGTACACGGCAGTCGGGACGCCCGCCATGGTGCTCTTTTTGAGCTGACCGGCGCCGGTCCTGTCGCAACTTGCCGTTTACGCCGCCGTGCCGTCGGGGTTCAGCTTCACTTTGCGGTTTTCGCGGTAAGCGAGGTTGGCCAAGTGCGGACCGGTGACGGCCGCCGCTGCGATGTCGATGGTGCAGTTGGGCTGCTTGCGTGAACGCACGCAATCCAGGAAATTCTGCGGGTGCATGGCCGCGCTGTCCTTGTCTTCCTGCTGGCCGATCACCTTCAGGTCGCTCGCGCCCGCCTGCGACCAAGGCTTCCCGCTCGAACCCGGATCGCCGTAAAGGCGATAGCCGTGACGATCCAACACCATGGCTGCTTTCTCGCCCTGGAAGTGAATCGACCAGTCGTACTCGTAGGAACTGCGGTAATTCAGCGTCCAGGTGGCCATGAATTCGTCGTACTCGAACGCCGCGCTGAACACGTTGGGCACTTCCGCACCGGGCACGTTGTTCAGGTAGCCCTGGCACACTGCGGATTTCGGCGGCCTGGCGCCGGTCATCCACTGCACCACGTCCATCAGGTGCGTACCCTGGTCGGTCATGTTGCCGCCGGAGTAAGCCCAGAAACCTCGCCACCAGCGGTAGCGCATAGGCTCAAGCGGGCGACGGCCGGCGGGTCCCTGGAAACGCTCCCAGTCCAGTTTGCCGGGCAGAGGCGAGTTATCCAGGGGCATGTCGAAGTGCCAGTTCCAGCGCGCCATCACCATCGATATCTTGCCCAGCACGCCGTCGTCAAACAGCTTCTTGGCGGCGTAGATGAAGGGCATGCTGCGCCGGTGCATGCCGATTTCGACGATGCGGTCCGTTTTGCGCACGGCCTCGATCATCGTCCTGCTCTGATCGAGGGACATGGAAAGCGGCTTTTCCAGGTAGACGTCCTTGCCCGCCTTCAGCGAGGCCAGCAGGTTGGGCATGTGCTGATGGTCCGGCGTGCCGATGACCACGCAATCCAGTCCCTTCTGCGCGAGCAGGTCGTTGTAATCGAGGTAGGGCTTGGCGTCGGCGGGAGAATCCTTCCGCGCCAGTTCCAAGTGCGGCTCATAGACGTCGCACAACGCCACGCACTGCGCGCCGAGCTTCTGGAACGTCGTGTTCAACCAGCGCGCGCGGCTGCCCGTGCCGATCACGCCGTAAGTGATGCGATCGTTGGCGCCGAAAGCCGAACGCGGCACAAACAGCGGCGCCGTCGCCGCCACGGACAGAGAATCCTTCAGAAACGCTCTACGGTTCTGCTCCATAAGACAACCTCCTCGCAAGGCGAATGCCTGAAACGGGATTTTACCGCACTTCAGGAGACGGGCAAAACAGACAGCTCGACGGACCGGCATTCGCTATATAATCGTCCCCAATGCGAATCCTTGGACTGCTACTCGCAACACTCACCGCGTTCGCGCAACCTTACGTGGATGTGCGAACCCGCCCGGCTCCGAACGCCGGCGCGCGTTTCTCCAGTGAACTGACCATTTACGACGAAGGGATGCTCGACGGCCGCTTGGTGGGACGCTATTGGTCGCCGATCGGCCGCATACGTGCCGAGAAGGAGATGGAAGCGAAGGAGTACTCATCCCGCTGGACCGACGCGTTCCTCATCGAGATCGGCGGAAACGCGGTGCCCCAGCGATGGGAATGGATCAGCGCAAAGGCGCAGGGCGGCGAGGCCGTCGTCGAACTCAAGCACGCGAGCGAGCCGCTCCGCGTGCGTGTGCATACGAAGCTGGACGGCACGCCGGTGTTGATGCGGTGGCTCGAAATCACCAACACTTCGGACAAGCCACTGCCGCTGTCCGGACTGGCTCCATTCAGCGGTCAGTTGTGGCGGATCCAGTGGATGTCGCAATGGGCTCGCAAACACCCCGATCCAACGTTCCGATTGGCGCGGTTCCGCCACTCCGGTTGGGGCGACGAGGGCGATTTCGGCCGGAGCCCCCTCGCCGAAGGCGAATTCTCATTCGACAACGGCAACACGGGAAAATCGGGTTGGGGCAACCCGTATTTCATCGCGCGCAACGAGGTGAGCGGCGAGTATTTCGTCTGCGCGCTGGGGTGGTCGGGCGAGTGGAGGATGGAGTTCCTGCACCAGCAAAGGGCGGCCGAGAACAACGAGTCGCTCTATTTCCGGAGCCGCGTTATCTCGACCGACCCCGTCATGCGCGTCATTGCGCCAGGCGAGACCATCACGTCGCCGGTGGTACATATCGGCAATCTGACGGGCGAACTCGACGATGTAGTGCAGGCGATGCACGATCACATCCGGCGATCGGTGCTTCCGCCGCAACCCGCCGGACGCGCGCAATTGGTACAGGACAACCACTGGGGCTACCAATCCGGCATCGAGACTGAGGAGGGCATCAAGGCCGTGGTGGATGCCGCCGCAGCGGTGGGAGTCGAACTGTTCATTTTCGACGCAGGCTGGTACGGCAACAAGCGGAACGACTGGCCCAACCAGACCGGCGACTGGCGGCCCGGTTCCTGGCTGCCGAATGGCCTGAAGCCGATCTCGGATTACGTGCACAGCAAGGGACTGCTGTTCGGCTTGTGGCTGGAGGCTGAGTCCATCGGTCACGGCACAAAGCTGCGCCAGGAGCACCCCGAGTTCCTGCTGCTTCGCAACGGCCAGCCCGCCTTCGGCGGCCGCTCGCTGGACCTGACCAAACCGGAGGTGGCGGCGTGGCTGGAAGCAGAACTCACGCGAGTATTCACGGAATACGGGGTGGACCTGTTCCGGCTGGACTACAACGTCAGCGACTCGCACGGCGGCGGCAACCGCCTTCGCGACGGATACCTCGAAAACACGACGTGGCGCTACTACGAGGCCTTCTATCCCATACTCGAACGGCTGCGCAAGAAATTCCCGAAGATGATTTTCGAAAACTGCGCCGGAGGTGGCGGGCGGACCGACCTGGGAATCCTGCGCTACATGAACACGACGTGGATATCCGATATCAGCACGCTACCGAAATCGATAAAGATCCTGAACGGCATGACGCTGTTGCTGCCGCCGGAGATCTGCAACCGCACCTACGGCACGCAGTGGGACCCCCAGCGGCAGTACGGAGACCTGGACACGCAACTGCGCGTGCCGCTATTCGCCCACCCGACGGGCATAGGCATCGCACCCTCCCTTGCGGATCTCAATCCAGCCAATGCCCGGCGCGTGCGCCACGCCTTCGAACTTTACAAGACCTTCATTCGACCGATGCTCTCTACGTCGCGCGTCTACCATCACACACCAGAGCTGCCGCTCGAAACCGCGGGAGACTGGCTGGCGCTCGAATACGCAGCACGCGACCGCGCAAGAGCATACGCCGGTGTGTTTCGCCTTTCGGGTGAGGGCGCGCCTGAATACGTCCTTCGTCCTCGCGGCCTACGTGCCGGCGCGCGGTATCGGGTGACCTTCGACAATTCGGGCGAGACCACCACGAAGTCCGGCTATGACCTCCGGCAGGAAGGCATCCGCATCCGGCTGGCCAACGGCATCCGCAGCGAACTGCTGCTGTTTGAAGAAGTGAAACCGTGAACGTGGGAATGAAGCGCAGGACGTTTCTCGCCACAGCCGGCGGGGCGATGGCCGGTCAGGACGAGTTCTACCTGCCGGAGGATCCCGGTTACACCATCCTGCGCAGCATGGAGGATTCGCTACGGTTCACAGTCGAGCGGACGCTGACCACATACAAGGGCAAGCCGTGCTCGCGCTCCAGTTTCGTTGATCCCGATGGCACGCCCATGATGTGGCATGGATTCGGACCGCTGGAAGGTCCCGGCTGGGCCTCGAACGCCGTGGGCGGTGCGTACGAAATCTACCGCTACGGCCGCCGCTTCCGCAACGTCCGCTACCAGGAGGTGGCGCTCGGCATCCTGGATCATGTCCTCGAAAACGGCTTCGTGGACGAGGCCTCCGGCTTCATTCGCGGTTACCGCCACACCGTCAAAGACGTTTTCGTCCTGAACTTCACGCACAACAACAACTGGTTCGCTCCCGGCGCCATGGCTAAGATCGGTTATCAACTGCTGGTGTTCTCAGACCTGCTGCCGGCCGGCGCACGCCGCGACAGGATGCGGCGCATCGCCGGGCGCACGGGTGCATGGCTGGTGGCACGCGTCAAACCCACGGCTAACGGCTGGTACCCGCGCCGCGTGACGCCGGAGGGCGAGCCTTACCGCTGGCGAGCCGAGAGCGGAAAGAAGGAAGATCCGCAGTTCGATTCGAGCGCCGATGGCCTTTACATCATCCAGTTGCTTGCGGCATTAAGCGAGCGCGGAACAGCCAACTACCGGCCAGCGATCAAGCGCGGCGTTTCCACTTTCATGGACCGTGGGGGCATCTTCGGCAGCATCAACCAGGACGTTTACGACAACCATGAGGACGTCGCCTACTCCGTCGCGTTCCGCGTTTTGCGCCAGGCGGCGAGGCTGCTCAAGAGTCGTGAAATCCGTGAGTTCGCCTACTCGAAGTGCCTGGCAGGTTTGGACCAGTTCAAGATGCGGGAAGACCGCAACGGTGTGACCACCAAGGGTCTCCTGTTCATGGCCCGCAGTTGGGACACAGCGTATCTATGGGAGTGCGCCGAAGCAGCGCTCGCGTACCTGGAGGCTTACAGCGACCGCAGGCAGTCGGAGCACCTGCGCGACGCACTGACCATCTTGCGCGCCATCGCCAAACATCACCACGGCCCGCACGGCTTCCTCACCGAGGGAGTGGACTGGAACAACCACGTCGGGGAGAAGCACCACATCAGCGGCGCAAAGTATGGAGACATCCAGTACACCGAACCGTTCCTGAACAACCAGCACATCGCTGAGCCGACGCTGTACTACCTGGAAGGAGGTTTTCCGCAGTCCTGAGTGACGCGCGCCTGGTTTCCGCCGGTGAGGAGAGACTGATTCCATAAGCGAGATCTCTCCACCTGCAATAACAAGGCGGCACAAGTTAACCCGAACGACACCACCGCGACCCAGGTGGCAATTTGCGACAGCGTGGGGGAAGTCGAGAGGGCAATGGTGAGTACGGCGCCAATGAGGATGCCGATGAAAACGGCGAAGATCCACACCACAGTGGTGGCCTTTACAGGCCCCGTAACCGGCCTGGTCCCTAAGCCCTGCGCCACAGCCTCGAAACCAAGTCTCGCGGCGCGTCCCAGAAAGCCCTCGTCGTTCCGCCTCATGGACTCAGTGTATTCGCGGCAGATTAGGATTTCAAGGGAAATTAATCGCCGCGTTTGATGGCGACCAGACGCGCGATCCTCGCTCTCCGGCCGAACTGCCAGTCACTCTTCGCGGTTGTCTCGTCGTGGCGGAGGATCTTGAAGTCTGCGAAAAGGCGAGGGAGTTCCGCTGGCGGAACAGTTCCAATGGCTGACTGCACACCGGGCACACCGATGTAGTGTTCGAAGACCACCATGCCGCCGGGTTTGAGTGAATCGTGGATGCGGCGGATGTAAGCCGGGTCCCGGATCGGCGCGAAGGCGTAGGAGAACACGATCAGATCCCACTGCTCACGCCCGTAGTCGAACGCCTCGCTGCTCTCGCGGACGGTTCGTATTCGAACTCCCGCCTCCGTGGCGCGAACATCGGCTTGCCGCAGCGCTTCGTCGGAAACATCGAAGCCTGTGACGTCCCACCCCTTGGTGCTCAGATAGACGGCATTGCGGCCCTGCCCCATGGCGACGTCCAGAGCGCGGCCTGGCGTAATTGAAGCCACCGTGTCCATCAACAGTTGATTGGGCTGGCGATTGAAGGCGCCCATGGGGTGACGGTAGACGAGGTTGAAAACATCGCGATACTGGCCCGGGGTCGCATGAAGAAACCACCAGGACAGAGAAAAGAACGCCACTGCCAGGCAACCGAAAAATGGGAGGGACCAGCGGATCCAGCGAGTCGTCATTCTCGCCTCCGTGAGCAGTATATCGCCGAACCGGAGAAGTCGAACGCCTACTTCCTCGCTTTCTTGTCGGGCTTGCCGGGATCCGCCGGATCCAGGCTTCCGTCCAGGAATTTCTCGGCGGGTGGGCGGTAGTGGTTGGTGTTGAATATGTACCAACCATCCCGGCCGGGCTTGCTGACCGCCAGGATCAGGGCCACCTGATCACGAGGACCCTGATAGTACGAGACGCGAATGTGGTGCACACCCTCTTCGAGCTTTACTTCCCCGGTCAGACGCACCGGCGGGTGCGTGCCGTCGTTATCGATGATGGTCTTGCCGTCGATGGAAAGTTTCGACCCGTCGTCGGAGGTAAGGGCGAAACCGTACTTGCCTGGCACGGAGACCCAGAAGCGGGCGCTATAGTCGATGGCGAACCACTCGAACCGGTCCGTGACGCCGGGAAAGCCCTCGCGGAAATGACGGGTAGTGACGAACAGGGCCGGAGTGTAAACGGAGCCGACCGGTTTCAGCTTCTTGAAATTCGGGAGGAACTCCGTGCCTTCCTCGATCGGGTAGATATCGCCCTTGAAGCCTGCGGATCCCACAGCCGTTATACCGAATCCGTAAGTGGGTTCGTCGGGAGGCTTCACCTC
Source organism: Terriglobales bacterium (assembly GCA_021372245.1). Classification (GTDB taxonomy): domain Bacteria; phylum Acidobacteriota; class Terriglobia; order Bryobacterales; family Bryobacteraceae; genus JAJFUV01. The sequence continues at coordinate 50,408 of JAJFUV010000086.1, forward strand.
CTGGGGCCGGCAGATTGCGACTGCAAGAAACAGGAGGCTCAGACCGGCACGCATCAGTAACAGGGATAACACACGCGCCGTACAGGCTGCGTCTTACTTCAACCTTCCACCCGCCCACTGGACGGCGTTGCGGATCAGGCTGCGGTAGCCGGGTTCGAGATGCGTGTGGCGGTCGTGGCCGAGTTGGATGTAAACCACGCGCGATTTCTCATAGGGGCTCACCCAGCCCACCTGTCGGTTGGCGAGCGGATTGTCGGTTTCCAGAATCACCTGGACATCCGGCCGCACCCACATAGTCCGATACGGCTCATCCAACACGTGTAGATCCGGGATGCCGCGGACGATGGGGTGGTTGGATTTCGGCCTCACGTGCATCTGGATGTTCCCCTTGGCGGCGGAAGCCGGATGGCCCGGCTCGGCCTTGATATAGAACTTGCCGCCGATCACTTCCTGGTACCACCAGGGCCAGTCAGTGAAGTCGACGATGGCGTGATGCAGCGACACGACGCCTTTGCCGCTTTCCACGAATTCCTTCAGGTTCTTCCGTGCGGCTTCCGGGATCTGCTCCTGCAAATCATAAAAGACGAGGACGTCGTAGCGTTGGAGCGAACCAGCGAGCGCGGCAGGCTGAGCGTCCGTCATCACCATCCAATCGTCGTAGCCTTCGAACACGGAGTAGAAGGTCGTTTGATGCGGATGCCCGCCGGTCACGATCAGGATGCGCAGCGCGTCGGGCTTGAGCTGTTTGACGGGGGCCGGCTGGGCGGCCCCCAGTATTGACATGCCAAAGGCCAGCAATATCGTCTTCATGGTGCCAGCCATGATACAACGCCGGAATATGCGATAGGATACTAACGCGGACAACCGATATGAACTACACACGCAGGGAACTGATCGCTGGGCTCGCGGCATCGCCCTTGGCGCTGGCCAAGGCGCCATACAATCCGAAGCTGGCCACGCAGACTGTTATCTGGGCGCAGCAGTTCGCCCAGCGCAAGATCGCCACCGTGGCTGGCTTGGGCGAGGCCGTCGCGTCCATCCACAGAGCCGGCTACCATCGCGTCGAGCTGATGAACTCGTGGCTCCAGGGCGGCGCGCTCACCAAGACGCGCGATCTCGCCAGGCAGTACAAGATCTCGTGCCCAATCGCTTACAACGGCGGCGTAATGCACGAACAGGATGCCGCCGACAATACCATCGCCGCCACGATGGCGGTGGCCGAAGCATTGCAGAGCGTGGGAGGGGAGATCATCAGCTTCAACCCCAGCCCGAAGTCCAAGGGCGCGTCGAAGACGGACGACGAACTCGACATCCAGGCGCGCAACGTCAATCGGCTCGGCGAGCAGCTGCGCGGCCGCGGCATGAGGCTCTTTGTACACCACCACGAGCCGGAGATGAGGGACAACGCGCGCGAGTGGCGGCACCTGTTGCGGAACACTGACCCGAAGCTGATGTGGGTGTGCATGGACACGGACTGGGTGATGCGCGGTGGCCAGGACGTCCTGGTCTTGCTGAAGGAATGCCAGGGCCGTCTGGGCAGCATGCACCTGCGCAATTCGCGCGACAACGTATGGCTTGAATCCCTCGAAGCGGGTCAGGTGGACTATCCGGCCGTCGCTACTTACCTCAAGAAGAATGGCTTCACGGGTTACCTTGCCGTGGAACTCTACTACGCCAAGGAAACCAAAGTGACGCGCAGCGTGGAGGAGAACCTCCGATTGAGCCGCCTTTACGCCGAGAAAGTGTTCAGCGTCAGAGCGTAACCGCGCAATCTCTGTTCTCTTAGACGCAATGCGCGCACCGCGCTTTTAACATACTTTTAGCAACGGGTCTCAATAGCTGATACGTCTATGGTAGTGCTGCGTAAGCGCGCCAAGGGTGAGATCCTTCGTGACTGGCCGTGATCCAATTTCTGCCTGTGATTTTCCGTACGACGATGTCACGAGTGTAAGTGGCGTCGTCAAGCACGCATTGAGAAAGTCAACGGCTCTTTACGAGCAGGCAGGCGCTGCTCGATTGCTGGGATTGTTCGGCCTTTGCGTGTATCGCTTCTGGATCACACCGCTCGCTTCCAGTTTCAGGGTAGATGAGGCCGTCACCGCGTTCGTGGTGCGATTCGGGGCCGGACACGCCTCTTTGCGCGTCGCACCGCAGGTTCCCCAGTCCATCTACTACGCCCTCCCTTCTTTGATGGACCGCTGGTTCGGTTTCTCGGAAGTGTGGCACAGGGTACCGTCCATTCTTGCCGCGGCCGGTGCAGCGCTTGTTATGGCGTGGATCGCCAGGCGGCTGATCCATCCGCAGGCCGGTTGGTTCGCCGCGTTGGGCTGTTTCGCAATGAGCGGGATAAACGCCGAAGCTGTGGATGCCCGACCCTACGCGCTAGGTATGCTCGTTGCGGCGTTGTGCGTGGTGTTCCTGATTCGCTGGCTCGATGAAGCGCGAGTCGCAGACGCCGCACTGTTCATACTCTTCGCGGCCCTGTTGTGGCGAACACACCTGGTTTACTGGCCGTTCTATTCGGTGTTGCCGTTGTACGCGGGAACTCGGCTGCTTAAGAAAGAGACTCCGGCGAGGTGGCGTGACGTGGCCTTCGTCTTCGCCGTGCTTGGTCTTGCGCTCATTCCCGTCGCCCTCCGGGCGCTCGAGTTGATGCGCGGTGCCGCGGCACATGTCATTGTGCCGCCACCCACACTGCGCAACCTGGTTTACGCGCTCAAGTTTGGATTCGTGGTTGCCTGTCTGCCCGTGGTATGGTTGCTCTGCCGGGCGTGTAAGTGGCCGCGCACCATCTTGCCGGCTTCTTCGGCGATGTTGCTTCTGGGATGGTGGCTTATCCATCCGGTGACGTTGTTTATCTACTCGCGATTGTCGGGCAACAGCGTCTTTGTTTCGCGCTACCTTTCTCTGCTCTTACCGGGCGCCGTATTGGGCACTACCTTCTTAGTCTCCCGATATGTCCCGGGGCGCCATTGGAAATCCGTGACTCTGGCGCTTGGGCTAGGCCTCCTGCTGTTCCAGGCGGACTGGAAGGGGGCCTGCCCGCTCATTCATCAGTCCGATTGGCGCGGCGCAGCGGCCTCGCTGAGCGAGCTGGGCGACTCACGGATTCCCGTGATTTGTCCCAGTCCCTTCATTGAGGCCAAGCCACCCGTCTGGAATCCCGGCTACGTGCGGCCGGGATTCCTGTATGCCCACCTCAGCGTGTATCCCGTCCCTGGCCGCACGCTGTTGTTTCCGTTCGAACCGGGCCCTGAGGCGGAACGATATGCATCGGAATTGATCGCAGGCCCCATCGGTCCCGCGCAACGCTTCGCCATTTACGGCAGCACGAAAAGCGCGCGTGACTGGCGCCATTGGTTCGCCGCGCGCCTACCCGGTTGGACCGCCCGCAGCCTCGGTCCGTTCGGCGATGTCGACGTCGTATTGTTCGAAAGACCGGACGCGATCATAGCTAGAATGTAGTTCATGACGATCGCGCGGTTCCTTCCTCGCGCTGTTCTGGTGGTCGCGGCCTGGACTTTGCCTCTCGCCGCGGCCGGCATTTCCGCCGAAGCTCGCCGCATCCATTTCGGATCGCTGGTGCTAGACGGCCACGTCCACGTGGCCGACCGCCAGTTCTACCATGGCGGCAACATGGGCGACCGCCTCGAAGGAGGCCAGTTCGATCTGCCCCGTGCGCGCGAGGGCGGCGTCAAGGCTATGTTCTACACGGTGTTCGTCACAGAAGAGTACTACCCGCCGCGTTACGAAACCAAGCAGGTCCTCCGTTTGATCGACACCGCGCTCAAGCAACTTGAACTCAATCGCGCGACCATCGAGCTGGCACGAAACGCTACCGGGATAGAGCGCATCACCGCGCGCGGCAAGATGGCCGCGGTACTCGACATCGAAGGTAGCTGGGACCTGGACGGCGATCTTGGCGTGCTGCGCGACCTGTACCGGCTTGGCGTGCGCGTCGCCATGCTGCCGGCGCACAATTGGGCGAACAATTTCGCCGACTCCTGCTGCGCCCCGCCCAAGTGGAACGGTTTGAACGCCCGCGGCCGCGCCGTGGTCGCGGAGATGAATCGCCTGGGTATGCTCATCAACGTGAGCCACGCCTCAGACGCAACCATCGAACAGGCCATCGAAGTAAGCAAGGATCCCATCGTCGCTACGCACCACGGCCTGCGCAGTTTCAATAACATCCCGCGCAATCTGCCGGATGCGCTGGCGAAGAAACTGGCCGCCAAGGGCGGCGTCATCGGCTTTCAGATTGGTAACGAGTTCCATAACGTGCGCGTGTATGAATACCGTAAGAAAGCCACAGGCAAGACGTTTTGGGACCGCTCCGCCATTGGCAAGAAGGAGGAGCGGCTGTCGATCGAGGAGATCGATCGCATCGTGGCGCCGCAATTCCCCATGATGGACTGCGACGCCCCGGACGAGATCAAACTTACGCCGGACGGTTGGGTGCAGGTGGTGGAACGCGCTATTGCGCTGGTGGGCGAAGATCATGTCGCGCTGGGCACCGATATCGACGGCGGTCCTACGCTGCCGCGCGGCATGCGCGACATCCGGGACCTGCCGCTGATCACCGATGCGATGGTGCGCCGGGGCTGGTCCGAGGTCCGCATCAAGAAGTTCCTGGGCGGCAACCTGCTGCGCGTGTTCCGGCAAGTAACCGAGAAATAGCCGAATATTACAGCACAGGGGAGCCGGACGAATATGCCGGGCAAACAGCTTCTTTCCAGGCGTCAGACGATATTGGGCACGACAGCGCTTTGGGCGGCGCCACAGCAGCGAGTACGCGTGCCGGTCATCGACATCACGGACCTTTACCATCCCCACCAGGACATCGGCGACAACGTGGACCTGATCGCCGCCTATGCGCTTCCGGAGATTGATCTCAAGGCGGTCATCCTGGACGTGACCGGGAAGTTCCGGCGCGCGGTAGCTACCAGTGCCAGCGGCAAAGTGATCGACAAGGACGGCCCGCGCGATCCGGGGGTCATTCCTGTGATGCAGCTCAATTACCTGTTCGACCGCAATGTGCCGTATGGGATCGGTCCGTTCGAGCCGCTTCGTTCTCCTTCCGACAAGCTCCTGGACGCCCCGGAGTTCCAGGAGGCTGGCGTCCGGCTGATCCTCGATGTTCTGCGCACCTCGCGAGAGAAAGTCCATATCGTCAGTTTCGGATCCGCCCGTCCGCTTGCCGCCGCCTTCAACCGCGAACCGCGCCTGCTGCGAGCGAAGGTGGCAAAGATTCATCTTTGCGCGGGCTCCACTACGCCGCGCTACATCGAGTGGAACGTCGAACTCGACCCGCACGCCATGGTTTGCATGCTCAGGTCGGACTTGCCTGTGGCCATCTATCCATGCGCCTCGGACAAGGGTCCGTTCGGCATGGATTCAAACAACTGCTACTGGAAGCTGCCGAACCTCGCCTTCGTGAAGAGGATGGATCCACGGCTGCAGCGGTATCTCCGCTATGCCTTCGAGCGGAGCATGCGGTCATACTTTCTGGAGATTCTCGACCACGACTGGCCGGCTGACGTGATCGATCGCATCGCGGTGCGGCCACATCACGTGTGGGAGACCGCCGTCTGGATTCGGACGGCCAACCGCCGGTTGGTGCACCGCCCCGGCCTGGGGTATCGAATCCTGCCAGCGGGCCAGGTGCGTCCGGGCGACCGCGTCCTGCCCAACGAACTAAAGCCGTGCCGGGTCTCGGTGCGTGACAACGGGCTGTTCACCTGGGAGTGGAGCAAGGGTCCCAGCAACTTCGAAATGTACGATCGCGGCGATTTCGAAGAGAACGCGCGGGCACTGCAAGAGGCGCTGCCCGCGCTGTACGAGTCGTTCCGCTGCCCCACCCGCGCGCTAGACGATGCCGTCAAACAGGATCGTACTCAAGTAGCGCTCCCCTGAGTCCGGCAGTATGGTCACGATGTTCTTTCCGGCGAATTCCGGGAGGCGCGCCAAACGCACGGCCACAGCCGCCGCGGCGCCGCAGGAGATGCCGCTCAGGATGCCCTCCTCGCGAGCCAGTCGACGCGCGGTCTCGATGGATTCCTCGTTCGAAACCAGTTCGACACGATCCACCACGGAGAGATCCAGCGTGTCCGGTATAAATCCCGCGCCGAGTCCCTGGATCTTGTGTGGGCCAGGCTTGAGCGGTTCACCGGCACGGATCTGCGTGATCACGGGACTGCCCTCCGGTTCCACCGCCACAGCAGTGATCTTCTTGCCGCGCACGTTCTTGATGTAACGCGCAACACCGGTAATGGTGCCTCCCGTGCCGACGCCGCTCACCAGGACGTCCACCTGCCCGTCGGTGTCCTCCCAGATTTCGGGTCCCGTGGTCTTGAAATGGATTTCGGGATTGGCTGGATTCTTGAACTGCTGCAGCAACACGTAGTGGTTCGGATCGGAAGCGGCAATCTCCTCGGCCTTGGCGATGGCACCTTTCATCCCCTGGGCGCCTTCGGTGAGAATCAGGTTCGCACCGAAAGCTTTCAGGACCTTGCGCCGCTCGAGCGACATGGTTTCCGGCATGGTGAGCGTGATCGGGTAGCCGCGCGCGGCGGCTACGAAGGCCAGAGCGATACCGGTGTTACCGCTGGTGGGCTCCACCAGTTCGCGTCCGGCTTTGAGGACACCGCGTTTCTCGGCGTCCCAGACCATGGAGGCGCCGATCCGGCACTTCACCGAATACGCCGGATTGCGCCCCTCGATTTTGGCGAGCACTGTCGCACCCGCGCCGGCGGCGAGCTTGTTCAGCTTCACCAGCGGGGTCTTTCCTATGCTGAAACTGTTGTCCTCGTAAACCCTCATGTGACTCACTCCTGTGAAATCCTCAGGGCCTGATCGAAATCGGCCTTGATGTCTTCGATTGACTCGATACCAACCGACACCCGCACGTACTCCGGTGTAACCCCGGTTGAGGCTTGTTCTTCCTCGGTCAACTGTGAGTGCGTGGTGGATGCGGGATGGATTACCAACGTCCTGGCGTCGCCCACATTGGCCAAATGGCTCGCCAGTTTCACGTTGTTGATGAACTTCACACCGGCGGCCTTACCGCCGCGGATGCCGAAACCCAGGATGGCGCCCGCGCCGTCCGGCAGGTACTTCTTCGCCAGTTTGTGGTGCGGGTGGTTGGGCAAGCCGGGGTAGTTCACCCAATCCGCCGCTGGATGCTTTTCCAACCACTCTGCCAACGCCTGAGCGTTCTGAACGTGGCGTTCCATGCGCAAGTGGAGGGTCTCCAGGCCGAGCAGGAAGAGGAAAGACGCGAATGGACTCTGCGCTGCACCCGTGTCCCGGAGCCAGTGCGTGCGAATGTGCACGATGTAAGCGAGGTTGCCCAGCGGCTTCAGTGCTTCCGTAAAGATGAGGCCGTGGTAGGAATCCGAAGGCGCAGTGAACTCGGGCCACTTTGCGGGGTTCCCAGCCCACTGGAAATTGCCGCTGTCGACGATGGCGCCGCCGACGTGCACGCCGTGCCCACCCAGGAACTTCGTGGTCGAATACACGGCGATGTCCACGCCGTGTTCAAACGGACGGAACAGCGCCGGCGTCAGCACCGTGTTGTCGACAATGACCGGCAGGCCGTGCTTGTGCGCGACATCTGCAATCTTCCTGAAATCGGGCACGTCGTTCTTTGGGTTGCCGACGGACTCGAGATATACCAGGCGCGTGTTCTCGTCAACCAGTTTGTCGATTTCCTCCGGATGATCCGGATTGAAGAATCGCACCTCGATGCCCAACTTCTTAAAGGTTTGAGCGAACAGCGCCCACGTGCCTCCATACAGGCTAGTGGCGGAAATGAGATTCTGTCCGGCGTGCGTGATCGTAAGGACCGCCGCTGTGATAGCCGCCGCTCCGGAGGCGAACGCGAGCGCGCCCACGCCACCGTCGAGAGCGGCCAGACGCTTTTCCAGCACGTCGTTAGTCGGGTTGGTCAACCGCGAGTAAATATTGCCGAATTCACGCAGCCCAAATAAGTTCGCGGCATGGGCGGCGTCGTGAAAAACGTAGCTTGAGGTGGCGTAAATAGGCACCGCACAAGCGGTGGTTGTCGGGTCAGGCTCTTGGCCGGCGTGCAACGCCAGCGTGCCGATCCCGGGTTTCCTATGAAAGTCAGCCATTATGATGTTCTCCTAATTCGATTACTTTTCGAGCTGCTCAGATGCCATACGAGATGCCCAAGGCAAATTGGTGGCGCGCCTTCAGGTCCACTCCCGGCAGTATCTTCCCGGCTGCCTGGGCCACACCGAGGTCGATATTGAACTTCGACTCAGGACGAGGCACGAAGCGCGCCGCATAGGTGATGGTGGTGGGAACAATCGCTCCCGGTAGGTTCCTCACTTCCCGCGGTTGCTGCGCGAACTCCGAGCCGAGGATCAAGGTGCTCTTTCGGGGCGTCTTGAACACGAATGCCCCCGCGCCGAACAAGCGGCCCTTGTAAGCCGGTGAGTTGCCCGCCAAGCCGAATACGGACGCGTTCGTGGCCTTATATCCTACGCTCAATAGGATGGGGACTGCCTTGGTTTGAGTCACCGTCTTGGTGGCCACGGCATAGAAATCAGCGTTACTGTAATCCTTGCCGGCCAAGACGCCGCTCACGTGATGCACCTGGCTGCGCGCCACAAAGCCTGTCGAAATCGCCGGCAACCATTTATTCTTGCCCGCATTCTCGGGAACAAGGTTCGCCTTGGCGTGAACAATATTGAATCCGCCGTCCCAGAGCGGACTCAGCGATGCCGTGCTCCCTTGCTGGCTAAAGGTGCGGGTGTAGCCGAACTCGACTCGCTTCACCAACCCTACTGTAGCTGATGCTGTGTGGAAGTTGCCCAGAACGGAGCCTGCATTCAAAAAGTGATAAGCCAGAATCGGCTTTCCTATGCCCTTCTCTGGTGAAGCCGCCGTATAAGCCAGTGGCGTTACGAAAACGCCGGTCTGCCCTTCCCAGTTCAGGCTCTGCGCCACCATGCGGCCACCGGATATCGTGACCAGGGCCGCCAATACCGTCAAAGCTTGCTGCGATCTCATTTTTAAGTCCTTTTTCCCCATTGAATTCAAGACGTCTGTAGAGAAAGATCCCCCCCTTGCGCGCCAAAGGGCACGCTGGGAATCAGTTCCATGGAATGAGGTCTTCGCCGCCACCACCACCGTGCCGGTTTCTAACCGGTTCACGGCAGGGGGACGGCCATCAACAGCTACAAGGGGTTTTGGTACGCCTTGGACGGTGAGGGCGACGAGATGCCCATACTTTAATATCTTGATCGACATTTGGATGTATGCGCACCATCTATGCCTATTCTATCGGCGCACCGTTACCTTGTCAAGAAAAAAGTTCTCAATGTTGATCTACAATATGGTGATTACTGAAACCAAAGTCCAAACACACCTACACAGCCCGCAATTCCTCTACGATGGAACTTTAGGGAGACTTCAGAGTGCGCACACGTCATGTAGAGCGGCATCGCACCGAGCGTATCGGCTGGCTGAGAGCGGCCGTGTTGGGTGCTGACGACGGCATCGTATCGACCGCGAGTCTCGTGGTAGGCGTCGCGGCGTCCCACGCGACACGCGGCAACATCCTCGTTGCGGGAGTCGCGGGACTGGTGGCGGGCGCCATGTCGATGGCGGCTGGCGAATACGTTTCGGTCCACTCACAGGCCGATACGGAAGCGGCTGATTTCGAACGCGAGCGCGAGGAACTCCGCACCGATTACAAAAGCGAAGTCAAGGAACTAACCAAGATCTACACCGATCGCGGGATCGAGCCGTCTCTCGCCCTTCAGGTCGCCGAGCAGTTGATGGCACACGATGCGCTCGGCGCACATGCGCGCGATGAACTGGGCATATCGGAGACGCTGAGCGCACGCCCCATACAAGCGGCGCTCGCGTCGGCCGGCAGCTTCGCCGTCGGCGCCCTATTGCCACTCCTGGTCACGGCCTTCGCTCCATCTGCCGGATTGATTCCCTTAGTCTCCGCAACTTCGCTCGTGTCTCTGGCGGCACTGGGAGGAGTGGCGGCGCACGCGGGTGGTGCGGGCGTCGGAGCAGGCGCTCTGCGCGTCACCTTCTGGGGCGCGCTGGCCATGTTATCGACGGCTGGAGTCGGCGCGCTGTTCGGGAGAGTAATCTGACAGATCCGCTGACGTACGCCTGACACTGGACCACCAGTTCCCCGAGGCGACGACTTGCAAGCAGATGCCACCGGCGATGGAGAAGCAGGGCTCCGTAGCGCCTGGGTTGTGGATGACACCGGTTTTCCGAAGAAGGGTACGCAAGCGGTAGGGGCTGATGTGCGCCGCCCTTGCCGGCCAGACCGTGGGGCGGCCAGGGACGTCCGCCACGATTGTCGCGGTGCGACCGCCAGCACCAACCGGTTACCGTCAAGCAACTCATCCTTGGACTCTCCTCTGCCGCCTGGAAATCCACAGCTTGGCGCGAAGGCCAGCAGCGGTCTCTTCGCGCCCGCTTCGCCGCTCTGCGCGTCCGGCCCGCCCATCGGCATGACTGGTGAGCGGAACCTCATCCAGAAGAACGGAGGAAGGGCTTCTCGATTCGCATCCAGATCAGAAGTGTATCTCCTCCCAGGGCCGGTCCGGCGAAGCAAAATGCCCGTCACGCGCGAGAGACGGGAGATTAGCGGTCAGAGCGTAGCGCTCACCCGCGGCGGCGAGCGAGAGGTCGATGAGCGCGGCCCAACGCTCCGGGTCCAGAACCGCACCTGCGGCGTCCCGCAGGGACACGATGCGGAACGATGCGTCTCCGGGGAAGATGGCAAGAGTAGCAGTGCACTCCGCCGCGACTCCGGCCGCCACGACGGTTTTGGCGAGCCTGCGCGAGAGCACGGCGCCGGCACGGTCAGCCTTGAAAAAGTCCTTGCCGCTCAGAGCCCCGCCGCCGATCGGGACCCGCGGCCCATATGCGTCCACAACGAGTTTCTTGCCACTCAGTCCGTTGTCTCCTTCCGGCCCGCCAACCTCGAAGTTGCCCGCCCCATTCACGTGGAACTGCGCCGGCAGCTCGGGGCGGAAGCCAGGGATTCCCGGCGCGCATGCGTGCAGTTCCTCCGCCACCGCGGCGCGAGCCGCACGGTGCAGTTCGATCTCGCTTGCTCCGATCTTTTGCTGCAGCGAAACGCTGAGAGCAGTGAGGGAGTTCGCCGCCGAGTCAAATAGTAGAACCACTTTGCCATCGGGGCCGAGTCCGAGTTCGGGCGTATCGTACCGCAATCGTTGCAGGCGGCGCGACAGCCGGCACGCCAGCCAGTGCTCAGGAGGCAGCCAATTCGTCCCCGGAGAATCCATGGCGTAGCCGGCGACGATCGACTGGTCGTCCGATACGTCGCGAAAGGATGCCTCGCCCTCGTGGAGGGGGCCGAGGCAGAGGTTGGTGTACACCTCTATCTGTTCCGGGGCGGGAAGCCACTCCCCGCCATAACCGGCAGCGCGGTAGCTTTCGCGGGCGATCTCCTCAACCGGAATCTCCTCGGCGTTGGCGCAGGCGATGCGGCCGGTGATGAACACCGTGTCGCGATGGGCGGCTATCTCGATGCCGCATAGGGCGCGCTTTTCGCGCCGCGCAGCCTCTTCGACCAGCGCGTCCGCGATGGCATCACACAGCTTGTCAGGGTGTCCAGGAAAGACGGATTCGGCGGCATAGGTCATTACTGTTTCTCCTCTTCCAGTTCTGCCCAGTAGCGGGCGACGGGTTCCAGGTCGCCGCGAAAGCTGTAACCCGGGGCAAGCGCAACACCCAGGACACAGCGGGAGAGCGTGCGGGCGGCTCCTGCCCCCGGCCTCCCGACCGCTCCGTCGGTGACCAGGACGGCACGGCGCACCCCGTGCTTGCGCATGTGACTGGCGACGCACTCGATGCTGGTTCCGTTGGTGGTCCGGCATTCGCCCAGCCGCAACTCGCGGAGCGAGATGTCATGGACGATCGTCGAGAAGAGGTGGATCGCCGGATGGACCATCGCGGCACAATCCGCCACCGCGCTGTAGAGAGCGGACTTGTAATCGCCAATGCTGCCACTGACGTCCAGATAGACGTGGACGCGCTCGCACGAGAGCGGTCTGAGGACCGTGGTTTCGGCGCGGTAGAGCAATTGCGGAACGCCCATCGCGCGCAGCACGACGGAGCGGCGGTCGGGGGCAGGCACCGGCGACGTGACAGCGAGCGGCTGCGGCCCGCGGACCCCGTGCCTCGCGCCTGCACCCCGCCCAGCCACCTTGCGGAGAAGCGCCCGCAGAACGGCACGGTTGGACGGACGGCGGGTAACACGCGAGAGATCGAGCAGCTCGGACCAGGACCGGCCCGCGATGGGATTCGGAGGTTGCGGCCAGCGTTCCACGATGGACCGCACTACCTCGAAAACCATGCCATGTAATTGGTCGAGCTCCGCGCCGTGGTTTCCGATCAGTGGGACCGTCAGAACTTTCGACAGCAGACTGCGCAGGGCGTGATACAACTCCTGGTAGTTGGCGCCTGTTTCCGAGTAGAGCGCCCGGTAGACGTTCCTCACAGGGCACATGAGTTCGACCTCCAGCGCCCGGGGCACCGGCGCTAACCCCGACGGGTTCCAGCCGGTCGCGGGGCGAAGCAGGCATTCGGGGAAGCGGTCCTCGCTGTAATAGCACGTAAGAAAAGACGTATACTCCGGGCCCGGGAACATCCGGCAGATCAGCGCGTTGATGACCGCGTCGAAGATGAGATTATCGGTGGAGGTGGCGCGCGGGAACAGCCGCGTATGGCCGAGCAGCACATGGTGCAATTCGTGCATGACCAGCATCAGGAGCCGCTCCGGCGTGTCTGCGTGCGCGGCGACGAACACAGGGTTAATCAGCATGCGAGGCAGTTCGGCGCATTCCACTGCCGCGGTATTCACCGTCGTGGTTTCGACGATATCCATGAGGCGGAGCAGGGCGAGCAATCCGTAGTTTCCGCTCGGAAACGCGTCGAGGATTCGTTCTTCAAGCGACGTGGCGATCATTGCTTTCCTTCCGGCGCCGGGAACTGAAGGGCCACTGCGCTACCCGCACGAAGATTGGAAAGATTGGGTTCCTTGTCGCGCAGATACACGCGATGGGAGGATTTCGCGAGGACCGTGCAGACCGTGAGCAAGTCCGTGAAACACTCTGCGCCGTCGCCAGCTTTATCCGTAACCAGCAGTGCGGCGGGATACGGCAGGATGGCGGCGTGCTCGTTTAGACGCCGCCGCAGTTCGCACTCCGCCTGCTCGGGGGTGCCGGTCCACTCCGCGCCATCCAATAGGGTCAGCAGGGCGGGCGCGTTGAAATCCACATTCGGCAGCCGGAATGCGACGATCCGGAACGGCAGGCGCGGCCCCTTATGCTCGATGGCTGCCTTCGGGGGTGCCGACATGTTGTGAAGCAGTGCACACTGTTCCATTACGCCGCCTCCGAGATCGCGCGTCGTGCCGAGTGCCAATTATCGAGAACGGCGTCCACATCGGTTTCCAAGGCCAGAGAGCCTTTGCCGAACAGGCCGGTCAGCAGGTTCGTGGCCGCCGCCGTATCCGGATCCTTTGGATCGAGCCCCGCGAGGCGGGCAACCACCTGCTTCCAAACTCTGTGCCGTGGACCGTTGGACTGCACCGATTCCCGGATGTCCTGAGGGGTGGCGACCGTGGCATACCATTCCGCCGCCTGTTCCGCCACCGCGGCAATCAGCCGGCCGGCCGCGCCGCTCTCAAATAGGTGCGCCGCCATCGCTTCACGGCCGCCTGGAGGAATTGCGGCCAGACAATCCGCGACAATCGTCGAGAAATCGGGCTTGCCGAGTGAATCGCAGCGGAGCGCCGCCAGGGCCCGGCGCAAAGGGTTGGGTATGGCCATCAGTACGTGTAGCGGGCTGTCCGCGGCTACCGAAGCGTTCTTCCACGCTTCCTTGTGCGCAGCAAGGATCGTCACCTCCTTTACTTCTTCCCCGGTAGCACGCTGCGGCACGGAGTGACGCAGCGCTGTAAGAGCAGAGACCGCGAGATCGGCATCCGGCTGGCCGAGGAGGCGTGCCGCGTGGACGCCCGCAATATTAGCCAACAGCATCACCGCTCGCCGGGGACTGAGCGCGAGCCGGCCTTGCCGCAGCAGGGCGCAGACCAGCCGGACGTAACGCGCCAGCATTCCGCCCATCGATTCGCGAACGTGCATGAGCAGCGTTCGGCCGGTCCCCAGGTCCCCGGCGAGTTTGTGCGCTGCCTCGTGGTCCGGGACTATTTCCCGAGTCATGATCAGGGCTTCCTGCGATGCAGCCGTGAGTTTCTGCCAGTCCGGGATCTCCAAAATAAAGGCGAATCGGTCGGCGAGTGCGGCATCCAGCGGCTCGGAGCCGGAGTATCCGTGATCGCAATCTTCGCTGGCGGGCGGGTTCATGGCCGACCAACGGTAGACTAGGCGGTCGAGAGCCATGCCCTGTATCCGTCGCTCGTGGATGATGGAAAAGAGCTTGTTTTGGACCTCCGGGCGGCAGCGCGAGATCTCGTCGATGAAGACGGATTGGGCGCCCCAAATGGAAGCTGGCGTCTGCACATAATCGAGCGATCCTGTGCCGTTCGGCAACGGGTAGCCGACGAGGTCATCAAAGCTGAGCAGGCTGGCGTTGTAGTGCCGGTGATCAAGCGCGAGCGCGGCGGCGAGGCGGTTCAGTAAGTACGATTTGCCGGTGCCGTGCGGACCGATCAGCAGCAAGGGATCCCGCTGGATCAGGGCGGCGAGAACGACTGGTTCGATCTCTTCCATGCCGACGACGCCGAGCCGGGCCAGGATGCCAGGGGGCGTAGGAGGAGTTGGTCTCCCAGATTCGGACGTTTTGTGGCCCACGAAGTTCCTCCGAGGGCGTAGCTGTCCTGACGCGCGGATGGGTAAAGGAGGGCAGCCATTGCTTGCGCTGTCATTCGCCTCATCGTTCCCTTTCGGGCTGACGTTGGCACCTTGGCGGCTTCACCAGGTTGCCGGGCGGTCATTGGGTCAGGACCCTCACGCCACTCTTGATGTTTGAAGCTTCCGCTTCCCTTGTGTAGACGCGAATTCTGGGATCACGGTTTCGACAAATTCGAAATGGGCTCGGATTCGCGCAAAGCGGAAGCCGGTAGTATCAGCCACCGCGACTTACCGCCCTACTGCAGCAGGCCGGTTGGGTCTGAAGGCCGGGCGGAACGACCACTTACTCATAACCTCCCGGACTCCTCAGACGTCTTTACTGATGCGAGCTTCAACGCAGTAAAGGCGCTCAGGAGGTGCTTAGCCGATGGACAAGGAACAAGACCGCTCCCTCCACTTCTCCTTCCGCACCTCCCGCAAAATTGACTTTCTTGGACCACAGGTCACCTCCGGTGACGAATGGATTGTGGTCGTCAAGCTGGGTGAGCGCCCGGCTACTCTTTTCCAACGAGTTGATTACTGTAACGCGGGAAAAGGCAGCCCGACTTTGAGGCAAAAGGAGAATTCAAGTGAAGACGAGAATTCTGTTGTCCGTTAGTCTCATTACCTTACTGGCGGTGGCTGCTGGGTACGGCCAGTCGCTGGTAGCCTCAATTACAGCGAACATTAACTTCCCCTTTACGGTTGAAGGCAAAATCCTTCCCGCGGGGGAATACAAGTTCGTAAGAACTGACTCAGGGTCGGCGTTTATAGTGGAGAGCGGCGTCAGGCATGTTGCCACCGCGTTAGTGCTGACGCGCCTCTCAAGAGCGATGCACACCACGCCGGAGGATTCCCACATCGTGTTCGATAAGGTAGGGGATACCTACACACTAGCGGAGATCTGGGCCCCTAACGAGGATGGCTTCGTCTTGGCGATGACTAAGACGCCACATGAGCACCACGTGGTTAACGTGCGTAAATAATCCGGCGTCCCCCACAAAGCAGGCTTATGCCGGGTGCTTCGGATAGACCCGCGCGTGTTTCTTGCGGCGCATGTAAGTGCGCGCGAGTTCCATGTAGACGCCCAAGTCGCGGTCCAGGTCGGTCTGGGTGCCGTCGAAATAGAAAGTCCGGATAGGCAGACCGCCCAAGTCGCGGCTCACTTTCGGGTAGATGGCTTCGCAGATGATGCCGTTCATGCAAGTGAACGGGCTGATGTCGATGATGCCGTCCACTCCCCGCCGCGCCAGGCAGATCGCCTTGCCCACGTTCAGCACCATTTCGCCGAGGGCGCCGTCCTGCGGCAGGTAGGGCCGTGCCGCATCCAGCACTTCCCTGGTCGACGGCTCCTCGTAGCCCACAATCTCGTCCTTGAACGGCTCCAGGATCACGTGCTCGTCTCGCCTCTGCACCTTGTTGCGCACCCAGGCGGCAATACCTTCCAGCGAGAACAGATTCCGCTTCAATTTCAACTTCCGGAACTGCTCGGCGTTGGTGTACCAGATCCATTCGGTCAAATCCGAAATCCAGGCTTCGCCGCCGTACTCCTCCAGGCGCCGCACCAAGTTCTCGTTCGAAAAAGTATGCAGGCGACAGAAAATCTCACCCACCACGCCGATGAGCGGGACCGAGCGGTCGCGCTGCGCCGGAATCGAATGAAAGCGCACGAGGCAGCGTTCCATGACCGCGCGCACGGCCTTCAATTGCGGCGCCGGCTTGTAGGTCGTCTTCTCGACCGTCGAACAGAGATCGTCGAGGCACTCCTCGAACACCGCGTCCGTGTCGCCCTTATTGCGCTCGTGCGGGCGATACTTGAGCAGCATCTTCTGCAGAATGTCGGCCGCCACCAGCATGCGCCAACCGGTACGCAGAAAGGGCGTCGCCAGGCTGCCCAAGCCCGCATAGCCGTTGTTCGAAGTGGGCGAAAACACCTGCGTGGAACTGTAGCCGTTGGCTTCGAGAATGCCCTTGAGGTACGGCGCGTACTGGCCAAAGCGGCAGGGGCCGTCGGCCGTCGGCATGAAGAGCACGATTTTGGAAGGATCCACGCCCGGCGTCTGGAGGACGCGCATGAAGTCGCCAACAGTCACCTTGGCGGGATAGCACTCGTCACCGGATGTGTAGCGCGCGCCGAGTTCCTTGGTGCGATGGTCGGAAGGCGGCGTGATATCCGCGTCCACGCCCAACGCGCGGAAGCCGGCGGCGAACGCACGTCCGCTGCCGTACGCCATGGGCGGAATATAGATTTTCTTGCCGGCTAGTGGATGGCTGCCGAGGCCTTCTTGCTCACTTCCTCGGTTGAATTGTAGCATCGCAGAATTCCCTTACTGTCCAGATACGCCTCGCAGCGCGTCATGTATCCGGCGTCGTTGCCGTGCCCGTCGAACTGCAGCACCAACAGCGGCGCGCCCACGGTCTGGCGCGCGAAGTGCTTGATGTAAGAATCCGGCCCGCACTTGAAATTCGAAATGTAGATGACGTGCAGGTTCGGACGCTCGGCCGCCAGGCGTGCGGTCGCCAGGATCTTCTGGCCCGAAATCCAGTACATGTTCGGGTGCAGGTCGCGGATGGACTCCTGGCCAGTGACCAGGAAATCCAATGGAATGACGTTGGCGCCGTAATGATGCCGGAGCTTGCGCGGGATGTCGCAGTTGATGCTGCGATCGTAGATATTGTAACTGCGCCCGACCAGGATCAGACCCGGCTCTCCGGTTTCATCCAGCTTCGCCAGGGCCCTCTTACCGGCCTCGATGAGCGCGTCCTGAAATTCGCGCTGCGTCGCATACGCCGCGTCGACGGCCTTGTCGCTCGCGCGCCGGTTTACACCCAGCTTGCGCATGGTCTCGGCCAGGGAGCTCTTCACCACCTCGCGCCCCATCTGGAAGTGCAAGGTCGGCACCAGAAACTTGTAGGCGTACTCTTCAAGCCTCGGCGCCGATTGCAGCACGAACGGCAGCGTCTGATTCCACGGGCAGAAGTGCGCCGAACCGGCAGCATCCGCGCTGGTCTCGGAATCCAGGATATTGGGAACGAAAATGTAATCGACACCCAGTTCGATCAACGACAGCGTGTGGCCGTGCGCCACCTGCACCGGGTAACAAGGCTGGGCGAGCGCCATTTCAATACCGTCGGCGGAGATCTTCGGATCGGTCTGGCGCGACAAAACCACCTCGAAACCAAGCTCGGTGAAGTAACGATGCCAGAACGGATACTTGTCGTACATCGACATGGTGCGCGGGATGCCGATGTAGATCTTGCCGGGCTTACGCTCGAACTTCGCCGTGCTGAACGGGCGTCCCGTCACCTTCTCGATCGTTTTGTCGTGGAACTGGAATAGATCCTCGATGATGGCCTTGCGCCCGGTCTTCGAGGGCTTGCGGTAGCGATCCGAGCACTTGTCGCCCCAAAAGCTCTTCTGGCCTTCGATGGTGAATTCCTTGATGTCGCACTGGTTCGTGCAGGCCTTGCAGGTGAAGTCGCGCGTTGATACTTCGAGGCTGTACAGGTCGTAGCCGCGGAACCGGCTGGCCGCTTTAGTCGCACGGTGCCATTCGCGCGCGATCAGGGCCATGCCGATGGCGCCCATCACGCCGTTGTACGGAGGCACGGTGATCTTCTTGCCCAGCAGACCGCTGAAGGCCGCCGCCACGGCGTCGTTGTAAGCCGTACCGCCCTGGAAGTAGATGACGTCTCCAATGCGCCGCCCGCGAACGACGCGGTTGACATAATTGAGCGCGATCGAATAAGCCAGTCCGGCGAGCACGTTGGGCACCACTTCACCCTTGTGCAGCCAGCCGGTAACGTCGCGCTCCATGAATACGGTGCAGCGCTCGCCAAGGCGCGTGGGCGCGGGGGCGGAAAGCGCCAGGTTGGCGAACTCGCCCTTGATGTTGATGCCGAGTTTCTCGGCCTGCTCTTCGAGAAAGCTGCCCGTGCCGGCCGCGCAGGCTTCGTTCATGGCAAAATCGACCACCACGCCGTTCTCGATCGAGATGAACTTCGAGTCCTGGCCGCCGATTTCAAAGATCGTGTCGACGGGTTCGCCGCCGAGCGTTTCCGAGATGTGCACGGCGCCGGTCTTGTGCGCGGTGATCTCGTCGTTGACCACATCGGCTCCGACGAATTCGGCGATCAGCTCGCGTCCCGAGCCGGTGGTTCCCACGCCGCGAATCTCCAGCCGCTGGCCCCACTTCTCGTTCATCTCGGTCAAGCCCTGTTGCACGGCTTCCACGGGACGCCCCGCGGTGCGCAGGTAGATGTCGTGGATGACATTGGCGTCGGCATCGATCGCCACCAGGTTCGTGGATACCGAACCGATGTCGATACCGAGATAGGCGGGAATCTTCGATCCGTCATCGGGGGCCTTGTAGGGGGCCACGCGGTCGCGCAGCAGCACGACCCGATCCATGCTCAGCGGCTGCGCATCCTGCGGGTGCGCTGCGGATTCGTGCTGGCAAAGCCGGTGTATGTCGCGCAACGAGCGCTTGCGCCGCTCCTCGCTTTCCAGAATCGCGGTACCGATGGCGCCGCACCATGCGTACAGATCCGGCACAACCAATTCGCCATCGTTGAGCGAGAAGGTCTCGCGGATGGCATGCGTAACCCCTTCGTTCTGTGAAACCGCGCCGAGCAGCGCCACCGGCGCCACCACGGGCCGCCCCTTGACGATGCTGCTCTTGAAATTGCGCGCCACGGCGTCGCACAGCCCGCGCAGGATCTCCGGAGGCGTGTGGCCCTTTTGCTGGGCGTGGATCATGTCGCTTTTGGCGAACACCGAGCAACGGCCCGCGATGCGCGCCGCACGGCCCGCTTCGCGAGTGATAGGCCCCACTTCCTCAACCGAGTAGCTCATGCGCAGGGCCTGCTGGTCGATGAATGACCCGGTACCCGCCGCGCACTCGCCGCTGCGGTCGTAATCGACGATGCCGAACTTGCCCGTGTCCGCGTCCATCTCCAGGCGGATGTACTTGGAACTCTCGCCGCCCACTTCGAACACCGTGCGTACCTGCGGATAGAACTCGCCCATCATGCGCGCGATGGCCTTGAACTCGTTTTCGAAATAGATGCCGAGGATCCGGGCGATGGTGCGGCTTCCCGAACCGGTCACGCGCAACCCCTCGACGCGCGATTCCTCGATGGTCTCGTGAAGCTCCTGCAACAGGTCGAAAGTCGACTGTATGGGGCTGCCTTGAATGCGCCGGTAGTCGGAGAGCAGCATGGGTAGCCGCTTCCCACGGTTGTTCCACTCCGTCAGCCGGAAATGCGGCTTCTCTCGCACGAGCGACTCTAGCAGCGCGCGATCCTCGGGTGCTCCGATGGCGGCCAGCTTCAGGCTGATCGCGCCGATGTCCAGACCAATATTGATGCCCATTAGACGCTACCGGGAGACTTACAATCCATCATACATCACCGCATAGAAGTGCGCCCTTTTCAACGGCTTGAAACTGAACGGGGCTTTCGCGGCATCGAGCGAGCCGGATTCGGGGCCGAACGGGATGGCGCCGGGAAAGCGCTTCGGCCACCGTCTGGAGGGTCTGATCCTGGCCGTACGGCACCGATCCGCGGTGAGGTTGCTTTCAATCTGTAAAGAAAAAATCCCCTGGGGACTTGACAGCGCGCGTGTCCTGCACGCAGGTTAGGGGGTGTGCGCCGGGATTCCGGCCGCACGCCAACAAGGAGTGTTCCAATGTTCAATTGTCGTCTTACCGGCGGATTCATTCTCGCCGCCTCATTGGCCCTATCCGCGGGCATCGCTTGCGCCCAGGAACCGGCGCAATGGAAAGCAGGCGTGGCGTCCGTGGTAGTCACCCCTAAAGAGCCCATCTTTCTCATGGGTTTCGCCAGCCGCAACAGGCCCTCCGACGGCATAACGGCCGATTTACGCGTAAAAGCCCTGGCCCTGCAGGATCAGAACGGCAAAACGACCGTCATCGTCACCGCCGACTTGATCGGCTTCAACAAAAACCTGTCTGATATCATTGCGAAGCGCTGCCAAGATCAGTATGGCCTCACGCGCGACCGGCTTATGCTGAATGCCTCGCACACGCACAGCGGGCCGGTGCTCAGCCTGGATGGCGGCGGCCCCAGCTCGAAGCGCACTCCGCACGAGAAACAGGTGATCGCCGATTACACGAAGGATCTGCTGGACAAGATCGTGAACCTGGTAGGCCTCGCGATCACGGATCTTGCGCCCGCTAAGTTACAGTTTGACCAAGGCTTAGCCGGAGTTGCGGTCAACAGGAGGCGCAGCCGGCCGAACACCCGGCAGTTGCCCGGCCCGGTGGATCACGACGTCCCGGTGCTGGCGGTGCGCGCGCCAGATGGCAAGTTGCGCGCGATCCTGTTTGGCTACGCCTGCCATGCCACAACGATGTCGGCCTACCAGATCAACGCCGACTATCCGGGGTACGCTCAAACAGAGCTGGAAAGGCTCTATCCGGGTGTAATCGCCATGTTTGTGCAGGGTTGCGGGGCCGATTCGAACCCGCTGCCGAGGTTCCACTCCGACGATCCCGCCCTGGTTCAACGTTCGCTCACGCTC
Organism: Terriglobales bacterium; assembly: GCA_021372245.1. Classification (GTDB taxonomy): domain Bacteria; phylum Acidobacteriota; class Terriglobia; order Bryobacterales; family Bryobacteraceae; genus JAJFUV01. The sequence continues at coordinate 71,834 of JAJFUV010000086.1, forward strand.
TGTATCCGGTATGGGAAAACGCTGGCCGATGCCGTGGACCTGGTGTTGCGCGGCAAGATGGCGTCCGTCGCCGGCCCGCTTACCACGGCCTTCGATTCGGTGGAAATCCCCTTTGAGCCCCGGCCCAGCCGGAGCGAACTCGAAGCCCGGCTCAAGGATCCCGACATCAATCGTAGGGACCAGGCACAGCGCACGTTAAAGGCGCTCGATGCCGGCACGAAGATCCCCGAGCGGACGCCCTACGCCATACAGATCCTGCATTTCTCAAGCGGCCTGAACATCATCGCACTCAGCGGAGAAGTGGTGGTTGATTACTCACTGCGGCTGAAAGCGGCGCACGGATGGGACGACACCTGGGTGGCGGGCTACTCCAACGAGATGCCCGGCTACATTCCGTCGAAGCGCGTGGTGATGGAGGGCGGCTATGAGACCCGCGGCGGCCCCGGAGGGTCGTACTCGACAGCAGTGGAAGAAACCATCGTTGAGAAGGTGGCCCGGATGGTTCGCGGCGTCGAGCCTGAATCCCGTCCCTAGCCGTTGAGACGCCGAGGCGCGGAAGCACCGCCGCCTTACTCTTCGGTGAACTTGGCCCGCAGGATGCGCTCGGCTTCAGCCTCGGCTGCGAGCAGGGCGCATCCGATGGCCGAAACGTCTTTTTTGGGGCGTGCAAGCCGGATTTCCACGCGCCGGGCCGCGGTTTCGACGCAGTGAGACCGCACCGCAAGCCGCACGGGCTCCAGGATTTCAGGCCCCGCCAACAGCGCTAATTGCCCGCATAGAACGACCAGCGAGGGGTTCAGAAGCTGGACGGTATTGGCTACGGCGATGCCCAGCGCTCTGGCCGCACGGGTCAGTGCCGCGGACGCCACCGCGTCACCTTGCCGGGTAGCATTCACTACCGCCCGCAGGTTGAGGTCTGTGGCGGGCACATCCCGCAGTGTAGACACGGCGCCGGCAGCGAGGGATTTGCGTACGTAATCCAGAATCGCCACAATGCCCGCAAAAGCTTCGACGCAACCGCGATTCCCGCACCGGCATAGCGGGCCGCTCGCATCGATCACGGTGTGGCCAATCTCGCCGCCGCCCTGGCTGGCGCCCCGATAGAGCCGCCCCTCGGCAAAGAATCCCATCCCGATTCCGGAACCGCATGTGAAGTACACCGATTCGGTGTGTCCCCAATCCTCCGGAGAGATGCGTCTTTCTGCCGTCGCCAGTGCGCGCGCCCGGTCCTCGATAGTGACCGTCATGCCGAAGGCGCTCGCCAGCATGTCCCGAATCGGAACGAATTTCCAGCCTGGGGCGTTGGCCCAGGAGACGCAAATGCCATTCTTGATGTCCAGGTCGCCGCAGTGGCTCACCCCGAGACGCCGGATCTGGGAACGCGGGATTTCCGCGTCTTCCAGCGCGGCATCGGCTGCCTTCAGACTGGCACTCACTATCTCGTCCACGCCCCGTTCCGCGTCGCAACGCACGGTCCCGCGCCCCAGCAAAGTACCCGCCAGGTCCGTCACTACGGCGAGCGCACCCTCCTCGTGGATGTCGATCCCGAGCAACGTCGCCAGTCGCGGGTTAACCTTCAGCGATTGCGGCTTTCTTCCCGGAGAAGACACTTCCGCTGAGGTTTCGATAACGAGCCCTTTCTCCACCAACACGGAGACCACCCGGCTTACCGTGGCCGGACTTATGCCGAAGTGTTGACCGAGGTCGTTTCGCAGGCAGGACGGCCGGTCGAACACATGCCAAAAAACGATTTCTTCCAAACGGTGGACTTTCCGCATTGACTCGATCAGATGATCGCCTCATTTTACACCTGCCGTGAGTACAGGTACCGGGTAGCGGAAAACCGCCTCCGCGGGGCCGCTCCTTCCTTCCGCGAACCGCGTTGGTTTCAGTCTGTAAGCAACGTGGCGGCCGAAGTATTGACCCTGCATGCGACCTCTCCGATCATGGGCTCGTGGGGATAATTCATCAGCCACGATGGAGCGGTAAGGAGGCAATCATGGATCGAAGATCTTTCGTTCGTGGAGCGGCAGGCGCGCTGGCCGGTAGCCTTTATGCGGCGTCCGCCAACAACATGGTGAATGTGGGCGTCATCGGCCTGGGCGGCCGTGGACGCGAATTGATGACAGCGTTCGCAGCGCAGCCCGGCTGCCGGGTCGCGGCCATCTGCGACATCGATCAGGCCCGGCTTGAGCAGGCCGAGCAACTCGCCCAGCAGGCCGGAGCCGGGAAGCCAAAACCGTACCAGGACCTCCGGAAGCTGTTCGACGACAAGGGCGTCGACGCGGTGGTGCTGGTGACCTGCAACCACTGGCACGCGCTGGGCACGATCTGGGCCTGCCAGGCGGGTAAGGATGTCTACGTGGAGAAGCCTTCCAGCCACAACATCTGGGAAGGCCGCCGCATGGTGGAGGCCGCGCGCAAGTACGGCCGCGTGGTGCAGGTCGGGATGCAGAGCCGCAGCATTACGCACAAGCGCCGCGCCATCGAATTGCTGCATCAGGGCGCTATCGGGAAGCTGTATTTGGCCAAGGGGCTCTGTTACAAGCGGCGCCTTACGATCGGCAGGCAGCCCAACGGACCCGTGCCCCCGGGAGTGGACTACGACCTGTGGCTGGGGCCGGCGCCCTGGCGGCAGTTCAATCCGAACCGTTTCCACTACAAGTGGCACTGGTTCTGGGAAACTGGCAATGGCGATATCGGCAACCAGGGGCCGCACCAGATGGACCTTGCCCGTTGGGGACTCGGCAAGACCGGCTTGCCGCAGCGCGTTTTCTCGAGCGGCGGCAAGTTCGTTTACAACGACGATCAAGAGACCCCCAACACGCAGTTCGCCATCTTCGATTACGGGGACTGCCAGGTAAATTTCGAGGTGCGCGGCTTGCCTACCACGGGTGAAGGCAGTGTTACTCTGGACGGCGGCAATTTTATTGGTAATCTGTTCTTCGGCAGCGAGGGCGTCATGGCGCTGGACGCGCGGGGATTCCGGATTTTCCGGGGCGAACAGCGGGAACTCGGCGAGCAAATGAAGCTCATCGAAGCCAAACCCGACGATCCCGCGCCGCACATCGCGAACTTCCTGGACGTGGTGCGAAGCCGCAAGATCCAGGACCTGGCGGCGAACGTTGAACAGGGCCACGTCTCGTCGGCCATGTGCCACATGGCAAACATCAGTTACCGTCTGGGTCGCAACCTCGCATTCGATCCGGCCAAGGAAACGTTTGGCAACGACGCGGAAGCCAACGGGCTGCTCTCCAGACGCTATCGGACTCCATACGTGGTTCCCGCCAGCGTCTAGCGCTTCTGTACACGGCCGGCCGGCGGTGGGATAGAATCGGTCCCATGGGAATTAAGCTGGGCTGGGCCTTGGCGCTTGCACTGGTAACCGTCGCCGGCGCGGAGACAAAGAAATTCAAGATCCTGATGACGGAATGGCCTCCGGAAGTCATCGCCGAATTCCGCGCCGCCGTTCACGAAGCCGAGATCGTCACGCCTTCAACCAGGCAGGAGTGGCTCACCGAGATCGCGGACGCCGACGCCATGTATGGCCACCTGCGGCCCGAGTTGCTGCGCGCGGCCAAGAAACTGCGCTGGGTGCAGGCGACCAGCGCGGGCGTGGACGGCCACATCGCCGCCGGTATCGCGAACACGGACATCGTGCTCACCAACGCGCGCGGCATCGCCAGCCCCAACATCGCGGACCACGCCTTCGCTTTGCTGCTCTCGCTCACGCGCTGCATCAACCAGGTGGAACGCGACCGCGGTAAGGAGAACCTCAACCGCCTGAACTACCACCCCATCGAGCTTAAAGGGAAGACAGCGGTGGTGGTCGGGGTTGGCAGCATCGGCACCGAGGTCGCCGTCCGCGCCAACGCCTTCGGCATGCGTGTCATAGGGGTCGACCCAAAGGACATTCCCGCGCAGCCTTACCTGACCAGGCTGGTGCGGCCGGACCGCCTGGATCATGTGCTGCCCGAAGCCGACGTGGTCTTCGTTGCTGCGCCGCTGACCAGGGAAACCCGCGGCATGTTCAATCGCGCGCGGTTTCAGTTGATGAAACGGGGGGCGTACTTCATAGCCGTTTCGCGAGGACCCCTGACCGACACCGCCGCCCTGGTGGAAGCGTTGGATTCGAAGCGCCTGGCCGGCGCGGGCCTTGACGTGACCGATCCCGAGCCGCTGCCCGCCGGTCACCCGCTCTGGAAATTCCCTAACGCCATCATTACACCGCACCTGGCCGGGACCTCCGATAACGCCGCCCGCCGCCGCATTGAACTCATGAAGGAGAACATGCGCCGGTTCCGCGACGGCGAGCCCCTGCTCAACGTGGTGGACAAGCAGAAGGGCTACTGAGTCCGGTGATTACATCGCCCGGGTCCAGCAGCGCGAAGCCGGCCTGTACGCCTCATCCCGGGCGAGGCTGGACCCGGTTTCCACGGTAGAATGGGATCGTGCCCTCCCTTTCCTGGATCGTGGGTTTCCTTTGGATCGGCGTGCTTGTGGCGCAGCCTTTGATCTTGCCTCTGCGCGAGGTGCGGGCCGGGATGCGCGGTGTGGGAAAGACCGTGTTCTCGGGCACCCGCGTGGAAGAATTCCAGGTTGAAGTTCTTGGAGTGCTGGAGAACTCCGGCCCTAAGCAATCCGTCATCCTGGCGCGCCTGTCAGGCGGGCCGCTCGCAAGCGCCGGCGTGATGCAGGGCATGAGCGGCAGCCCAGTCTACATCGGCGGAAAACTGGTGGGCGCAGTAGCCTTCGCGTTCCAGTTCGCCAAGGAGCCCATCGCCGGCGTGCGGCCCATTGAAGAGATGCTGCGCGTTTCCCCGCCGGTGGCGCGCGGGCGGCGCGCGGCGCTCTCGCCGTTCGACCGCGATCTCACCCGGCCGCTGGCCCAGGCTGCCCCCGCAAGCGAAGGGCGAATCGTGGATATCGCCACACCGGTTTCTTTTGGCGGCTTTACGCGCGCCGCAATCGAAACCTTCGCGCCACAGCTGCGTGAGTTGGGCCTCGATCCGCGGGCTGGAACCGGTGGTGGCGCCAGCCAACGTCCAGCCGTAGCGGCGGAGCCGTTGCAGCCCGGCTCCATGATCAGCGTGCAGCTTGTTTCAGGCGACATGAATGTCAGCGCCGATGGCACCGTGACCATGATCGACGGAAAGCGCATCTACGCATTCGGCCACAGGTTTCTGAGCATTGGACCGGCTGAGTTGCCGTTCGCGCGTGCCGAAGTATTGACGGTGCTGCCCACGCTGTCCAGTTCCTTCAAGATTTCGACGGCGCGGGAGTGGCTGGGCTCGATCACGATGGACGCGAGCACGGCGGTCATGGGAGAGCTCGGCAGGCGCGCGCCGCTGGTGCCGGTGACGATCGCGGTGAACCGCGGGAGAGACGGCGCCGATCCCGAGCCGTTTGAACGCTATCAGATCCGGATTGTGAACGATCCGCTGCTGGCGCCGCTGCTGTTGCAGATCGCGGCATTTTCGGCTATCGACGCCACCGAGCGCACCGTCGGCGCGTCGACCTTCGCCATCCACGGCCGGATTGAATTCCAGGGCGGCGCCGCGCCCGTGCGCATCGAGAACATGTACTCGGGCGACGCAAACATGCCCATGCAGGTTTCGCTGGCCGCCGCCGTGCCGGTGGCTTACGCGATGCAGAGCGGGTTCACGTCGCTCAAGTTGAAAAGCGTGGATCTCACCATCGATTCCTCGGCGGCCAAGCGCCAGTGGCAGATCGACCAGATCTGGACGTCCCGGCCGAGGGTACGGCCCGGTGACACCGTGGATCTGTACGTGCTGCTGGCTGGCGAAGACGGCGCGGAACTGAAGCGCAAGGTAAGCTACCAGGTTCCGCCAGGCGCACCCAACGGACCGCTCTACTTCACCGTGGCCGACGGACTGGTCACCAACATGACGGAATTCGGCGGCACGCTCACCGCCGTGCCGCGTTCCGCGGCGCAGGTCGTGACGCTGCTCAATTCCTTGCGCGCCAACACCGGGGCTTACGTGCGCGTGTGGCGCGCCGAACCTGCGTTTCAGGTGCAGGGCGAGGATTTGCCGGATCCGCCGCCGTCGGTGGCCATGATCCTGACACGCAGCGCGGCAGCCGCCCAGGGCGCGGGCGTGGCCCGGAATTCCAAGGTGGCGGAACTGCAAATCGGAGTGGAAAACGCCGTGGTAAGTGGGTACAAGACCCTGCAGGTGGAGGTGAAGGAATGAGACGGATGCTGCTCGCCCCGGCGTTCTTCCTGGCGGCTGCGGTCTCCATGGCTTCGGGGACCGCGAATTGGGAGATGAACTCCTACCAGGACTTCCTGCGCGGCCGCTTCAACGGGGTCTCGCTTTCGCGCGACGGCAAACTGCTGCTGGCGCCTCCGCTCGCAAGTGTGTACGCCAGCGAGCAGCCCGTGATCTGGAGCCTGGTGCAAGCGCCGGACGGATCCCTTTATGCCGGCACCGGGCATCGCGGTCGCGTGTACCGCATCGACAAATCCGGCAAGGGGACGCTCCTGTGGACCAGCGAGCAGCCTGAAGTGTTCGCGCTCGCCGTGGCGCCTAATGGAACGCTATATGCGGCCACGTCGCCCAACGGCCGCGTCTACCGGTTTGAGAACGGGAAAGCAGTCGAGTACTTCGCGCCGGGCGAACGCTACATTTGGGCGCTCACCCTGGCCCCTGACGGCGCGCTTTACGTGGCGACCGGCGACCAAGGCAAGATCTTCCGCGTGACCGGGCCGGGCAAGGGCGAGGTCTATTACGAGACGTCGCAGACCAACGTCACCTGCCTGGCCCTCGACGGCGAAGGACGCTTGCTCGCCGGGACCGAGCCGAACGGTATTCTCTATCGCATCACGGCCAAGGACAAGGCCTTCACGCTGTACGATTCAAACCTGCCGGAGATCCGCGCCATCGTGCCCGCGCCGGGCGGAACCCTGTATGTGGCCGCGCTGGGCGGGTCCACGGCGCGCCGCGCCACAGCGGCGGCCGCTGCCACCGCCGCGTCGGCTAGCATGACTGTGACCGCCACATCGGCAAGCGTCACGGTGAGCGACGCCGCAACGCAGAGCGGCGTGGATCTAAAGGCGCGGCCGACCGCCACACAGCCGGCGGCGTCCAGCACTCCCTCCGCACCCATCGCTCCCCTTGTGGATATCATCGGCATCGAGCGCTCCGCGGTCTATCGCATCAACCCGGACAACTCCGTCGAATCCCTATGGTCCAGCAAGGAAGAAAATGTGTACGACCTGGTGGCGCGGCCGAACGAGCTGATTCTTTCGACAGACTCCCAGGGCCGTATCTATCGACTGGGACTGGACCGAAAACTCACGCTAGCGGCCGAAAGCGGCGAAGGGGAGATTACCCGCCTGACCCTCGACGGCGGCTCGCTGATGGCAGCCGTGGCCAACCAGGGCCGCATTGTGAAGCTGGGTCTGCGTCCGGGAGACAAAGGTACCTATGAATCGCCGGTACACGACGCGGGTACCGTGGCACGCTGGGGCCGGTTGAACTGGCTTCTGGAGGACGGCGCGGGTGGTCGCGTGCGGTTCGAGACGCGCTCGGGAAACTCCGCGCGGCCCGACAAGACCTGGAGCGATTGGGGCGCTGTCCAGGGCGACTCCGGCGTAGTGGCAAGCCCCAATGCGCGTTACATACAGTGGCGGGCGACGCTTGTGCGCGACGGAGAGAAGACCCCGGTGATCGAAGGCGTAACTGTAGCGTACCTGCCGCAAAACACGCCGCCAGTCGTCAAATCCATAAACGTCACGCCACAGGTGGCCGGAGCGGCAACTGTCCGTCCGGCGACGCCCGCCGTGGCGGCCGCCACTTACAGCGTCACGGTGACCGATACGGGCGATGCGGCCCCCGTCACATCGGCCGGCACGCCCACGCAGACGCTGACGCGTCCCGCACCGACGCAGATTCAGATTGCATGGCAGGCTGAAGATCCCGACGGCGACCGCCTTGTCTACGCGGTCCACTTCCGCGGGGAAGAAGAACACGAGTGGAAGCTCATCAAGGATAATCTCACCGAAAACACGTTGGCCCTGGAAGCCGAGCTGTTCGCGGACGGCCGGTACTTCTTCCGCGTGACGGCGTCGGACCGCCTGGCCAATCCCGCCTCCGCGGCGCGCGAGGCTGAACTGGTCAGCGCTCCTGTCCTGCTGGACAACACGCCGCCGCGTGTCACGGCCGGTGCGCCCCGCCGCACTGGAGGCCGGGTGGAAATCGACTTCGACGCCGCCGACGCGGCCAGCCCGTTGCGCCGTGCCGAATACTCGTTGGACGCCGCCCCCTGGAGTCCCGTGGAAGCGGCGGATGGCGTGATCGATTCGCTGAGCGAGAGGTTCGTGGTGCGCTTTCCCGAGCCACGACCGGGCGAGCACCTGGTCGTGTTCCGTACCTTCGACGCCGCCGGCAACGCCGGGCTCGCAAAAGTAGTTCTGCGGTAGTATGACTGTTTAAACCCTCCGTATGCCTATCTACCAAATCGTAGTCTTGGCTATTGTCCAAGGCCTGACCGAATTCCTACCCATCAGCAGTACGGCGCACTTGGCGCTGGCCCCTTGGCTGTTCGGGTGGCGCGATCCGGGCCTGTCCTTTGACATCGCGCTGCACATTGGCACGCTGGCGGCAGTGCTCGGGTTCTTCTTCCGCGACTGGCTGCAGATTGCCGCGCAGGGGTTCGGTATCCGTTATAGCCCAGACCCGGATTTGAAGGAACAACCGCGGTTGTTGTGGGTGCTGGCCGTGGCGACGCTGCCGGTGGCGATTCTGGGCTCGATTTTTCACAATCAGGCGGAATCCAGTTGGCGCAGCCCGTTCGTGATGGGCGGGATGCTGATCGGCGTAGGTGTGCTCATGGCGCTGGCCGACCGCAAAGCTAACCTTTCCAAGGACATCGCGCACGTTTCTTTCCTGGACGCCATGGTGGTGGGCGTTGCCCAGGCCATTTCCATCATCCCGGGCACCTCGCGCAGCGGCATCACGATCATCGGGGCGCTGGCATGCAACATGAACCGTCCGGCGGCGGCGCGTTTCTCTTTCCTGCTCTCGACGCCAGCCATCGCTGGCGCGGCCGCCGCAGCACTCTGGGATTTGCACAAGGCCGGCGGCGTCCCACCCGACATGTGGGTGGGCTTCGTGATGGGAATCGCGTTGAGCGCCGTGACCGGTTGGCTGGTCATCCGGTTCCTGCTTGAGTACCTCCGGCGGAATACGCTCACTTTCTTTGTCTGGTATCGCCTTTTATTTGGCATAATAGTGATTGCTCTGGCTTTTCTCCGCGTTTAGCGGATGAAGCTTTTAGGTCCGACCGAACATCCACGCCTGAACGAGGCCGGTGCCGTAGTGTATGCAGCCGGCGCCATACTACTATCCCTGAGCCTGATTTCTTACCACAGCGAAGATCCATCGCTGAATTCCTCGATCGGCGCCCATCCGCTCAACTGGATTGGATTCCCGGGTTCCTACGCGGCTGATGCGGTCTTCCAGTTGTTCGGCGGCATGGCGTTCGTCTTTCCCGTCCTGCTCGGACTTCTAGCCTGGAAGTGGGTGCGCTCGAAGCCCATTGAGGCGGCCTGGGTGCGCGTGGCCGGCTGGCTGATCCTGGTGGCGAGCACCTCGGCGCTGGTCTCCATGCAGACCGGCTGGCGTTTGTTCCATGGCGCCGTGCCGGCGGGCGGGATGCTGGGCCTGCTGCTGGCGGACTACCTGGTGCGCACCATGAACCTGACCGGCGCCCTCATCCTGACCGCCACGTGCGTCACGGTTTCTCTGTACCTGGTTTCGTCGTTCTCCATGACGCGGCTGGCAGGTTGGTTCAGTGGACCGATGGCTTGGTTCGCGTCGATTGGTGAAAGCTGGACGGCATGGCGAACAAAGCGCCGCGCCGCGATCGCCGAGAAGAAGCAGAAGAAGGCCGAGCGCGCAAAGGCGCGGAAGGCATCGGCGAAGGAGCCCGTTACGGTCCAGACGCCAGAAGCAACCGCCGCGGCCGCACCTCCTGAAGATTCGTCCAGGCCGCCGTGGGAGGAAGCGGCGGACATCCCCATACGCCAGATCGAAGAGCCGGAGGCTGCGCAGCCTGCCCAGCCCCCCATAGATGGCCAGCCCGCGGACCAAGCGGCCGCCAGCCCGCAGCGCGCGCCTGCTGCACCCGCGACATCTGCATCGACCTCGGCCTCGGCGGAACACACTTACGAACTGCCGAATACCGAGCTTCTTAATCCGCCGCCCATCCGTAATCCTTACGACGAGCAGGAACTGAAAGACGTCGCGGCACGCATCAAGAGCAAGTTCGAAGAATTCAACGTGTTCGGCTCGGTGACACAGATCAACCCCGGCCCGGTTGTTACGACCTATGAATTCAAGCCCGAAGCCGGTATCAAATACAGCCGCATCACGACGCTCAGCGAGGATCTGTGCCTGGGTCTGCAGGCCGAGTCCGTCCTGATCGAACGTATTCCGGGCAAGCCCACCGTCGGCATTGAAGTGCCCAACACCAAGCGCGAAGTGATCAGCCTGCGGCAGATCCTGGAATCCGAAGAATTCCGCGGTTCGCGCTCGCACATGGCGATCCCGCTTGGCAAGGACATCAGCGGCCGCATCAAGGTTTCGGCGCTGGACGCCATGCCGCACTTGCTCATCGCCGGTTCCACCGGTTCGGGCAAGAGCGTCATGCTGAACTCGATGATCATGTCCGTGTTGTTCAAGTCGACGCCCGACGACGTGCGCATGATCATGGTCGACCCCAAGCGCCTGGAACTCGGGCTCTACGAAGGCATCCCGCACCTGCTCACGCCGGTGATCACGGATCCGAAGAAGGCCACTAACGCGCTGCGCAACGCCGTGCTCGAAATGGAGCGGCGCTTGAAGCTGCTGGCCTCGCAGGGCGTGCGCAACATCGAGCAGTACAACAAGAAGATGCGCCAGCTCGCCGAGCAGCCGCGCAGCCTGTTCACCGAGGAAGAACCGGCTGAGCCCGAGGACCTGCGCCCGCTGCCCTACATCCTGATTCTGATCGACGAGTTGGCGGACCTGATGATGGTGGAGCGCGCCAACGTCGAGGAGGCGGTGACGCGGTTGGCGCAGATGGCGCGCGCCGTCGGCATGCACCTTGTGCTGGCGACGCAGCGGCCGAGCGTCGATGTCATCACGGGCTTGATCAAGGCGAACTTCCCCGCCCGCATCAGCTTCCGCGTGGCCACGCGAGTGGACTCCCGGACCATCCTCGACGTCATGGGCGCCGAGCACCTGCTGGGCAAGGGCGACATGCTCTTCCTGCCGCCGGGTTCGGCGCGCCTGATGCGCGTCCACGGCGCGTTTGTTACTGAAACCGAGATCAACCGCGTGGTGGAATTCTGGAAGAACCAGGCGGTGGCCGAATACGATTCGACCTACCTGGTGGCGCCGCCGAGTGACGAAGAAGAAGGGCCGGAAGGCGAAGAACTGGACGGCGACGAAGATCCGCTGTACGCCGATGCCGTACGCGTGGTGATCGACATGGGCAAAGCCTCAACGTCGATCCTGCAGCGCCGCCTGCGCCTGGGTTACGGACGCGCCGCCCGCATCCTGGACATGATGCAGCGCGACGGCATCATCGGCCCGCCCGACGGCAGCCGCCCGAGGGAAGTGCTGAAGAAGCCGGACTGGCTGGAAGAGGTGAACGCGGAGTATCGGTAGACGAACAGATGTTACGCGGCGTCTTCAACCACGATGCTCACCCGCTTGCCGAGCGCGGCGAAAGCCTGCTCGATCTGGTTCATGCGGGATGCGTGCATCAGGTCCAGTAGACGATCTACTTGCGGCAGGTGCCACTTGAGGCGACGAGCCAGTTCGGCCTTGCCCACGTGCGATGCGCGCATGGCAAGGTAGAGCGCAATTTTGGCTTCCGTCAGAGCCGGCAGGCTCACGGTTCTCCAACCACGTTTCTTGGGTGATGGTGTAGGTATGGGTTGCCGATCCCCGATATACATGGAGAGAGCTGTCTCCAGCGCGTCCACCGCACGCGAAAGCGCTTCGGTCTCGTTGCCGCCGAAGGTGTGCGCCTCAGGCACGTCCGGGAAGGAGATTACGACCGCGCCAGAATCCTCCCAGGTCAATTTCACAGGATATCGCAGCATGCTAATCCTCAAGATACTCACCCCAGCGCCGTGGGACAGGCACCGGCGTCCGCGCGTTTGCGGCTTGGGGCACCGGGTACAGATGACGCCGGTAACTGATCTGACCGCTCCTTCCAGTCGCGGCTCTGTGCGTTTCGCCCTGCGGCGGCAGCGTTCCGGCGCCTTACTTGAATCTCTCCAGGCTGAAGCGGGCTGGGCGGAGAGGCCAGGCGGTGAGCGATTCGAGTTTGGCCGCGCCACCGTTGGCGAACACTTCGATTCCCAGATCGTTCAGGCCCGCATCCACGGTCGTGAAGATGGCAGCCTCGCCGTCGTTAGCGTAGACTTCCACCACACGCTTGTCGAGAAACACCCTCAGGCGCAGGTGCTTCTCCCTTCCGAAGTACATCCTGGTGGATCCAACCGAGAAGAAACCGCCTCTCACTTCGTGCCGGATCTCGGCGCCCGGCTTGCCATCTTTGGAGCACCGCAGGCGCATACCTACCGAGGAAGCATTCTCTGCGGCGAACACGGCTTCGATCTCAAGCGTGTCACGTTGGAACTCCTCACCGAGCGCAAGCGGCTTTCCGCTGAGCTCGGTCGCGGGCACTCGCAGGGGCTCGCCGCGCAGCTTCGACAGTTCGGGTACGGGCGTCTGGCACAGGAAACCCGCGGAATCGATCGAAAGGATGCGCGGCAGCGCCATCACGCTGTTCCATCCCTTGTCCAGTTTGGTTGCGGTACGCCCCCAGAGCCAGAGAATGGTCCGCCCTTTGTCGTCGACGGAAATGTTCGACGCATAGGACGCGCCCGGGTCCAGCACGCCGCGCGTTTCCGGAACGAAGCGGACGCGCTCCAGATCCAGGTCGCCGACGAAATACTCGCAGGGCATGTGCGGCGAGATGATCAGCACCCACTTCTTGCCCAGGCGGAACAGGTTGGGGCACTCGATGTTGGGGCATCGTCTGTCGCGGTTCTCAAAGATGGAGCCCAGGTGTTTCCACTCGCTCAGGTCCGCGTTCAAGGCACGATAAAGCTGAACCTGGCCATCTCCGCCGCGGTGCATGTCGTTCCCGTCGCCTCCACAAACCATGTAGACGTGGCCCTGCTCGCGGAACATGAACGGGTCGCGCCACTCGAAGACGCGTTTGGCGCCGTGGTGCTTCAAGCTCACCACGGGATTGCGCGGATGCTTCTCCCACGCAATCAACTCGTCGTCCAAGGGAACAGCCATCCACTGTTCGGGGTCGCGTTTGCCGATGCTCGTGTAGAACAGGCGCACACGGCCATCGTCGCCCTTGATAGCGCCGCCCGAATACACGTGATCCTCGCCTCTTTCGATCGACGGCCACAGCGCGATGGGCAGATGCTCCCAATCCACCATGTCGCGGCTCCGCGCGTGGCCCCAGTGCATGTGCCCCCACCCGGAACCGTAAGGGTTGTGCTGGTAGAAGAGGTGGTGCCAGCCGTTATGGAAAATAGTCCCGTTGGGATCGTTGTTCCAGTTGGCAGGAGGATGAAAGTGGTAGACCGGACGCTCGGGATCGGCCTCGGCCAGGGGGATGGCGGCGCGCACCGAATCCATCGCTTTCTGAATAGCGGGATTCGATGCGGCACTCAAAGATGCCGGGAGAGCAGCCGCAGCCGCACCGGCCGCGTTGAAGCTGCGACGGGTCAACAATGAGTCAGAATGTGGTTTGGTCAATCTGGAGAGTTATCAAACGTCGGGCATCCGAGTCAACTGCCACGGCGCCAGATGATAAGATCGTTTCGACTTACCTTATGAAAAGCGTCATCTTCACCTTCCTCACTGCCGCCGTACTGGCAGCATCGCCCATCGAACTCGTCTCGGGAGGACAGCCGCGCGGCGTCGTGGTTGTCGCACCAACCGCCGGACCTATCGCGCGCCGTGCCGCTGCTTTGTTTGCAAGCCGCGTCGAACGCAAGACCAGCGCGAAGCTTCCCGTGCGGAGTGCGCCGCCCGCAGCAGGTGCAGCTATCGTGTTCGCTACGGTGGGGAGCCCCCAACTGGCAGGTTTCCAGACGCCCCCGGCTGCGCAGTTTGGCGAAGAAGGCTTCGCTCTGGTGGAGAGGGGCGAGCGCTTGTACATTGTGGCGCGCGAAGGGCGAGGGATGATCTACGGCGCCGGCAAGATCCTGCGCACAGCGCAATACGCCCGCGGTTCGATGCGCGCGCGACCGCCGCTGGGCGTGGACAAGCCCGCCATGGGACACCGCATGCTCTATCTCGCCATTCACGTTGAGAACTTTTACGAAATGCAGGAAGCGCGCACGATCATGCGCGAAGTGGTCGAGGACATGGCGCTATGGGGCGCCAACGGCGTGTGGGTGTGGTTCGATCAATCGCAGTACAACGACCCGTTCGAAAAAGGCGTGGACAACGCCGACGCCCGCAAGCGCTGGGACAAGGAAAAGGAAGTGCTGCGGCTGGCGCAGGACCTGGGATTGAAACCGGGCTACACGATGAGCGACAACGACCTGTACCGCAACCAGGTCACACCCGAGATAAAGGCGCCGAACACGGAGAAGTGGGCGAACTTTCAGAGGCTGGCCTGCCCGTCGGTACCGCGCGGGCGTGAGATCATCCTGCGCAACAAGGAGAACCTGGCGCGGGAACTGGCCGAGGCCGGTGTACATCTGGAGATGGGCTGCCACTTCGCCTATGATACGGGCGGCTGCCTGTGCGACCGCTGCAAGCCCTGGGTGAAGACCTTCCTGAACCTTGCCAAGGATGTCCACGAGACGTTCCGCAAATACCACCCCACGATGCGCTCGTACATGTCGGACTGGCACTTCACCGATGAAGAGGCCCGCACGGCGATCGACTTCTTCCGCCAGCGCAAGCCCGATTGGTTCGGCGGCGTGTTCAAAGACGATCGCCATCCGGCGGATCGCTTCACCAGCCTGCCGCCGGGATACCCCGTGCTGACGTTCCTGGAGATCACGGAGATCGGCGGCTGGGGGACGGTCGGCGCGAATCCATTTCCGAAACGCCTGGTCAACATCTTTGGAGACCTGCGCCGCACGGGCCAGGACGGCTACGTGGCCTACAGCGAAGGCATCTACGACGATTTCAACAAGGCTTCGGCCGCGCGCATCGCCTGGGATCCGGGCGTCACGCCCGAGCAATTGGCCGCTGAGTACGCCAATTACTTCTTCGATGAGAACGTGGCCGGGGACTTTACGCGCATGACATCGGGCATGGAAAGCGCCTGGACCAATCCGATGGGTAGCTGGGGCCAACAGCAGTTCGTGCAGCCGGCAGAGAAGGCGGACGAAGTCGCGAAACTGGCCCTGTCGATCTCCGCGCACCTGCCCGCGGGTGTGAGGCAGAGCTGGCGCTGGCAGGTGTTCGAGTACCGCGCTCGCATCGGCGCGGCCATCGCGGCGCTGGGAGATCGCGAGGCACTCCGCGCCCAGGTAAAGGAGATGGCCCACAAGGGAGCCTCGCGCATCGAGATGCGCCGCGTGATGGAAGCCAAGCGCGCGCGCTTCGAAGAGTACGCGCGGCTGGTGACGGAGTTGCGCGACAAGATCTACAAGGAGCCCTGGAGCCGGTACCCCCCGATGATTCCGGGCGATTTCTTCATGTGCGGCCGCACGCGCGTCGACTTCGCGGCCTGGGTAGCCCTGTTTCAGGAGTTGAGCTATGTCGCTGACGGCATTCCACAGGTTTAGGAATCGCGTAGCCTGTCCCCGGAATTGGGTGTGGTTCGCAGTTTTGTGCGCGCTTCCATCGTGCGGGGCGGAAGTAGAGATACGCCGGATCGGGATTGGACGCGGCGCGGGTCCAGTTCTGGAGCGCTACGCGGGCGTTGCGGCACGTGAGATCCACTTGCGCTTCGGCGTAAGAACTCCGATTGAGCCAGGCTGTACGCCGGGCAGCCTGTGCCTGCAAGTGGTGCCGGGCGTGAGAGGGTGGAAGATCGAGGCGAGCGATCATATGACCGTCGCGGGCGCAACCGCACTCGACACGGTTCACGCTCTCGGCACAGCACTGCGCCAGTTGGATTCAGTGAACGGAAAGGTTGTTTTCCGAGGCGCGAGTTCAACGACCGCACCGGCCGTTGCCTTACGCGGCATTTACGCTCCCGCGCACATGAATAATCCTTACGCCAAGCTCCCCGTCGAAGAACTGGGCCGTCTGTTTGAAGACTGGGCGCTGTGGGGCGCGAACGCGACATGGAACTGGGTCGACCCGATGTCCTACATGCCCAGGGTGGATCCTTTCTCGAAAGAGCAAGGCGCGGCGGAAAGCCTAGCCTACATGCGCCGCGTGCTGGCCTCGCTTCGGGAGGCACAGCGTGCGGGCCTGGAAGTGGGCTTCACGTCGGGCACCAATGTGGTCTGGTACGACCAGTTCCGCAACCATCCGGGGTTACGGGCGCAAATGGGCACCCGCCTCATCACGGGACAACTGCTGTGCCCGTCGCAACCCGCTGCCCGCAAGATCATCCTGGACAACACGCGCAATCTGCTGGCCGAGTCCAGGCGCATGGGGCTCAACATCGGATCGCTCGACTTCTATACGCGCGACCCGAGCGGGTGCGCTTGCGAGAAATGTAAGCCGTGGAACCGCACTTCCCTCGTGGTCTGCCGGGATATTGTGGAAGCCGCGCACGAGATCTATCCGAACCTCGTTGGCGACCTGATCACGTGGTATTGGAGTCCCGAAGAAAGCATGGATGCCGCCACATGGTTCAGCAGCCAGGGCGCGAAGTACTGGCTGCGCTTCTGGTTCCATCACTTCCCCACCTGGCGGCGCGAAATCAGGTATCCCGAACTGCGGCTGCCAGCTTCGGTACGGTTGGGCGGCATGTACAACCTGTCCGCCGCGGACAACGATGTCTACGGCAATGAAGGCGCCATCACGCGGTTCTCCTATCTCATCAAGCTGATGACACCATTCCCCGAAAGAGGACTGCAAGGCTTCCACGGCTACACGGAAGGCAACTACGACGACTTGAATAAGGTGGTGGCGCTGCAACTGCTAGTTACGCCGCAACGGCCGGTGCGCGACATCATCGAAGAGTATTGCCGCTGGTATTTCGGCGCGCGCGGAGCCGTCGCCGGGGAACTGGCCGAATTGATTATCGGGCTGGACGACTTGCACACCAGCGCGCCGCAGCTCGGCAAGATGACCGAGCGCCTGCTCGCGATCGAGAAAGGGTTGCCCGCCTGGGGCCGCAATTGGCGCTTCGCGCAGGTACGCCTGCGCGCGCAAGTTGCCCAACTCAACATGGAGATTCTCGATGGGCTTCCACCACACGGGGCCGAGGCCGGAGCACCCGCGCCGGCAAACTACAAGTCCGTGGTGGGTAAGCGCTTCCGCGAGCTGATGCGCCGCGGCCTGGAATTCCAGCGTGTCACCGAAGTGCAGGATGCCGCCTGGGACGCTTATAAGTACCTGGTGGACAAGGACGTCCTGGTGCGCAAGCGCGCGGTTCTGCTGCACGAACTGATGCACGTTTACAAGGTGGACGCCGACCAAACTATCGGCCTGAACAACATTTACCTGGGCGATTGGCCCGTGTGGTTCGCCGAGCAAAATGGACACTACAACAAGCTCGCGGGGTTGGCCACCGTTCCCGAGCAGCACAAGCTGATCGCCGAACTTTGGCCGTAGGCGCGCCGGACCGGCTTCGGCTATGCTGTGAACCATGCGTACCTGGTTTGCAGCTTTGGCAGCGTTCGCGTGCCTGATGACTGTGGGGGCTGAGCCGGCTCGTGAACGCGTGAATTCGATCGGCGTGAAGATGGTCCGCATCCCGGCGGGATCGTTCCGCATGGGCAACGACTTGGCCACCGATCCCGCGCTCCTGAAACAGCCCGCGGTGATGCCGCGCGGCGACTACGACGAGCGGCCGGTGCATGAGGTCCGCATCTCTCACGACTTCTGGATGTCGGAGACTGAAATCACTTCGGAGCAGTTCGCGCGCTTCCGGTTCGACCACCAGGACTTCGGCTCGGCCTCGCCGTATGCCACGGGCGTGAGCTGGGATGACGCGGTCGCCTTCTGCGCCTGGCTCAGCGAGAAGGAAGGCCGCTCCTATCGCCTCCCTACCGAAGCGGAATGGGAGTACGCCTGCCGCGCCGGCACGAGCGGACACTTTTCGAGCGGCGATGCGATGCCGCCAACCGGCGCGCCCAACGCCTGGGGACTGAAGAACATGCACACGGACGCAGCCGAGTGGGTACTCGATTGGCACGGGCTGTACCTCGCCGGAGCGCAAACCGATCCGGTGGGGCCGTCGAAAGGCTTTGCGCGTGCGATCCGCGGAGGCGGGATCATGGGCGAGCGCAGGCACGACGCGGTAGCGGGCACGCTGCCCTACTACCGGCGCTCGGCCAATCGCGCCAGCATGCCGCCGGGTTATCGAGGCCGCCACAACATCGGATTCCGCATCGTGGAAGCGCCACTGCCTGCAACGGCACCATATTCGCCGGAACCTGTCTTCACCCAGGAGTGCGTGAAGCAGGCCACGGCTCACGTGAAGCTGGGGCCGTCGCCCGCGAAGCCATGGTTCCGCAAGCGGCCACTCGCGCCCATCCCGCCGGAAAACACACCATCTGACGCCGTCATCGCGGCAGGCCTGCGCCCGGAACTGATGTGGCACAACCATTCGGCCGGACTCACGGTGTGTCCGAACGGTGACCTGCTGTGGGTGGCTTTCTCCTCATCGACGTCGTCGACTGAATACCTGGCCAATACCACGTTCATTTCGTCGCGGTTGCGATTCGGCAGCGACCGCTGGGACATGCCGGGACCGTTCGAGGATTTCGCGGACGCCAACGATCAGAGTGCGTTGCTGTGGACCGAAGGCGACACCCTGCATTTCTTCGGCGGTGGCGCAGGAATGGAGGGCGTGCCGTTCCGCCATCAGACATCTACGGACAACGGTGCGAGTTGGAGTCCGGTGGAACTCCCGCTCATCGCCGGGCCGCGCGGCGGCTACTGGCCGCAGCCGATCTCGCACGCCTTTCGTACGCTCGACGGCACGTTATATTTCGCGAGCGACGCCGTGGGCGGGACATCATTATTGTGGGCGACCCGCAACAACGGCGCCACGTGGTTCGACACCGGCGGGCGTACTGCCGGGCGCCATACGGTCTTCGCGCTGCTCAAAGACGGGCGCATCCTGGGCATCGGCGGCAAGAACACCAACATCGACGGCTATATGCCGCAAGCCGTTTCAAGCGACGGCGGCCGGACCTGGACCGTGAGCAAGACTCCCTTCCCCGCCCTGTCCAGCAACCAGCGGCCATCCCTGGTGAAGCTCGCGAGCGGCCGCCTATTCTTCGCCGCCGACTGGCAGAACCGCGAGGGCAAGCAGCCTGCCGGCGTTGCCAGCCGCGGTTCGTTCGTGGCCCTGTCAGACGACGAAGGCAAGACGTGGAAGATCAAGACCCTGCCCGGCGCGCTGCCACACGAAAACTGGGTCCGGCAGGGCAAAGGGCATTCGAGCGGCACGCTGGGCTATTCGGTGGCGGCGCAGGCGCCCAATGGAATCATCCATCTGATCACCAGCATGAATCAGCCTTCGCAGCACTTCGAGATGAACGAGGCGTGGATCCTATCCGACGATACGGCGGAAACCAAAACCGGCCCGGCTCTGAGCGAACCGATCCGCGGGCGCGAAACTTTCGATGACGGAAAACTGCGCGTCACCTGGATCGGCGCCCTCGACACCAACGGTCGGTTCCTGCTCTCCGGAGATGAGGTCTGGTACTACGCAAGTGGAGCAAAACGCTATCAGGTCACGTGGCGCGACGGGATGAAGACCGGCGTCGAAACCTACTGGATCCCTGATGGGAGCAAACTGTTCGAGTGGCGCCACGCCGGTGACGGTGCGAGCGTGTGGACGCAGTATTGGCCGAACGGAAAGAGGAAATACGAGTCCACCTGGCGCGACTTCAAGTGCCAGGGCACGGCCACGGCTTGGGATGAATCCGGCGCAGTCGTCGCGCGGCACGAATTCAAGGACGGTGAATTGGTCCGGTGAAGCAGATGGAGTCCAGAAGCGCGCACATGCGCCACGTGGCGCTGATCTACGACGCCACGCGCGCCTACGACCTCAAGGTGATGACGGGCGTGGCCGCGTACCTGCAGGAGGGCGCCGGCTGGAATGTATACATTGAGGAAAACAGCCTGAAAGACCAGCGGCTTCCGGACCTGCGGACATGGGCGGGCGACGGCATCATCGCGGACTTCGACAATCCCAGGGTGGCTGCGGCGGTGGTCGAATCCAAACTGCCGGCGGTGGCGTTTGGCAGCGGATACGGCTGGTACGCGCCGGAATCCCGCATCCCTTACTGTTTCACCAACAACCGCGCCATCGCGCACATGGCGGCGGATCACTTGCTGGACCGAGGGTTCCACCATTTCGCCTATTGCGGGTACCCGCGTACACCGATCAACGGTTGGTCGGAGGAACGCGAGCACGCCTTCGTGGGACGGTTGAAACAACGAGGGATGGCCTGCAGTGTCTTCCGCGGCCGGCACTTGCCGGGGCGCGGCTGGGCGGCCATGCAAAGCGCTCTGAGCGAATGGCTGCAAGCGCTTCCGAAGCCGCTCGGCGTCATGGCGGCAAACGACAGCCGCGCGCGGCAGGTTCTGGAAGCGTGCCGCGCGCAGTCGCTGCGCGTGCCGGAAGAAGTGGCGGTCATTGGCGTGGACAACGACGAACTGCTATGCCGCCTCAGCAGCCCCCTGCTCACCAGCGTCGAGCAAGGCGCGCAAAGGATCGGCCACCACGCGGCCGTGCTGCTGGACCAGATCATGAACGGGCGCAAGCCGCGCCGGCGGCGTATCGTCGTCGATCCTGAGGGCGTGGTGACGCGCCGTTCCACCGACATGCTGGCCATCGAAGATCCGCTCACCGCCCGCGCCATGGCGTTCATCTGGGAACAAGCTGTACGGGGCATTAAGGTCCGGGACGTCGCGGAAGCCATTCCCTGCTCGCGCGCGTCGCTCGAGACGCGCTTCAGGGCCGCCCTAGGCTACAGCGTGCACACGGCCATCGGCAAAGTGAGGCTGGAGCGCGCCCGGCGCCTGGTGCGCGAGACGAATCTTTCACTCAAGCAGATCGCGGCCAATACCGGTTTCCGGTCCGTCCAGCACATGACTACGGTGTTCGGCGGTGCCTTCGGCCACCCACCGGCGGAATACCGCCTGGCCTCCCGCACGGCGCGTCTGAAATAATTGTAAAAGATTTACGAAATTCTATAAACGAGAGCCATTGATCCGCGGCGCGCGAAAGGCTAAAAAGAAGATGGATCGTCAGAGATGTTGGTGGTGTGCCGGTCGACGTTCACCCGCGCCGGCTCCGCCGCAGGAGGTAGCAACGTGCAATTCGGGATTCACTCGCTTCTTTTCCGGGAGACCTTCGCCGAACAGGACCTGCCCTTGCTGGACAAGTGCAAGAAGATGGGTTTCGACGCGGTTGAGATCATTCCCTTCGACGTTGATCGCTTCCCCGCCGCCAAGGTAAAGAAGGCGGCCGCCGACCTGGGGCTCACCATCAACATGGGCTTCGGGATGCCGCTCCAGTACAACATCATTTCGCCGGACGCCGCGGTCCGCAAAGCGGGACTGGACTTTTCGCGCAAGCTGATCGACGTATGCAACGAAGTCGGCGCGAAGCTTTTCGGTGGCATGATCTACTGCGGATGGGGCTATCTGACGGGCAAGGGGCGTACCGAGCAGGAATGGAACTGGGGCGTGGAAGGCTATCGCGAGATCGCCAACTACGCCAAGCAGACTTCGGACCTGATCCTGGGCATCGAGCCGGTCAACCGCTTCGAATCCCACTTCATCAACACGGCCGCCGATGCGGTGAAGTTCATCCATGCGGTTGGCGTGCCCAACGTGCGCGTGCATCTGGACACGTTCCACATGATCCGCGAAGAAGACGACTTCCCGAGGGCGGTGGAGACTGCCGGCCGCCTGCTTGGCTACGTCCATGCTTGCGAGAATCAGCGCGGCATTCCGGGCACCGGCCTGGTGCCGTGGGTGCCGTTCTTCAAGGCGCTCCGCAAGGTGGGCTACGACGGCTGCATCACCATCGAGTCGTTCGATCCGGACATCGAAAGTGTCGCCAAGCTCTGCTGCATCTGGCGCAAGCTGGCGGATTCTCCGGAGCAGCTTGCGACCGAAGGCGTGAAGTTCCTCAAGAGCGTCTACCAGCAGGTTCAAGCGGCCTAGGCAGTTTCTGGCTGTACCTGCCGCGGTCCGCTGTCATATGCTGTAAGCCGGGATGGGCGATAACCAATCTCTGCTTCAACGCCGAGTTTTGCTCAAACGTGCCGCCATGGCCGGATTCGGCCTGCCACTGGCCGCGCAGCAACAAGACACGGAAGCCTTTCGCCGGATGGGTGAAATGGTTGTGCATCGCAAGATCCAGCCGTGGTTTCCCAAAGCGGGAATGGGTCTGTTCCTGCCGTGGGGCCCGTGCAGCGTGGGCGAAATCGAGGGCGGCTGGGGTCTCTTCCGAGACATGAGGCCGCCCAACAAGTATTGGCCGGTCGAGAAGTACATGGCCCTGGCGGATCGTTTCAATCCACAGAATTACGATCCCGAAAAGTGGCTGGTTGCGGCGAAGCATGCCGGTTTCAAATACACCGCCTTCCTCCTGAGACATCACGACGGCTACGCCATGTGGCCCACAGAGTACGGCGAGTTCGGCACCAGGCAGCACATGGGCGGCCGCGACCTTGTGAGGCCATTCGTGGAAGCGTGCCGCCGCGTCGGGCTCAAGGTGGGCTTCTGCTACTCGCCCACGGACTGGCTCTTCAACCCCAAGGGCTGGCCGTGGCGGGGTTTCCCGTTGCGCGATCCCGAGTTCAAGTACCGGCGCCCCGAACGCAGCCAAGGTCTGCCGCGCTACGCGGACATGCCTATCCCGCAAATGCAGAAGTACTTCGACCAGCTCTGGGCCGTAGTGAAAGGACAGATGAGCGAGGTCCTGACGCGCTACGGCAAGATCGACCTGTTCTGGTGGGACGGCTACGACTGGCCGGTGGGTATCGACCATCACGGCCAGGAACTGGAAAACTACGTCCGCAAGCTTCAGCCCGACATCGTGCTCAACGACCGCAACATGCTATGGGACAAGGGCCGCACGCTGGGCGATTACAGCACGGCCTTCGAGAACCGCAATCCCGCCGATAAGCCCAAGGGTGTATGGGAGCAGTGCGAGGCGGCATGCGGCACCTGGAGTTACGAGGGCGAAAGCCCTTGTAAACCGGCGTCGTATGTGATCGAGCGACTGGTACGCAACCGCGCCTGGGGCGGAAACTACATGGTCAGCTTCGGTCCCCGTCCCGATGGCACTATGCGGCCGGTGTTTTACGAGATCTGCAGGCAGATGGCGGGCTGGATGAAGCACAGCGGCGAGTCGGTGTTCGACGTGGAGGCGGGGCCGTATCCCGAACGCTGCGACGTGCCGGTCACCATCAAAGGCGGTACCTGGTATCTGCACTTCCTCTCGCCAAAGCAGCGCACGGCGGCGCTCACGGGCATCAAACCTCCTTCGAGCGCGCGGCGGCTGCGCACCGGCCAACCGGCCCCATGGAAGAAAGATGGCAACCGGGTGGTGGTCGCCCTGCCCGAGAATGCACCGGTCGAGATGGACGAGGTGGTGGCCGTAAGTTGAGTTGAATGGGCCAGGAGCCGAGACACGCCCCCGCGCCGTGCTACGATGTGTGCAACCCCCCCCTGAGGCGGTAATGCCGGATAGAGGAGCGTCCCAATGAAGCCACAGAACTTCGACAACCACACCCGATTCGTGGTGGGCTACCACGGTGTTTTGTTCGTACTGCTGCTCGCTATTCTGGGCGGCTCTGTTGTCAACCTGATCAAGTCCTGGGGCGACCACACGCGCATCTACAGCGCGTCGCTGATCCTGGCGCTGACCATCGCGGTCTTCATGGTTGGGTTGTTCGCGCGCATCTTCGCGTTGAAGGCGCAGGACCGTGCCATTCGTGCCGAGGAGAACCTGCGGCACTTCGTGCTTACGGGAAAGCTTCTCGACCCAAGATTATCCATCCGGCAGATCATTGGCCTGCGTTTCGCGCCCGACGAGGAGTTCGTCGAACTGGCAAAACGCGCCGTCGCGGAGAACCTCTCCGAGATCGATATCAAAAAGGCCGTGAAGAACTGGAAAGCGGATACCTACCGGGTGTGAGCCGCACGTCCGGCCTGCTCACTTGCGAACGGTCTTTACCATAACTGCGCCTGTTCCCTCTCCAGATATGGCAGGATGTCCGTCCAATGGTAAGGGCAGATATCCGGTTTGAAGCGTACCGGGTACCAGGCGGGAACATCCGAGAGACTCTCGTACGTCGTTCTGGTCAGGTTTGTCAGATTGCGATAGTCATCAAGCGAGATGGCCAGCAATGCTTTGAACCTGCCCTTGTCGCCGGTGGCTTTGGCAGCGGCGGCCTGCATTTTGTGATGGTAGAACTTCGCCACCAGGAGTACGGCCTCTGTGTCCGTTAGCACCCGCCCGGCTTCGGACTTACGATTGATGGCCACATTGTTGGCGAGCCGTGCCAGGGAGACCGCCTTTTCCGCGTCGCGAACACGGGCGGCAAGGAAGTCGACCGGTGTCTCGCCTTTGATCGTCTCGCCCTTGCGCAGCGCATCGAGATACTGCGGAATACGCACCAGTCTGGGTAGGACCAGAAACGGTATTCCTTTGGCTTGTTCGAGTTGCTCGAGCAGAATCCCGGCGGAAACCACGCAATGGTTGTCGTAGTGCAACCAGACCAGCCTCTGGATGCCGGGGAGTACGTCGGCTCCCGCTTCTTGGGAGTCAAGCATGTACCGCGCCGCTTTCGCGCTTCCGTAACGCAGGGCAAGCCGCCGAATCCAGAACTCGCGTTCGGACTTT
>JAJFUV010000087.1 GCA_021372245.1 Terriglobales bacterium
TCTCCTACGGCATCACCATTTACTCTTGCGCGGCCGCGGATGTGGCGCCCGGCAGAACCGGTCTGGACGGCGACGGGCGCATGCTCTGCTCGGAAATAGCGCGCATTACCGCCACGGGTGTGCGTGCCGCCGACGCCACGCAGTTTTACCGCTACAGTTCGCTTTCGGCCATCAACTTCGGACGCTGGGAAGGCAACGTAATCGAGTGGGACGCGCGCGGCGTGCGGGTAGGGATGGAGCACGAACCGGAGCAATCGCCGTTGCATGGATAGGTAGAGGGTACGGAGTGGCTACTGCAGCCTAGGTCTATGGTCACTGGCTGGAGCACGCTCGTGTTTTGGGTCTGGAATTCCAAGACCCAACTGGGCGTGGGGCCTGCCTCGATTGCAATAGATACCCCAACCTTAGACGGTGATCTGCAGGTGACGCGCGTTGAGCGGGATCAAGCAGCCGGGTACTCGCGGCATCACGGGCATTACCTTGCTTGCTATCGCAGAGAACGCCGGGATTCGTGAGAACCGGCCGTGTCTTCTCAACGGACGACCGGCAACGTGGCCCGGTTCGCCGTAGCGCCTCCTTGCGTCACGACGAGAGGCAGCTCGCCTGCGGTCGCCGATGAAGGGATCTTGCAGACGATCTGGTACAAACCTACCGCGCCTGGGGTCAATCCCACAAAATAGAGTTCTACCGTCGCGCCCCCAATCGTCACCACCGGCTGCGTTGCAACCATCGCCAGCGGGGACTGCGGCGATGCCGTGCCGGTGGCCACAGTTGGGCTTGTGGCACCCATGCCTACCAGGTACAGAATGATCCACTCGTCCGGCTTGGCGGGCGAACTAGAAGTGATCAGGGAATAGTCGGCATGCTGCGCGATCACGCGCCCTGTCGTATCGGTCACGATTCCGGGATCGAGCTCTACAACTCGGATGGTCTCTGGTGTGGAACTCTGACTCCCACGTTTCACGACGACAGGATATGTTGCCCCCGCCGCCAGCTCGACCGGTACCTGCGCGTTGATTTGGCCGATACTTGCGTAAAACAGTGGTGCCTCCTTATCTCCGATAACGACCCTTGCCCCGGCCAACGTACGTGGCAGCGGTACTTCAGTCGCAGCCTGGGAGCTGAGGGCGAGATTGCGACCGTATATTGACACCACACCACCCGGACTCATAGGTTCACCCGCTGCCGACTTGGCCGCATTCACCACGCCGCCTTTGAAGATCTCCGAGGTATCCGCGTCAGTAAGGAACTGACCGATTATGACGGTCCCGCGTGCAGTGGGGAAGTTGTAGATGTTCTCGAATGAGAGGCTGTCGGAAGAACCTGGGACATACTTCCAAAGCATAGCTTGCGGATGGCGAGAGTCGGCCGTGGACAAGATAATGAACTCATCTTTCCCATCGTGGTCGATATCACCTGCTGCGGCACTCCCCAGCGGAGGTGCCTTTTCCCCACCCACCCCCTGCCAGAGTTGCCTATATCCGTTCCGATAGCCGAAGACCCGCACCTGCCCACCTGCGAAGTCGACCCACTCTGACCGCCCATCGCCGTCGAAGTCCCCAACGGCACAGGACTGAGTGAACTCAAGACCTAACGGGGCAGTGTAAACGAATTGGTAACGCCCATCCTTGTAGCCGAGGACATGTGACGATTTGCTGTTTCCGCAAACCACGGCGTCCACTTTCCCATCGCCGTCGATATCTCCGATTCCGGAATGGTCGATGGTTGCAATGGGCGAAGGGACCGACGCGACCTGTGAGTAGCCACTGCCTTTCCATTTGTAGACGACAACATCCTGTGGGGTATCGAGCGGCCCACCCGCACAATGTGTAACGGTTTCCAGGGTTCCATCCCCGTCGAAGTCGCCGGCAGGCTTAATGTAGTAAGCGTTTCCGTTGACACATGTATGAAGGGTGGCAAGCTTGGCGAATGTTTCCGACCCTAGCGCCTTTGTGCCCCATACTTCGAAGGCGTTGCTGCCATTGCTGGCGAGAATGAATTCGTTCTTGCCATCCTTGTCGAAATCGCCTATCGGCCCTACATAGTGGATCGTGCCGAAAAGATAAGTCCGATATATCTGCCGCCACGCGTCCTGGCTAAGGTCCCGGCTCCAAATCGCCAGATACGCATCCAGGCTATTCTTGGGATCTTTCTGGACCACAACGATGTCTTTACGACCATCATGGTTGACATCGCCGAGCTGGCCTCCGCCAACGATCAAAGTGTTGGGATTATCCCGCCCGCCCCAAATGGAGTCAAAGCGCTTCTTTGCAGCGTTGTATTCGAAGACATTAAGGGATCCATCGCCCTCCATATTCGAAATCAAGAGTTGGTTTTCCTGTTCATCGACCATTCCGTCGCAGTCGTTGTCCAGCCCGTCCGTAGTGGTTCGCTCTGCCGGTTCGTAAAGGCCCGAGAATCCGCCGCAAGGACCCCAGAATCCGTTTACGCAGGACTGGGTCGTGCCGGAGCAGACGCCGGCTTGCAGCTGGCACAGCCGCTTAGCTCCAGCGGTACAGTTCTCGTTCGCGACCTCCAGAGTCACGTAATCTTTGGACTGCTGGACCGCATCCGGACCCGAGTTCACTTGCACACACGCCACGCGGAATCGATACGTTCCAGCGGCGGAGAACGTCTTGGTGTACGAGGCACTACACGATTCTCCGGCCTCTGTGTAGCACGGGCTCGCCTTCTGGGTAATGAAGCCGGATCCGCTGTCCATTTCAAGTCGCATTAAGTTGCCTGTCGTCTTACAAGGGATACCCGCCGCACAGTGACACGAATAGTTCAAGGTTTTCTCAGCCCCGGCCAAGAAGGTGTCCGTCGCGCCGTTGCTATACCCCGGCGCAATGAATTCGGCTTTGTCAAATGCAGGCAGGGACAGATCAGCGACCTGCCCGGCGGCCGTCCAAGCAAGGCAGACTCCTAGGATGGTCAAGAATGTGCCACGAAAAAACATGGGCTCCTCCCATCTGTTACAGGCAAGTATACCGGAATGTCCAGTTTCGTCTCCGAGACCCCGCCAGTATACATCACACCCGCTTCGTCAAGTCAATAGGACTGGGGCGAGATTGCTCCACATCTGGGGCCCGGCGACATCCTGATCGATGCCGGCAACTCTATATGTGGATACTGATCGGCGCGGCGAGGTAACCGAACCCACGAGCATACCAATCGCAAGACGGAAGACGTCCGCACCGCAGGCGTTGCCGCCGAAGACGCTCTCTGCCGTGTCTACATCTGCGATGGCACCGCGGCCCATCGCATCAGGATGGTCTACAATGACATCGAGAACGGTATCATGTAACTCGTCTCGGACGCGTACGACTTCATGAAGTGCGCTCCCGGAATGAGCGCGCCCGCAACGGCAAAGGTGTTTGGCGCCTTCAAGA
>JAJFUV010000093.1 GCA_021372245.1 Terriglobales bacterium
TCAGGCGCTCGGCGTTGCCGGTGTCGTTCCGCAATTGCTTCAGCAGGCTGTTCGGGTTCTCGGGAACGGCCGACTTGGCGGGACCGGGCTTCGGCTCGGGAGACGCCGCCGCCGGGATTTCGAACGCGGCGGTCCGCTCCACGATGGCCTGAAGCTGCTCGCGCGTGCCGCCAGCATCGATCCAGTCCCACAGATCGCCCTTCGGCGGCAGGCCGGGCAGATGGATGATCTTCACTTCGCGCACATGCGCCGCAATCGCCTTGGCGACGATCTGCCCGTGCTTCTCGCCCTTGTCATCGTGGTCCACGACGATCCGGACCACCTTGCCGACCAGGGGCTTCGTGTACTCGCCGCACCACTTACCCTCGCCATCGGGCGCGCACGTGGTCACGAGGCCGAGATCGGCTGCGCCGCGGTCCGCCGCCTTCTCGCCGTTCACGATGAACACCTCGTCCGCGGCGGCCAGCTTGTCCAGACGGTAAAGGACCGGAACCTTGCCGGCCTGCTTCCGCGAGATCCAACCGCCGTTGGACGAGAGCGCGTATTGGCGAAACGTCTTGTCGTTCTGCTTATCGATGAACCGGACCTTCACGTACGAGAACTTGCCGTCGCCCTCGAAGTACGGATAGATCGCGTTCTGCTTCCAGCCCTTCTCGGACTCAACCTTTGCGATCCGCTCGCGCAGATACTGGTGCTGCCACCCGAGCAGCCCCCATTTCAGCGGCGGTTCCGATTCGACCTGATGAAAATCGGGGCGGCCTACGATGCGCCGGACCTCCTGCGCCGCCGTCCGGAAGTCGGCGTTGGTCAACGCCATCTCCAGGTCAAAGGCGGAACCGCCGCGCCCGCATATGCTGTGGCAATACCACGTGCCGTTCTCGGCGTTAACGGAGAAGTTGTCGTCCTTGCCGTCGTGGATCGGACACGGCCCGCGCCACTCGCGCCCCCTCTGGTTCAGGCGCGGCATCCTGGCCGAGTAATAGGTCGCGATCTCCGAGGGCGTCAGATCGGCCTGGGAACGGGCGGAGACACCCGCACTCATAGCAGGATCTCCAACTCGCGCCGGACCATTTCCAGCAGGTCCTCGACGGACGTCTTCTTCTGCCAGCGCCGGTGGATGCGCTCGGTCCACTTAGCCGCCTCGGTGTCAGGCAGGTCGCAACAATCGGAGAGAGCGCCACGGATGCCACGGCGGTCCAGTTCGACCGCCGCCTTCACGAGCCTGTAGGCCGCCAGGGCGCGCCGGGAATACGGCAGCCGAGGCTTGGTCTGATTGGGTTCTTGCACGAAAACCTCGCATGAAAAGCAAAAAGGCGCCGCCCGACTGGACGACGCCTTTGGATGTGCTTTTCGGTTGTGGGGAGGTTCAGGCTACCCGGCGAATGTGCCAGGAATGTGACCTGGACCTCCCTTTCGTGCCGTTCTGACCGTTTTGACCATACGTGGAATCAGTAAGTTACGGAGGCGACGTGAGGACCTGAAGGCCAAGTCCCCCTCTCCGCACCACATTTGAAGCAACACACTGAACGGCCATCGGCACTACCGGTGGCCGTTGGTGTTTTTGGGGCGAAGCATCCACTCCAAGCACCGCGAGCCGTATAAGCTGTTGTAAGCAGGGTACGTCATGCGGATGATGGTTTCGGTTTTCGTGCTGGCCGCTGGGCTGGCGCCGGCCTTCGGGCAGCGACCGGTTCTGAAACTCGACATGCGGAGCCGCGTGGAGGCGTTCAAGGGCAGCGGCGCCTGGCAGGAGGTGCGCGTAAGAGGCAGCCTGCCCGTCCGCGAGACCGCTCTCCTGATCTGCGATATGTGGGATCACCACTGGTGCTCGGGCGCCGAGCGGCGGGTCAGCATGCTGGCCCCGAAACTTGCCGCTCTGGTAGACCGGGCCCGCAGCGCCGGTATCCTCATCATCCATGCGCCCTCCGACACCCTGCAGTTCTACGCGGATCACCCGGCGCGCCGCCGCATGCCGGCTTTCGCAGGGACCGTAACGCCCGCGCCGCTCGAACTCACCGATCCCAAGCTCCCCATCGACGACAAGGAGGGCGGCTGCGATACCGGCGAGAAAGCCGCCCGTCCGTGGCCGTGGACCCGCCAGCACGCCGCCATACACGTGGCCGCCGAGGACGCCATCTCCGACAAAGGCGTGGAAGTTTATGGCCTCCTTCGGGAACGCGGCATCAAGAACCTGCTGATCACGGGGGTCCACACCAACATGTGCGTTCTCAACCGGACCTTCGCGATCAAGCAGATGACTCGCTGGGGCATTCGCTGCGTGCTGGTCCGCGACATGACCGACGCCATGTACGACCCTCACAAGGCCCCGTTTGTCACCCATGAGCAGGGTACCGAACTGGTGGTGCAGCACATCGAGAAGTACTGGGCGCCCACCGTGTTGAGCGGTGAGCTAATCCGCGCGCTGGTTGTTGCCGGCGCGCCGAAGAAACGATGAGAAACGTTCTGCTTCTGGCCGCGATGTGGGCCGTCCCCGCCGCGGCCCCATATTAGAACGACAACTTCAGAGCCATCTGGCCTACGCGAGGCTGGTTGACCTGCGAAGGCGATACGATGCCGAAGCTCGAGCTGCCCGGATCGGTGTTCGGGCCGTCGAAGCGGGCGTGGTTGAACACATTGAAGAATTCCGCGCGAAGCTGAGCCTTCACGCGCTCCCCGAACTTGAAGTTCTTGAA
This sequence comes from Terriglobales bacterium, assembly GCA_021372245.1. Classification (GTDB taxonomy): domain Bacteria; phylum Acidobacteriota; class Terriglobia; order Bryobacterales; family Bryobacteraceae; genus JAJFUV01. The sequence continues at coordinate 2,694 of JAJFUV010000093.1, forward strand.
GAGGCCGAAATTCAGCTCGTTCACGCGGCTTTCGCGGACGTTCGCCCACCGCGTCGGGTACCGCCGCAGGTAGTTGCCGAAGTTCGCATACACGGCGTTCTTCGGGTCGCTCGAGCTCTTCGGGACGAAGTTGGCTCCGGGCATGTTGTGGATTCCCGTCCAGGCCGGCCACTTGGAAATATCGTCGCCGCTGTTCGGGAATTTCACGAAGTGCGAGGTGTCGAACCACTTGCCGAGAGTGCGCTCGGTGCGGGCGATGCCGAAGTCCTGCCCATCGAAAAACGAATTGGTGCCGAAAACCACCGGCGTGCCGGATTGAATGAGGTACTGCCCGCTCACCTGCCATCCGCCCACGAACGCATCCAGGATCTTCGGCATGCCGCCGCCGACTTTCTTGCCGCGCCCGACGGGCAGGAGCAGAACGGGTGCGATCGAAACCTTGTGCGGGCGGTCCTCGCCGCCGAGCTTGTGCTCGATCACGCCCGCGATTTCATTGCCCCAGAATGACGTATCTTCGAACAGCTTGGAGAAGGTGTAGGCGAACAGCATGCTGAAGCCGCCGCGGAACCGCCGCTCGACCTTCGCCTGCAAGGAGTCGTACTGGTTCTTGCCCGCCGGGTTGCCGTTACGGTTCTGGCCGCCGATGATCTTGATCGGGCGCATCAGGTCGTAGACGCTGATCAGCGTGCTGTTGCCGCGGCTGCCGGTTACGCCCGGCAGTTTGTAGAACGGGTTCGGGATCTGCTCATCGGTGAGGTACGGCCTGGCCAGCGGCTTGCCGTTGGCGTCGAAACGGGGAGTGCGCAGCGACAGCCAGTTATCGAGCCCGATGTCATTCTGCTGCCGGTCCTGGAAAATGTCATAGGTCTTGTTGTGAGTGTAGCCGGCCTCGAACAGCCAGCTCTTGAATTCACGTTGCAGGTGCAGGCTGTATTCCCACGAATACGGCAGGTGGCCGTCGCGGCTCAGCCAGTTCACCCCGTTGCCGAGGTTGGTCATCCCTCCCAGCGTGTTGCCCGTGGGCTCCATGATTCCGTTCCGGAACGGCGTTGCCAGCGTGTCGTACGGCGTGATGCCGCTGTCGATGGACGACACGAAGCTCGTGGACCGGCTGAAACCGTTCTGTCCCTGCGTGGATCCCGTGCTCATATAGAACTTGCCGAAGCCCGCGCGGATCACGGTTTTGTTGTCCAGCCGGAAGGCCGCGCCCACGCGGGGCTGCCACTGGCTCCAGACGCTGTTGGCCGCCGTGACCGGCTCTCCGTCCACTCCGGCGTACTTCTGCACGCCCATCACCTTGAACGAGCTCACGGGCACCAGTTGCGCCAACTGCGCGCCGAACGGGTACCGCACCGGGTCCGCCAGCACCCTGGTCATGATCGCGGAGTAAGAAGCCTGCGCCGAGTCGCTGATCGGGTTCACCACAGTGGGGTCGAAGTCACTAACCGTCCGGCCGAAGCGCTCGATGGCCGGCCGCTGGTAATCCCACCGCAGGCCCACGTTCACCGTCAGGCGCGAGGTGACGCGCCAGTCGTTCTGGAAGTACAGGCCGGCATAGCGCTGCGAATCGATGCGGTTCGCGTTACGCGGGAAGCTGCCGCCATTCGGGAGGCCGAGAAGGAACGACGCCGTCGTGGAGCCCTTCCCCGTCGAGGAGGTGTCATAGCGCTCCCGCGTCCAGTTGGAGTTGAAGTCGAATTGTCCGCTCTGGTTACCCCAGTCGCCGGTCGCATCCTGAAGCACGCGGTACTCGCCGCCGTAATGCAGGGTCATGTTTCCCACTACGTGCGTCAAATTCGCGTTCCAGTTGTAGTAAGTGGTGTTGGTGTAGTCGGAGTAACTGCCGCCGATGTCGCCGAACAGGCCGGTGATGCGGGGAAACGAGAGCTTCTGCATCTGCGATACATAGCTCTGGGAGAAGCCGAGGTCCACCGGATTGAAGTCCGCGCCGTTGTCGTAATTTGGCTCCACGTAGCGGGTGATGTTGAAGCGGAGGTTCAGGATCTTGGCCGGGCCGAGCGTGTACACGTGGTCGATGCCCACGCCCCGGTTGATGCGGGTCCGGCGATTGCCGGTGGTGACATTGTGAAAGTCGTCGCCGGTGAACTCGTCCATGTGGCTCCAGCGGACGCTCGCGAAGGTCTTGTGGGAGTTGTTCCAGTTGTGGTCGGCGCGCGTCATGAACGTCGCCATTTTGTTCTGCCGCGTCGAGTTGGGCGTGAAGTTGTTCGCCGTGCTGTTGTTCGGCTGGTTCGCCGTGTTCGGCAGCGGGACGAACTTGAGCACGTTCGTCGCAATCGGACTCAGGCGGCTCGCCGGGATCCGGTTGCCCGCGAACGGCTGGCGGTACCCGTACAGCGGGTTCTGCGCTTCCTTCCCGTTTTGGACGATAGTGCGGCGGCTGTCCACCGTCGCCGGATCGTAGATCGTGATGGGGACCACGGTGCGCACGCCGCCGATGGTCTGCGTGGTCCAGGAGTTCGTGAAATCACCGCCGCGTTCCTCCGCCGTGGGAACGCTCCGCGTGCCCGCCCGGGGGTCCTGGTTCCGGATGCCCTCGTAGGAGACGAAGAAGAAGGTCTTGTCCCTGCCCTGGTAGAGCTTCGGCAGCCAGACGGGCCCGCCGAAAGTACCGCCCCACAGGTTATAGCGCGTCATCGATTTCGGTAGTCCCGAACGATTCGCCTGGAACGTATTGGCCGAATAGGCGTCGTTGCGGTTAAATTCGTACACGTTTCCGTGGTACTGGTTGGTGCCGGCTTTCACCGAAACGTTCAGCGTGCCGCCCGCCTGCCGCCCATACTGCGCGTCATACGCGTTGGACATGATGCGGAATTCCGCCACCGCGTCGGCCGGCGGAATGAAGGCCACCTTGTCCCGGTTCTGGTTCGGCATGCCGTCCAGCAGGAACTCGTTCGAGCGGTCGTCCCGGCCTCCGTTCACGCGGATCCCCGAAGCGGCGTTCTTCGACCACATCATGGCGACGTTATTGTTCTGGTCCGTCGCCAGCACGCCAGGCGACATCGTCGCCAGTTGAAACGGGATGCGCGACATCACCGGCATCTCCGTCACCACGCCGGTTTCGATCACCGTGCCCGAAGTGGCCGCGGTCGTGTCGATCAGCGACACCTCCGCCGTCACGGTGACCTTCTCGGTATGGGCGCCGACCTCGAGCACCAGGTCCACCTGCTTCATGTCGGCGGTCTGAAGGACGATGCCCTTCCGCTCACTGGCCTTGAAGCCCGCGGCGCTGACCAGGATGCGGTAGCTGCCCGGGTTCAGAAAGCGGACGGTCCACGAGCCCTGCTCGTTGGTAACCGTCTCTTGCCTGACGTTGGTGTCCTCTGAAAAGACGCTCACCTGGGCCCCCGGAACGGCGGCGCCCTGCGGGTCCGTCACCCTGCCCTCAATGTTGGCCCGTGCCTCCTGTCCCCAGGCGTTTCCACTGAGGAGACACAAAGCAATGACGGCCGCGAGACTGCAAATCGGCTTTCGATACATGGACTCCACCATCCCCGTTAGAGAGTTAGCGAATGCGTCCCTGACGCGAACTCGGCCCCTACGCCGTCCGCGAACAGTGCGGGCGCAGCGTGCGCCATTGTATCAAAAGATTTGCAGGTGCAAATGAGTCTTAATACAACGTGTCGCGGCCAAGTGAGAAGTTCCGCTTTGAGCCAAGTAGAAAGTTCCTCTTGACAGCCTTCAGGCGGAAAGGTGGAACGAATCGCGATGAGCCAAGAGGAGAGGGATTGCCTGGATTGGCTGAAACGAGCCAAGGACGGCAGGATGAGTCAGCGGGAGGCCGCTGAGAAGATGGGGGTGAGCGCCCGCTGGGTGCGCAATCTCCTGGGCCGCATGACCAAGCGGGGCGATGCGGTAGTGGTGCACGGGCTGCGCGGAAGGCCTTCGAATCGCAAGTTGCCGGCCGAGGCCCAGCGGCAAGCCTTAGCCATCCTGAAGCAGCCGGATTGGCATGATTTCGGGCCCACCTTCGCTGCCGAGCAACTCGCCAAACGGCACCAGATCCAGGTAGGCAAAGAGACGTTACGCAAATGGATGATCGAGGCCGGGATGTGGAAGAGCAAGCCGCACCGGCTGCGGGAGGTGCATCAGTGGCGGCCTCGGCGAAGCGCGTTTGGCGAACTGGTGCAGTGGGACACCTCGGAACACGATTGGCTGGAAGGCCGAGGACCGGTGCGCTACCTGGTGCGGATGATCGACGACGCCACCAGTTGGAGTTGGGGCCGCTTTGTAGAGCGCGACGCGACGCCGCATAACATGGGGGTGCTGTGGGAGTACCTGGAAAGGAACGGCCGGATGGTGGACGTTTACACGGACCGCGATTCGATGTTCACCGTGCCGCCGCGCCCCGGAGAGAGCAAAGACGAACAGCGTGCCGCGGACCGGCTGACGCAACTGGGGCGGGCGCTGCGGGAACTGGGAATCGGCTTGATTCTTGCCTATTCGCCACAAGCGAAAGGGCGCATTGAGCGTAGTTTTCTCACGGCGCAGGACCGCTTGGTGAAGCATCTGCGCCTGGCGAAAGTCTCGACCCTGGAAGGCGCCAATGCGTTTCTGGAGAACGAGTATTGGCCGGAGTGGAATGCGCATTTCGCACGGCCGGTGGCGGAGTTTCCCAACCAGCATCGGGAACTGACGCCGCAACTGGATTTGGCCGCCATCCTGTGTCACGTGGAAGAGCGTGTGATCGGCAACGACTACACGTTCTCCTTCGCCGGCCATCGCTGCCAGATCGCGCGCCCCGCGGCGCAAGCCGGCATGCGCCGCCAACGACTGCGCGTGGAACTCCGGCTGGACGGCGAACTGAAGGCGCGCTACCAGGGCCGCTATGTGGAGATCGGCGAGTGTGGTGTGCGGCCGATCGCGGCGGAGTCAAAGCACAGCAAGCCGGTTCGCAAAGATCACAACGCGGGCGGCCGCAGCAATTGGATGGGCGGCTTCTTTGATCGCCCCAGTCCGCCGTTGTGGAAGTCGATTGGAGATTGAGGCAAAACCAATTTGGAAAACGCGCTTTTCTAATGCCCAAAGCCTCAGCTTCGAGATTTCACCAAAGCAATGGATCCCGGCCGAGCGGAGCCCTCCTGGCGCTCCGGAAAAGAACACGGGTTCTGCGTCACAGGAGGGCTCCCGCCGATTGCTTCGGAGCCAACCCCGTCGCCTCGGCCTTGGGCGACCCCGCCAGGCGCGACCCCGGCGGGGCTGTGCGAACATACCATGAGGGATGATGCCAACCCCTCAAAACCGGAACTTTCTACTTGGCCGGGATTAGGAACTTTCTATTTGGCTCCGACA
>JAJFUV010000108.1 GCA_021372245.1 Terriglobales bacterium
GGCGTATTGAGCGTAGGCACGCTTCCGTTGCCGGAAACCGTCCGCTTCACCGCACCCGGCCTCGACGCGGGTTACGTTTTCTACACGAGCCAGTCCCTGCAACAGACCCAGTATCAGTGAAGGAGGTCATGAAGGCGTTCGTGCGGCGAACCACGCTTCAGTTCAGCTTATATAGCCGGACGGGCCCGAGTTCGCGCACCTGCGTCACGCCCCAGGCGAGGGCGTTGACCCGAATTTCGTCCGCGCCGTAGTCGCTGTCCCAGATGAGCAGGTGTGTCACTCCGCGCGCCTTCAGTTCCTGCGTCACCATGCGCCGCAGTCCCACGGGCACCGGCGCGTCGCTCGTCTGCGACGCATCCGAAAGCGTGCTCCAGTGCCCGGCGCTATCCATTCCTTCCAGCTTCATGCGGATTTTGTACTGGTCCCGCGAGCACTCCACGCGCACCGAGTCGATGGTTTCCAATCGCCCGAAATCCGTTTCGATGAACATGCCGGGCTCGATCTTCCGCCAACTCCGCCACCGCGTCGCGGGAGAATTGTCGAAAGCCATCTGGACGTCCCAGGGGTTCGGGTCGGCGCGCACGTGCCACGCCGCCGCGCGCGGCAGTTCCTTCTCGCTTGCGAAGAACCGTACTTCGGACACGCTCCACAGGTCAGGTGCGTTGCCGGCCGTCTGCACCAGGCGCACACGACGCACTTGGCGCGCCGGGAAGCGGAACGTATGATGCCAGGTGGGCGCGAGATCGGGCGCGAATCCAATCCACAGCATATCGGCGAGCACTCGATTCGTCGCAGCCTGGAACGAAACCATAATCTTGCGTGTCGTATAGGATTCCGCGATCTGGTTGAAAGCCAGGATCACCGCATCCGGCGCTGTGCTTCCCTCCACCATCCGAGCCATCTCGTACTGCGGCGCCTTTTCTGTCAGCCACTTCTCTTCAGGCACAATTCGCAGGGCCTGTCTGTACAGGATGCGGTTCAGTCTCCAGGCGTAATCGGTGCAATACTTGTTGATCTCAGGGGGCCAGGAAAGCACGCCGTGGGCCACGACCAACGCGAGCGCGAGCCAAGGCAGCTGCGCCACCGCCATGGCCATCGCAAGCGAGACGAACGGCAGCGCGGGAATCAGGAACCGCGTGCCCACGTTAGTGAAGTACGTACTCGCAAACAGGATTGCCGCCAGCAGCACCCGGCGGCCCGCGGGATAGCGCACCGCTGCGAGTCCCAGTGGCGCAAGCAGAAACAACGGCCCCAGCAGGCCGCCCAGCGCGCCCCCGCGCACCGTTAGCTCCAGCGGCATCTGGCGGTAGCTCTGGATGTCGCCGTAGTGACGCATCATGTAGCGGTAGCTCTCTTCGAAATCCACATGCACGTAACGGTTCGGGAACACCTTGTTGAAGAACGGCGAAAATGGGTTATCCACCCAGACCGCATTCTTCACGACCCAGGGTGCGATCATGACGAACGCCGCCAGCGCGACCACCAAGGCCGGCCGCCACCAATTCTGTTTGGCGCGCCAACTGGTCCACGCCACCACGCCGAGCACATAGGGCACCGCCAGGAACGCCGTGTACTTGATGGCATAACCGAAGCCCGCCATCAAGCCGGCCACAGGCAGCAGTGCCGCCTGCCGCTCCTCGCGCCAGATGTCGGCCAGGTAGAAGGCCGCAAAAAGCACGGCGGCAATCGCCACATCGTTGTATGCGCTGGTGCCGTCGATTCCCATTACCGGGCTGAGGAAGGTGAACATCGCCGCGACCGCTCCCGCCGCAGCGTGGCCGTTGCGCCGGCCCCACATGATCAGCATCCAAGGCAGCGCGAACAGGTACATCATGTGCACCATGGCCGCCGCCGAGTGCCGCCCGAAGACGTATGCGAACAGGAACAACAGTTCGAGCCCCAGCGACAGGTTCGCGTACATGTTCGTGGTGATGCGCACGAAGCCGTGCGCCCGCTGGTAGTCACCCACGAAACGGAGGTGATAGGCGCAGCCGTCCGGGCTCATCTCCGGCGCCATGGCGTTGGTGAGATACAGCACGCCAAAGAGCACGAACGCCACCCAGATCACGATGCGCCATGCGCGGGGCAGGGAAGGGAGCGGCTCCCCTATTGCCTTATTGGCGCCGCTCCGAAACGTCCAGAAGAGGATTGCGGCTCCGAGAGCCAGCAGCAGTCCCTTGTGCACGCCGTGCACGGCGGCGAGCAGGAACATGAGCAGGCTCAGCAGCGCCGAGCCGGCCATGAATGCCAGCACGTGCTCCTCGCCCCGGTACAGCTTTACCTTGAGACGGTCGAACAGCAGGCGGCCGGAGGCCCAGGACACCGCGCCCGTGAAAGCGGCTCCGAAAAGGATATAGAAGGCCTGGGGCATCGAGGCTCAGAATCCCGTCGCCATCAATTCGTCCTCAGACACTCGGCGATCTCCTTCTCCTCGATTGCGCCTTCCTTCACGATCCTCCAGATGGGCTCCGTAATGTCCACTGTGGTGCCGCCCGTGCCCCCGCACAGGCCCCCATCCAGTATCAGGTCGATGCGTCCGTCCATCATGCCGAAAACCTCAATGCCGTAACGGCAGGTGGGCTGGCCGCTGATGTTGGCGCTGGTGCCGATCAAAGGTTGGCCCAGCCGCTGGATAATAGCATTGGCGGCTTTCGATCTGGCCTGCCGGAGTGCCAGACGGCCGGTGTTCCCCGTGACCTTCAGAGGCACCTTGGCGGACGCCGGGACGATGATTGTCAGCGGCCCCGGCCAGAACCGGCGAGCCAGACGGAAGAAACGGCTGCTCAAGTCCTTGGTGAGATCCTCTGCCATGGGCACGTCGCCTACCAGCAGTGGGAGCGAGCGGTGCACCTCGCGGCGCTTGGCATGGAATACACGAGCGACGGCGTGCAGGTCGAAGGGATCCGCCAGTAGCGTGTACAGAGCGTCGGTTGGAATGGCGACCACGCCGCCGTGGCGCAACGCGGCAGCCGCGCGTTCGATGGCCTCCTGGGCCGGTTGTTCCTGGTCAATCTCAACAAGATCAGTGGTCACTGTGGGAGAAGTTCAATATTCTATCTAGACCCGATTGCCCCGGCTACGTCAATAGCCATCTGATAGCGTCCGAAGGGAGCGCTGAGCTGCACGCCTTGCACGATGGGCCGGACATGGCTCACCATTTCGCGCGCGATGGCCACCCCCTCCTCACGAGCCTTATCGGCGGAATCGGCGCGTCCCATGCGTTGCAGGTATTCGCCCGGCACCGGGACGCGCAGCTCATTCACCATGAACTCCGCGTTGCGCAAGCTGGTGAGGGGCCAAATGCCTGCGATAAGCGGGATCTTCAAGTGCTCGACGCGCTTCAGGAACCGCTCGAGTAGGCCTAAGTCGAATACCGGCTGGGTGACGGCGAACTCAGCCCCGGCTTCCACCTTGCGTTCGAAGCGGTGGACCTCCTCGTCCAGGTTCACCGCGCCGGGGTTGGCGCCCACGCCGATGAGCAGGCTGGTGCGGGAGCCAATCTGGTTGCCGCCGATGTCGAGACCCTGGTTCAGATTATTGACGATGCCCACCAGGCCGATGGAGTCCACATCGAAGACGGCTGTGGCCTCAGGATACGAGCCCATGCGGGGTGGGTCGCCGGTGATGCAAATCAAGTTTCGTATGCCCGCCGCGTGTGCGCCGATCAATTCCGACTGGATGCCAAGAATGTTGCGGTCGCGGCAGCAGAAATGCAAAATAGCTTCGATGGAGGCCTGTTGCTGGTAGATCTGGCAGGCCACCTGGGCGCTCATGCGCGCGCTGGCACGGGGGCCGTCCGGTACGTTGATGCAATCGATCCCGTGTTCGCCGCACAGGCGGGCTCCGGCGACCTCCTTGCTTGCATCGACGCCGCGCGGGGGCACGATCTCGACGAAGGCGACAAACGTGCCGCGGGCGAGCTTGGCGCCGAGGGCGGACTTCTCCGCCACCGGGATCTTATCTAATGGCTGCACCGCTTCGCGCGCGGGTGCGGCCACCACCGCCCGGCGCTGCTCGGCCTGCAGCGAGCGCGTCTCGGCACGTACCTGCCGGATGTGCTCCGGCGTGGTGCCGCAGCACCCGCCGATGACACGCACCCCTGCCTCCAGGAAGCGCCTGGCGTATTGCGCCATGTACTCGGGCGAGCAAAGGTAGATGCTGCGGCCTTCGAGTCTCACCGGATGGCCGGCGTTGGGCATGGCACTGAGCGGCTTGTTGGTGTACTCGGCCATGCGCTCGATGGTCTCGAGCATCACCTTCGGTCCCGCCGAGCAGTTCAACCCGATTACGTCGGCGGGCCACTGATCGAGCTGCCGCGTATAAGTTTCGACTCCGGTGCCATCGCGCAAAGACCCGGCGTCATCGATGGTGACTTGCGCGATGATCGGGAAATCGGTTCCGGCCGCCTGGCGCGCCGCGTTCAGCGCGGCCTCCAGTTCATGCAGGTCGGAAAATGTTTCGAGGATCAACAGGTCCGCGCCGGCTCCCACCAGAGCAGCGGCCTGTTCGAGAAAGATCTCCCACGCCTGGTCGCGCGCCATCCTGCCGATCGGTGCGAGACGGACTCCCAGCGGGCCAATGCTGCCGGCAATGTAGCAATCCGGCCCGGCGGCCTCCTTGGCGATCCGCACGCCGGCCTGGTTAATGGCGGCCACCTTCTCAGCAAGTCCATAGGGGGCCAGGCGCGCGCGATTGGCGCCGAACGTGTTGGTTTCGATGATTTCTGCCCCGGCCTCTACGTATTCTTTGTGTACCTGGGCGATCAGTCCCGGGGACGAGAGGTTCAGCTCGTCAAAAGACCGGTTTATAAACACGCCCTTGGCGTACAACATGGTGCCCATGGCGCCGTCGGCAACTAGGGCCCGGCGGGCCACGGTATCAAGGAACTGGTGGGATTTTGGGCTGCAGGCCAATACAGGCTGATTGTACCGCACCGTCGTGGCGCTGCGCGATTTAAGGCGTGGAAGCTGACCTACCACCGCGGCAGCGTGTGGCCAGGACCGAGGACTTGACCGTGGACCCGGCGGTGGCGTCGAGGCGCAGCAGGATTTCGAAGCGTGCCGAAAGGTCGGTGGGCTGTATTCCACAGCCGCGAAGCACGGCAGCCAATTCGTCGGGCCGCGTCATCGCCAGGTTGCCCGCCACGTCGGTCCCTTCCATGTTGGTACCTTGTGCGATCATGACCGCGCCCCGGCCATCCAGGCCGTTTATCAGCGCCAGAGAGGCGTATGCTACGCCTGTAGTGCCACTGGAGACGTCCGTGGACAATGAGGAGGGGTCGCCGGGCTTCGGGTGAAGAACAGTCACCGTCACCCGCCGGGACTGGTCCAGTTCCAACTGGAAATCCAACTGGTCCTGGAAAAGCTGGACCCAGGGATTGGAACTGCTGCTGCCGAGCAGGATCAGGTTGTTCGCGCTATGGAAGTCGGCGAGTTGAAGGTCCCGGGCGTACCGCAAGACGGGCTCGTGACCCGCAGCCATGGCAAGGGGGGCGTATGCCGTTGCCAGGCGCGCATCCACGATGCTGGTATAGGCCTTGGGAGCCACCTGCTGCCACACGTCGCGGTATTCGGGTGACAATCCGGACGGCGGCACCATATAGCTACGGTTGGCATAGACGGGCACGGAGAGTGAAAACCACTGCAGGTAGCGCAAGCTACCGATGCCGCTGTCGGCCAGAACCAGCTGAGGCGGCAGTGGTCCATTGAATAATGCCACCCACGGGAGATACCGCAGGGTCCGTTTAGGGGCGTTTGGATGGAACCACGCAGTTCCCGCCCATAGCAACCCGATGACCAATGCAGCGGTCCAGCCCGCGTACGCCACCCACCGCCGGCGCGGGGTGAGTGGCGCCTCTGGCGGTTTTGCCCCGGGCCCAGGCTCTGTCGCGCGCGAGGGACGCCTGTCCACCATCTCCAGGTGAATCTCGGGGATGTAGCTTCCGGTCGGCAGTTCGAAAACCACCGCGTTATCCCCCGAGCCTCCTCCGTAATAACTTTCCAGCCGCTTGCGCACTTCCATCGCGGTTACCCGTACGATGGAGTCCGTTCCCGTATCGTAGTCAGGCTCCCGGCCGAAGAACGCGGAGCCGATGACACGCTCCTTGAGACGGTCCAGTTCGCCATCCAGCGCGCGCTCGACGACATATCGAAGAAAGCCCTGCGCTCGCTGGCTGCTTTCGAAGGCGGGGCTCTGAACCACGCGGTCCAGTGCCTCTAAAATTGTCTTCCGCTGTGGCGATAGAGCCACGACGCGACTGATCGCAGCACGTTGCGATTCGGTGTTCGCCCGACCACGGGCGGAGATACTACTCATCTCGCATAATACTACCGCAATTAACCGTTTGGTTTCAATTGCGTTAAATATCAATAGATTACGGAGAACGTTTGAAACCCGCTTAACCTTTTTCTCGGCCCTCATACAGGAGAGACTGGATCATGGTTAGTCTGTACGCCTCTATTGGCGTTCGCAGCGGTTGGGTTTGCATGCCTCGCATTGGCAGTTGACCTCGGCTCTGCTCACCGACTCCATGAAAGGACTCAGCTGTATGAGGTTTATTAGGAACAGTGTTCTTCTAACAATGCTTCTGTGTCTCATCGCAACAGCGGTGTACTCGCAAACGACATCAGGTTCCATGTCCGGCACGGTTACCGATCCTAACGGTGCTGTGATTCCGGGCGCGAAAGTTGTTGCCACGCACGAGCCGACGGCCCGTGACTATGAAACGGTCACCACCGCCTCCGGCTTGTACGTGTTTCCAACGCTGCCGGCCGGTCCCTATACATTGACCGTCACGCAGCCAGGTTTCAAGAAAAGTGTTCAGACGAACATTGAAGTCCGCGTTGCTTTGCGCAACACGATGGATGTCAAGCTAAACATCGGCGACGTCGCCGAAAGCGTGGAAGTGAAAGCAGAAATTCCACTCCTTGAGATGACGACGCCCATGCGCGGGCAGAACTTGAGCCCGCAGTTGGTTAACAGTCTTCCTATTTTCGCTGGCGGCATCCGCAGCGCCGAATCGTTTGTCGGCTATATGCCCGGCGTGAATACCGTAGGCGAAGTCAGCGTCAATGGATCCATCGGCCGTGCGAAGGAAATCCTGGTCGACGGCGCCAGCCTGACGCTTCCCGAATCGGGTGGTGTAGTCTGGTACTTCCCTGGCTTTGAAGCCTTCCAGGAATTCAAGCTGGTCACTTCCAGTTTCAACGCCGAGCACGGCCGCCTGGGCGGTGGCATCGAGTTGTTTGTCACCAAGTCCGGCACCAACTCCCTGCACGGCGCCGGGTTCCTGAACCTGCGGCGCGACATTTTTAACGCCGCCGGTTGGGGTGTGAACCACGTCGTGGGCCGCACCCCCGGATACCGCCCCAAGGAACGTTTCAACGAAGAAGGCGGCACCGCCGGTGGTCCGGTCTATATCCCCAAGGTGTACGACGGTCGCAACCGCACCTTCTTCTACTTTACGTACGATCGGGACTCCCGGCCCGTTTCGCTCAATACTGCCATCGGCGAGACCGTGCCCACCGCGTTGATGCGGACGGGTAACTTCACCGAAGTGTCCACAATCTACGATCCGGCTACGACGTCCGGCAGCACTCGGCTTCCATTCGCCGGTAACCTCATCCCGACGAGCCGGTTCAGCAGCATCAGCAGCAAGTTTCTGCCCGAAATCCCGGCCGCGAATCGTTCCGGCGTCAGCGCCAACTATGACTTCCTTGGCGCGACGAAGTTGGAAGATTACGTCGCGACCATCAAAGCGGACCATTCCATTACGCCCAACAACCGCGTCAGCTTCTGGATGTCCCACCGCAACCAGGTCACTTCGGGTAACCAATACATGCCCGGCGTGTTGAGCAATATGGTGGATGTCATCAACGACCCCTGGTGGTATCGCGCCAACCAGGATTGGGTTCTGTCTCCCAACGTGCTGTTGCACACGACGTTCGGCTACACAAGAGACCGCAACGCCTGGGACAACTCGAATCAGTTCGGTTTTGGCTCCAAGGCCGGGTTCAGTCTCGGCGGCGTCACCGACGGCACCCCGTACATCACCTGGGCCACGGACAACCTTCAGTGGTGGGGAAACAACCAGGGCAAGGTGCGCAACGGATATCAACAGAATTGGATCACCCATGTGAACCAGCAGTTGACCTGGACTCGCGGCAAGCACGAGTTCAAGATGGGCTGGGATGTCCGCCGTCTGCGGACGATCGACAACTACTCCACTTACCAAAGCGGCCAGTACAACTTCAGCCGTGTGCAGACCGCGCTGCCGACGGCTCTCAGCTCCACGGGCAACGCCTTCGCCAGCTTCCTGCTCGGCGCCGTCAACAACGGCACGCAGATGGATGAGAATTACACCCTGGGCCAGATTCGCTACGGCTATCACGCCGGGTTCTGGCAGGACACCTGGAGAATCACTCCTAAATTCACGCTGGATTACGGCATCCGCTACGAGGTTCCCATCGGTTGGCACATGTCCGATGGCAACTACTCCAGCCTCGATCCGGGCAAGCCCAATGCGGGCGCGGATGGGCTGCCCGGCGCTTTGATATTTGCGGGCAGCGGCGCCGGCCGCACCGGCAAGAAGCGCCTGTACCCGACCGATTGGTCCAACATCGGACCCCGCGCGGGCTTTGCTTACCGGTTGACCAGCAGGACCGTGTTGCGCGGCGGCTTTGGCATTTATTACCAGTCGCTGGGTAACGGCGGCTGCGGTTCGGCCGCGGGCACCGGCGGATGTATCGATGGCATCAACGGCACCTACACATCGACATCCGACGGCATCAACCCGTCTTTCTATTGGGACTCCACACGCGGCGTGCCGAAACCTTTGGGCTACAAGGCTCCGCCCCGCATCGACCCGACGTACGTCAATTTTGGCAACAGTGTCTGGTACCAAGGCGACAACTTCGGAAAGGCTCCGCGCATTTACAACTGGAGCTTCACCGTCCAGCATGAGTACAAGAACTGGTTGTTCGAATCCGCTTACGTGGGCAATCGCGGCCACGGCCTGAACTCGACCATCTGGATGAACCAGCTGCCGACGAGCTCTCTGTCCCTCGGGTCGACCCTTACCACGAAACTCATCGACACCACCTACACGTCCCCCTTCTCGACCTTCGTTCAAGGTTGGGGCAAGAGTGCTACAGTGGCACAGTCGCTGCGGCCGTTCCCGCAGTATGGGAATATCTATAGCGTGAACGCGGGCGTGGGCCAGACCTGGTACGATTCCCTGCAGAACAAAATCGAACGCCGGTTTGGCTCTTTGAACTTGATGGCAAGCTACGTGTTTTCCAAGAGCTTGGCAAACATGACCTACCGCCAGATCTTCACCCAATCCGCCAACGTTCAAACACAGGACGCCTATAACCTGAAGGACGCGAAGAGCCTGATGTACATGGACGTCCCGAACTACGTGAATATCGTCACCAGCTATCAGATGCCGTTCGGCAAAGGCAGGAGGTTCCTGGGCTCGGCCAACCGTGCGCTGGACCTGCTGGCCGGCGGCTGGATGCTGTCCGGCACGCAGCAATATCGCAGCGGTGGCCTGATCCAGGTGGTTTCGTCGACCAATCAGTTGGCCTCCACCATCTTCTCGCCGCTCCAGAAGGCCACCCCGACGGGTAATGCAGTGCGGACTGGCATCTCTGCGGGCGACCTGGATCCTGACGTCCCGACCAACCGGTGGTTCAACTATGGCGCGAGCGCGCCTTATGTGAACAGCCCGGCTTACACGCTGGGCACCGCGTCCATCTACGACACCCACTTCCGCAACCCCTGGTACCGCTCGGAGAACCTCTCGATCTCGAAGACGTTCATGATCTGGGAGTCGGTGCGCTTCACTTACCGGGCCGATGGATTCAACATCTTCAACCGGACAGCGTTCGGTGGTGTCAATGGCACCATTGGCAACGCAAATTACGGTCGAGCGACGGGCGCTCAGGTTGGTGCGCGCGTCATCACCATGGGTCTCCGCCTGGAGTTCTAGGCGGTATCCGCAGCCTTAACCTCAAGCCGACGGGGCCGGACGAAAGTTCGGCCCCATTGGTGTCTATGGGCTACTTCTCGAGCTCTGGGCTTAAAGCCTTAAGTTTTGGCAAACCGTTCAATTTATCATAAGCCAATCTTATACTGAATTGCGTTGGCCGAGCCCCTGGTCTATCATGCAGGAAGTATTAAGCTTTTTTGAGGTTGGAACTCGCACGTTTGAAGTATGCCCTGCCGCTTAGGTTAGGTTCGCGCGGTTTCCCTCCAAAATTAATGAAAGGATCACAGTCAATAGTGAGGTTACCTAAACTCTGCATTCTGAGCCTGGTACTGCTGTGTCTCATCGCTACCGCGATGTATTCGCAGACGACGTCAGGTTCCATGTCCGGAACGGTCACCGACCCCAACGGGGCCGTGATTCCGGGCGCAAAAGTTGTCGCCACGCACCAGCCGACCGGCCGTGCTTATGAAACGGTCACGACGGCCGCCGGTTTGTACGTGTTTCCGACATTACCCGCCGGCCCGTATACGTTGAGCGTCACGCAGCCGGGCTTTAAGAAAAACGTCCAGACGAACATCGAAATTCGCGTTGCGTTGCGCAACACGATGGATGTGAAGCTGGCAATCGGCGACGTGGCCGAGAGCGTCGAAGTAAAGGCGGAAGTTCCGCTGCTCGAGACGACGACGGCCATGCGCGGGCAGAACATCAGCCCGCAGTTGGTGCAAAGCCTGCCCATCTTTACGGGCGGTCTGCGCAGCGCCGAAGCGTTCGTCGGCTACATGCCCGGCGTGAACAGCTACGGCGAACTGAGCATCAACGGTTCGAACGGGCGCGCCAAGGAAGTCATGATCGACGGCGCCAGCCTGACGATTCCGGAGTCCGGCGGCACGGTGTTCTACTTCCCGGGCTTCGAAGCCTTCCAGGAGTTCAAACTGGTCACTTCGAGCTTCAACGCCGAGCACGGCCGTTTGGGCGGCGGCCTTGAGCTGATGGTTACCAAGTCCGGTACCAACGAAGTGCACGGCTCGGCCTTCCTGAACCTTCGGCGCGATGTTTTGAACGCCGCCGGTTGGAATAGTAACCACGTCGTTGGCCGCACCCCTGGTTTCCGCGCCAAGGAACGGATCAACGAAGAGGGCGGCACCGCCGGTGGCCCGGTGTGGATCCCCAAAGTGTACGATGGCCGCAACCGCACTTTCTTCTATTTCACGTATGCCAAAGACATCCGTCCGGCTACTATTGGGTACGGCAGCCCGACGGTGGCGACGGCAGCAATGCGGACTGGCGATTTCAGCCAAGTCTCCACCATTTATGATCCGTCCACTACTTCAGGCAATATTCGTATGCCATTCGCCGGCAACCGGATCCCGGTCAGCCGGTTCAGCAGCATCAGCACCAAGATGATGCAATATATTCCCACGCCTACGAATAGCTCGGTCACCAACAACTTCGACTACATCAGCGAGGCGACGAAGAACGACTGGGTGATGACCATCAAGGCCGATCACTCCATCACGACCAACCACCGTATCAGCTACTTCATGAGCAAGCGCGACTATCTGGAAAGCAACAACTCGACCCTGCCTGGACCGCTGAGCAACGGCTTGGATAGCTACCAGAAACCGGACATGTATCGCGTGAACTATGATGCGATCCTGTCGCCCACCATACTGTTGCACACGACATACGGTTTCACACGCGACCGCAATGTCTGGTACAACCCACTGCAGAACGGCTACGGCTCGAAGTTCGGCTTCAATCTTTCGGGCGATGTCGATGCCACGCCGATTGTCAACTTTGCCACGGATAACCTCACTTCGTGGGGCATGAACCAGGGCAAAATCAACGGCGGCCGCCAGGACAACTGGACCACCCATGTGAGCCAGCAGTTGACCTGGACTCGCGGCAAGCACGAGTTTAAGATGGGCTGGGACATCCGCCGTCTGCGGACCGAGGCTGATGATCGCGCCGGACAGAACGGCTCCTACAACTTCAGCCGCGTTCAGACGGCATTGCCGACGGCGCAGTCCACCACTGGCAACGCTTTCGCCAGTTTCCTGCTCGGTGCCGCCAATACCGGCTCGCAGGGCGATTCAAATTACACTCCTGGACACATCCGGTACGGGTATCACGCCGGTTTCTGGCAGGACACCTGGAGGATCACTCCCCGGTTGACGCTCGACTACGGCGTCCGTTACGAAGTGCCCATCGGCTGGCACATGCAGGATGGCAACTATTCGAACCTGGATCCGGCCAAGCCCAATGCTGGGGTGGACGGCATCCCCGGCGCGCTGGTCTTCGCGGGTAGCGGCGCCGGCCGTACTGGCCAGAAGCGGCTCTATCCGACCGACTTCTCGGACATCGGTCCGCGCGCTGGTTTTGCGTACCGGCTCGCCAGCAAGACCGTCCTTCGCGGCGGTTTCGGGATGTTCTATCAGACCCTCGGCAACGGCGGTTGCGGCTGCACGGACGGTTTCAACGGCAGCTACTCCGCATCCTCCGATGGCCTCAACCCGGCCTTCTATTGGGACGAGACGCGCGCCGTGCCTAAGCCAGCCGGCTACAAGGCGCCGCCGTTCATCAGCCCCACTTTCGACAACTTCAACAGTGGCATCTACTATCAGGGCGACCACTACGGCAAAGCTCCGCGCATTTACAACTGGAGCTTCACCATCCAGCACGAGTTCAAGAACTGGCTGTTCGAGACCGCTTACGTGGGCAACCGCGGGCACGGCTTGAACTCCACCATTTACGCAAACACGCTACCTACCAGCTACCTGGCTCTCGGTTCGACTCTCACCACTAACATCGGCAGCACAAGCTACGGGCTGCCTTTCTCCAGCTTCATGAATTGGGGCAAGAGCGCGACGGTAGCGCAGTCGCTTCGTCCGTTCCCGCAGTACGGCACAGTGGTTGAGGTCAACTCGGACGTTGGCAAGAGTTGGTACGACTCCCTGCAGACCAAGGTCGAGCGCCGGTTCGGCGCCCTGAACGTGATGGGAAGCTGGGTTTGGTCCAAGAACCTCTCGCTCATGACCTACCGGCAGATCTTCAGCCAGGGCTCGCAGGTGCAGGCGCAGGATGCCTACAACATCAACGATGCGAAGTCCTTCATGTACATGGACATCCCGCACTTCGTGAACATCATCACCAGCTATCAGTTGCCGTTTGGCAAGGGGAAGCGGTACCTCAGCTCCGCCGGCCGCGCAATGGACCTGTTGGTGGGCGGATGGAACCTCGCCAGCACGCAGCAGTATCGCAGCGGCGGTCTGGTACAGATCAAGTCCGCGACGAACCAACTGGCTTCGACCACTTTCGCGCCGCTCCAGAAAGCCAACGCGACGGGATACGCTATCAAGACCGGCGTTTCTTCGGGCGACCTGGATCCGGACAACCCGAACATCCGCTGGTTCAACTACGGCGCCAGCGCTCCCTATACGAACGCCGCGGCGTACACGCTGGGTACCGCGTCCATGTTCAACACGCAAGCCAGGAACCCCTGGTTCCGGCAGGAGAACGTTTCGATTTCCAAGACTTTCGTTGTTTGGGAATCGGTGCGCTTCATCTACCGCGCGGATGCGTTCAACATCTTCAACCGCACGTCGTTCGGTGGTGTGAACGGGACCATTGGGAACGCCAATTTCGGACGCGTCACCGGTCCGCAGAACGGTGCGCGTGTCATCACCATGGGTCTCCGCATGGAGTTCTAAGCGGGATCCGAAACAGTAACCTTTTAACCAAAACGGGGCCGGGCGCAAACCCGGCCCCGTTTTGTCTTTTCTGTGTGAGTCGAACGGTTACGTACTTAGTGACTTCTTGCGAACCTCCAATCGCCCAGGGTCATTACGGACTTTCTTCAACTTAATGCGTTCAGTTTGGGTTTCTCGCGTGAAAATTGCTAATTTTCGTTGCTTTGAGGCCAGTCCTAGTCTATGATGCTGTAGTACCCAGCTTTGAGGTTAGATTTCGCACGAGATGGGTTTGTCTTGCTCGCTTTGGCTAGGCCGACTCAGTCACCCTCGGCGAATTGACGAAAGGACGACAGGTAATGAGGTTATCCAAACTCTGCATTCTGTTCCTGGCGCTCCTGTGTCTCACCGCTACCGCGGTGTATTCGCAGTCGACGTCAGGCTCCATGTCCGGCACGGTTACCGACCCCAACGGTGCCGTGGTTCCGGGCGCGAAAGTTGTCGCTAATCACGTGCCGACCAATCGTGACTACGAAACAGTCACGACGGCTGCCGGTCTGTACGTGTTTCCAACGCTGCCAGCCGGTCCCTATACGCTGACCGTCACGCAGCCCGGTTTCAAGAAGAATGTTCAGACGAACATCGAAATTCGCGTTGCCTTGCGCAACACGATGGATGTGAAGCTGGAGATCGGTGACGTGGCCGAGAGCGTCGAGGTAAAAGCGGAAGTTCCGCTGCTCGAGACCACGACAGCCTCACGCGGGCAGAACATGAGCCCGCAGTTGGTCCAGAGCCTGCCCATTTTCACGGGTGGCCTGCGCAACGCCGAGAGTCTGCTGGGCTACATGCCCGGTGTCAACAGCAGCAGCGAAACCAGCATCAATGGCTCCATTGGCCGCGCCAAGGAAATCCAGATCGATGGTGGGAGCATCATCAATCCCGAGTCCGGCGGCGTTTCCTTCACCTTCCCGGGCTTCGAAGCATTCCAGGAGTTCAAGCTAGTCACATCGAGTTTCGCGGCTGAAAACGGCCGCTTGGGTGGCGGCCTCGAGTTGCTGGTCACCAAGAGCGGCTCCAACGAAGTGCACGGCTCCGCCTTCGTAAACGTCCGGCGCGACATCTTCAACGCCGCCGGTTGGGGATCGAACCACACCGTGGGCCGTACCCCCGGCTTCCGGGCCAAGGAACGTTACAACGAAGAGGGTGGTACCGCCGGCGGTCCGGTCTATATCCCCAAGGTGTATGACGGGCGCAACCGCACGTTCTTCTACTTCACGTATGCCAAGGACATCCGCCCTGCTACCATCACCTACAATAGTGGCGAAACGCTGCCGACCACGCTGATGCGGTCGGGAAATTTCAGTGAAGTGGCCACCATCTACGACCCGGCCACTACGTCAGGCAACAGTCGGCTTCCCTTTGCAAACAACATCATCCCGACCAGCCGGTTTAGCAGTATCAGCGGCAAGATCCTGCCGCAAATCCCGGCGGTCAATCGCTCTGGTGTCACCTCCAACTTTGACTGGATCACGACATCGACATTGGACGACTACATCGCCACCATCAAGGCCGATCACTCCATCACGTCCAACAACCGCATCAGCTATTTCATGACTTTCCGCAACCAGCTCAGCAATTCGGATCAGTACCTGCCCGGACCGTTGAGCAACGGCTTGTCGAGCTATCAGAAGCCGCAGTTGTACCGCGTCAACGACGACTGGATTATAAATCCCACTGTGCTGTTACATACCACCTTCGCCTTCACGCAGGATCGGGCCCCGTGGAACAATCCGCTGCAGAATGGTTGGGGTTCGAAGTTCGGGTTCAAACTTTCGGGAGACCCCGATGCGACGCCCTACATCAGCTTCGCCACGGACAACTTGCAGTCCTACGGCATGAACCAGGGCAAGGTGAACAACGGCTATCAGTACAACCGGACGTATCACGTGAGCCAGCAGTTGACCTGGACCCGTGGCAAGCACGAGTACAAGATGGGCTGGGATATCCGGCGCCTGGCTACCCCGTACGACGACAGGGCGGGGCAGAACGGCTCCTACAACTTTAGCCGCGTGCAGACGGCCCTTCCGACGGCCTTGGGCACCACCGGCAACGCGTTCGCCAGCTTCCTGCTGGGAGCTGTGAACACCGGTACGCAGGGTGACTCGAACTACACGCCGGGAAACATCCGCTACGGCTACCACGCCGGTTTCTGGCAGGATACCTGGCGGATCACGCCGCGGTTCACCTTGGATTACGGCATGCGCTACGAAGTGCCGATCGGTTGGCACATGGTGGATGGGAACTACTCAAATCTGGATCCGAACAAGCCCAATCCGGGCGCCGATAATCTTCCCGGCGCGCTGATTTACGCAGGCTCGGGCCCCGGCCGTACGGGTAAGAAGCGCCTCTACCCGACTGATTGGTCCGATTTCGGTCCTCGCGTTGGTTTTGCCTACCGGCTGGCTAGCAGGACCGTGATTCGCGGCGGATACGGGATTTTCTACCAGACGCTCGGCAACGGCGGTTGCGGCTGCACGGATGGCTTCAACGGCAGCTACGCCTCGTCCGGCGACGGGATCAATCCAGCGTTTTATTGGGATGACACCCGCAGCGTTCCGCAGCCGCTGGGCTACAAATCACCGCCGCGCATCGATCCCTCGTTCGACAACTTCGGCACCGCTGTCTATTTCCAGGGCGACAACTATGGCAAGGCTCCGCGCATTTACAATTGGAGCTTCACCATCCAGCACGAGTTCAAGAACTGGTTGTTCGAGACCGCCTATGTGGGCAATCGTGCCAAAGGCCTGAACTCAACCATTTACATGAACCAACTTCCGACCAGCAACCTGTCGCTCGGTTCGACCCTTACTACAAAGCTGGCCAACACCACGTATACCGCGCCGTTCACGAATTTCGTGGCAGCTTGGGGCAACAGCGGCACGGTGGCCCAGTCCTTGCGTCCATTCCCGCAGTTCGGCACCGTCGTTAGCGTGAACGCGGGCGTGGGCCAAGCTTGGTATGACTCCCTTCAGACCAAGATTGAGCGCCGGTTCGGTGCCCTGAACGTGATGGGAAGCTGGGTTTGGTCCAAGAACCTATCACTGATGAGCTACCGGCAGATCTTCAGTCAGGGCGGGCAGGTGCAGGCGCAGGATGCCTACAACTTCAAGGACGCAAAGTCCTTCATGTACATGGACATCCCGCACTTCGTGAACATCATCACCAGCTATCAGTTGCCGTTCGGCAAGGGCAAGCGGTATCTCAGTTCCGCCGGCCGCGCGTTGGACTTGGTGGTGGGCGGTTGGAACATCGCCAGCACGCAGCAGTACCGTAGCGGCACCCTGATCCAGATCAGTTCTGCGACGAATCAACTCTCCTCGACCATCTTCTCGCCGGTCCAGAAGGCCACCGCGACAGGTTACGCCATCAAGTCCGGCGTTTCTTCGGGCGACCTGGATCCGGATAACCCGAACATCCGCTGGTTCAATTACGGTGCTAGTGCGCCGTACGTGAACACACCGGCTTACACACTGGGGACCGCCTCCATGTTCAACACGGAGAACCGCAATCCCTGGTGGCGACAAGAGAACATTTCGATTTCCAAGACGTTCAATATTTGGGAGTCGGTACGCTTCACCTACAGGGCGGATGCGTTCAACATCTTTAACCGGACGTCGTTCGGCAACATCAACGGGACGATCGGTAACGCGAACTATGGGCGTGCCACCAGCGCCATGAATGGGCCGCGCGTAATCACCATGGGTGTCCGCCTGGAGTTCTAAGCGGAATCCGAAACTGTAGACTTAGCCGGTAGGGCGGGCCTTACAGCCCGCCCTACCGCTCTAT